>PMYM01000057.1:0-19556 GCA_003171235.1 Phycisphaerales bacterium | reverse complement strand
ACATCCTGGAGCACTTCCTGCGAGGTCACGTCCAGGTGGTTGGTCGGTTCGTCCATGATCAGCACGTTGGCCCCCTCCAGCGCCAGTCGGGCCAGCACCACGCGGCTGCGCTCGCCGCCCGAGAGGTCGCCCACGCGCTTGAATACGTTTTCGCCGGTGAAGAGGAAGGCCCCCAGGAGGTTGCGGGCCTGCTCGCCGGTCAACTCGGTGGGGCGGACGGCCACGATGGTCTGGATGGCGGTCAGGTCGGGGTCAAGGTTGTCGTGGGTCTGCGAGAGATATCCCAACTGCACGCTGGCCCCCAGCCGCACCTGGCCGGCCAGGGGCGGCAGTTCCCCCAGCATGGTCCGCAGCAGGGTGGTCTTGCCCACGCCGTTGCCGCCCAGGATGGCGATGCGGTCGCCGCGCAGCACCTGCAGGTCGTCCGAGCGAATGAGCGGGCGATGGGGCGGGTAGCCCACCGCCAGGTCGGCCGTCCGCAGCACGATGTCGCCGGAGCGCTTGGCGGCGTTGAGCCGCAGGTTGATGTCCTGGTGGAGCACCGGGCGGTCGATGCCCTCGGTCTTGAGGTGGCGTTCCAGGCGCGTCACCCGCCCGTGGGCCTGCTTGGTGCGCAGGGCGGCCCCGTAGCGGGCGACGAACGAACGGGTCTTCTCGATCAATTCCTGCTGGGCCTCGTAGCGGCGCAGGCGCTCCTTGTACCGCATCTCGCGCTGCTCCTGGTAGGCCGAGTAGTTGCCGGTGTAGGACTCCAGCTTGCCGAAGGATATCTCCCAGGTGTCGGTGGTGGTGCGGTCCAGGAAGGTGCGGTCGTGGGAGACGATGATCATGGTGCCGTTGGACTGGACGATGAAGTTCTCCAGCCACTCGGTGGCCTCCAGGTCCAGGTGGTTGGTGGGCTCGTCCAACAGCAGCAGGTCGCACTGGCGCAAGAGCAGCGTGCCCAAGAGGGCCCGGGTGCGCTGCCCGCCGGAGAGCTTAGCCAGGGGCATGCCATACTGGTTGGGCGTGAATTCCAGGCCCGAAAGCACGATCTTGATGCGGTGCTCGATATCGTAGCCGCCGCGGTTTTCGAACTGGGCCTGCATCTCGCCGTAGCGGTTCAGGAGGTCCTTGCGGGCGTCGGGGCCGCCGAGCCGGTCGGCCAGTTGGTGCATCTGGTCCTCGATCTGGCGCAGGTCGGCGAAGGATGTGAGCATGTAATCCCACAGCGACACGTCGGCCAGGGCGGGCGGGTCCTGGGGCAGGTAGGCGATGCGCGTGCCGCGCTGTATCTGGATGGTGCCGGCGGTGAGTTCTTCCTGCCCGATCAGCAGGCGCAGCAGGGTTGTCTTGCCCTGGCCGTTGCGTCCGACCAGGCCAATGCGGTTGCCGCGCTCGATGGCGAACGTGGCGCTAGCAATGACTTCGTGAGGGCCGTACACCTTGCGCAGGCCCTCGCCCACCACCAGTGACATAAGCCTCTCCCGCCGGCGCCCACGCGCCGCGCGTAGCCCTTTCTTTTACCAGAATTCTCCGCCCGGGGTTGAGAGAAAACCGCGGATATGATTCGCGGAGGATGCGTCCAGATTGGCATGAGCCGCCAACAGGCGATCAGCACTGTTTTTCCGGGGCCAGCCGCATCCGCCCAAGCGGTTCATTGGCCGCGAATCTTGTTGCCATTTCCCTGTTGCCTGGCGTTGCATGTCTTTCCGCAGGAGACGCGCAAAGGCATGGCATCAATCCGCCACAGATGCGAAAATGAGGCGATGGCTGGAAAACCTGGAAAACTCAGAATCCTGTTTCTCTGCACGGGCAACTCCTGCCGCAGCCAGATNNCAGATGGCCGAAGGCTGGGCCCGGACCCTGCGCGGGGACGTTATCGAGCCTTACTCAGCCGGCGTTGAGAGCCACGGGCTTAATCCGCTGGCGGTGGAGGTCATGGCCCAGGCGGGGGTGGATATCGGCGGGCAGNNGGCGTCGGAATTGGCCGGCGTGGCCTTCGATTACGTGGTCACCCTCTGCGCCGACGCCGAGGCGCGATGCCCGGTTTTCCCGGGTCGGGGGCGGGTTCTGCACGTGCCCTTCGACGATCCGCCGGTCCTGGCCCGGCAGGCGCAGGGCCGCCAAGAGATAATGGACATCTACCGCCGGGTGCGCGACCAGATACGCGACTACGTGCTCTGCCTGCCGAAATCGCTCCCGCCCATCGAACCTGGGCAATAATCCGGGCGGAACGAATGGCGGGAAAAGGCAAGTACGCCGCCGCTACCGCATGGCCGAGGTCGGCAGGTTCAGGTCGATCTCCACCAACTGCACCCGCTGGACCTTGCGGCCCTTTTCGGTAACCAGGTGATATGATCCGTCCTGGGTGGCCGTGATGTTCACTTCCCCGAATCCCGGCACGGTTACGCTGCAGGCGCGATCCGCCGTTCCACATGGTGGGGTTGGGGTCGTTTGTCGCCGGCAACCAATTCACCCGGCTGTAGGCTTCGTAGCCCACGAACACCGCGTTCTTCTGCCAGGTCAGGCTGGAGAAGCCCTGCCTCATGCCTGCCTGCATGGCGCGGTGGCGCTGGATATACAAGTCGCCAAGCAGGTCGCTCACGAAACCCTCGCTGCGTCCCGTGCCGTAGGTGTCCAGGTACAACTCTCAACCGAGAACTCGCAACCCGGAACTCTACCGCCGGGCTATGCCCTGGCGCAGGCTGGGGCGCAGGGTGCGATTGAGGTAGTCGTAGAAGCGGTCGCCGGGGCATTCGGTGTTGGCNNGCGTTGGGGGCGTCGCGGTGGCCGATGACGCAGGAAGCGTCGATGCGGTAGCGGTCCATCAGGTAGGCCAGCAGCGTCTGCAGGCTGCGCAGTTGGGCCTGGGTGGGGCTCTGCCTGGAGAAGTCGCCCACCAGGCAGATGCNNCCGTAGTTGTTGTAGGCGTTGTCGGGGGTGCTGCCGGTGTGGGCCCCCCATTTCTGCTGCCACCAGCGCGGTCCGACCTCGATCTGCCCGTCGGGGGCGCCCTGGCCGTTGTCGATGACGAAATGATAGCCCAGGCCGTCCCAGCCGCGGGCGCGATGCTCACGGTCGAAAATCGCCGCCGAGCCGACCTCGCTGGCGCTGTGGTGCAGCACGATCCATCGCCATGGCCGCTCGTCGCAGAGGGGGCGCCAGGCCGCTTCGCCCTCGCCCGGCGGCGGATCGTTGACGGCTGGGCGGGGCGGACTCGCCGACGAATGGGCCAGTATGGAGCCGATGGGCAACTGCTCCACCACCATGCGGGGCTGGGCCTGGCAGCCGGCCAGCACCGCCGCCAACACCCCCGCCGCCAATATTAAAACGCGTTGTCGCATCGCGGAATCCTCTTCCTGGCTCCGCCCGCCGCGGCGGCGCCGCTCCAAACAAGGTGGCATCTTATGCAAATATCGGCCGGGCGAGGAGAAATCTTGGACTAATAGCAGCTTTGGAGGGGGAGGCCGGCCTGATATAATCGGGCTAAGCCCATGCCGGGCGACGAGAGGCTTGACCTGACCCATTATGTCCGATCCGACATCGCCACCGGTTGAAAACCCGACGGGCAGCGAACCCGCCGGCGCGGGGGAAGCCCCTCTGGAAAAGTGCGTGATCGTCCGTTACGGCCGCATGGCCCAGACGGGCTTGTTCCGCCATAACCTCGAGACCGCCCCCGCCCCGGGTTGCATGCTGGTCGTCCGCAGCGAACGCGGGGTGGAGTTGGGCAAGGTGCTGACCGGCCTGGGCGATTCATCCTGCCCCAGCTACCCACGCTGCATCAACCACGACCGGCTGGAAGACTATCTCCGCGCCAACGGGCCGGACTATCCCTTCACCCGCGACGGGCGGGTGATGCGCCTGGCCACCCCCCAGGACCTCAACGAGCAGCAGCACCTGGACCGTTCCGGCGACGAACACGCCACTTACTGCGACCAGCACATCCGCCAACTCGGCCTGGACATGAAGATCGTCTGCGTGGAGCACCTGCTGGGCGGCGAGCGGATTATCTTCTACTTCATCGCCTCCCAGCGGGTGGACTTCCGCGACCTGGTCAAGCGCCTGGCCTCGCAATACCACACCCGCATCGAGATGCGCCAGGTGGGCGCCCGCGACGAGGCCCGCCTGGTGGCCGACTACGAGCGCTGCGGCCAGCGCTGCTGCTGCCAGGAATACCTCAAGTTCCTCAAGCCCGTCTCCATGCGCATGGCCAAGATGCAGAAGGCCACGCTGGACCCGACGAAGATCTCCGGCCGCTGCGGCCGGCTTATGTGTTGCCTGCGCTACGAGGATGAGACCTACGAACAGCTCCAGGCCAAGTTGCCGCGCAAGGGCACCTGGGTGCGCACCGGCGAGGCCCAGGTGGGCAGAGTGCTGGAAGGCCAGGTGCTGACGCAACTGGTGCGATTGCTTCTGACCGACGGAACGCTGGCGGTGGTGGCCAACGAACGCATCGTGGAGCGGAATATTCCCGAACCGGCCGGGCAGTTAGCCCCACAGCCGCGGCGGGCCATGCGTCCGGCGGAACGGGCCCAGCAGGCGGCCGCCCAGCAGGAGGCGGCCCACGCCCAGGCCCAGGCCCGGGCCGACGAGGACATGGCTGAACGGGCGCGGCAAAACGCCGACGCCCGATCGCCCGATACTCAAGAGGCTCCCCCGCCCATCCAGGACCAGCCGCAAGCCGCGCCGGAACCTGAGCCTGAGGTTGCCCAGGAGCACCCCCAGCCGCCCCCCGCGGCGGAGATGCCCGACGAAACGCCACTGGACCAGGCGGTCCAGCCGGTGCAGGAGCGTCAGCCCGCCGAGGGTCAAGGCCAGGTTCAGGGCCAGGATCAAGGTCAAGGTCAACGCCAGGATCAAGGCCGGGGTCAACGCCAGGATCAAGGCCAAGGTCAACGCCAGGATCAAGGCCGGGGTCAACGCCAGGATCAAGGCCAGGGCCAAGGTCAAGGCCGGCGGCACCGACGGCGCCATCGTGGCCGTCGTGAGGAAATGCCGGGCCAACCTTCCCCGCGAGGCTCGCAAGGCCCCAACCCCGATCAGCCTGCCCAGGGGACAGGCCAGTCCACCCCGGCCGGCCTGTCGCCACAGGGCCAAAGCGCAGGCCCACCGCAAGGCCCCGGCCAGAACCAAGGCCAGGGCCGGCACAGACGCCGTCGCCACCGCGGACGCGACCGGTCCGGCCCGCTGGGCGGTAATCCCCAAGGCCAGGGCGGCAATGGTGGGAATTCTCCGCCCCCCCCCCCCAATTGACTCTACCCAGACTTCACAAAGACCGAAGTGCCGAGACGGATTATCTGGATCGCCAAACTGGGCAGAATCAGGCCCCAGGGGCCGGCAAGAATTTAGCCGGGGGCGAAGTGAGCACGGCGTAGCCGTGCGAGCACAGCCCCCGGAAAAAACGCCCATCACCCCAGAGCGAACGGCTTGACCTGCGTGCGAAGTTGATCTTGCTCGCGATGCCGTGGCAGCCTCGGGAAGCAGATTCCTCTTGCCTGAGTATTCCTCTTGGAAAACCACACCATCGGCAGGGAGCATCACATCCTCCCAGGCGACCACGTCACTGCCTTTGGGTCATTCCGAAGACCGCTACCGGGGGTTGCGCGGCGACAAAGAAGAAAAAGAGTCGCCGCTCCACCCCCGGCTAAACTCTGGCCGGCCCTCCGGGCCTGGACGAACCTCTCCTTGCATCGCTCCGCATTTGCCACGGTCGCTCTTGGTCGTTTGGGTGCGGAAGATTCTCTTAAGGCTTCTTGTCGAGCACCGATTGGGCTGATTCGATAAGTTTGGGGATGGTGAAGAAGTACTCTAACAAGTATTCCAGTAGATCGAGCATCGTCTTTGCTAACTCTTCATCAGGGTCGGCACCCATATCAAAGTGGGCACCCAAGTTGCCGCCCAGCCTCACGCTATCAGCGAGAGAAGTGATCGGCTTGCCGAGATCGACTTTAGTTGGCAACTCCCGTAACATCTGTGCAAGGGGTTTGTTGCCTGATTGAAGCCCTGTCAGGTGTAGGACCATGCCTTCAAGTGTTCGACGGCACAGGGTCGTAGTGGCTGACCAGACTTTAGCGTTGTAAACCTGGATTGCTTCGCTGTAGGCGCGACGGATGGCCTCTGGGACATGCTCGGCGCCGTCGATGGGCTTATGATTGTCCTCGTTAGGTGGGAAGATCGCGATACAGGACGCCCCCTTCTTGCTCGAATCCTTTGCTGGCCCGGGATCCACCACCCATATTGAAATGTGCTCTCCGCATCCAGGGCAGCGTGCGGTTGAGGCCATTGTTTTCCGGTTTGAGTCCCAAATTTGGCTTTCAAGCGCGAAGTTGACGGCACGCCGACAGAAGGGGCAGTTTGTGTCCAGGGATCGCGGAATCCACCAGTTACTAGTGCCGGTCCAGTCAGTTACTGTGTTCGGCGGAAGTGTGCGCATTCTTATCTCCCTTTACACCCCAACAGTGATTGGGGTTCACCCGAGTACGGTGCGGGAGGTGAGTTTAACCGATAGGGAGTTCGGGGGGCAAGATTAAGTGATGGGCTGGGTGAGAACATCTTCCCAAATCAGAAGAATCAACTCGCTATGGTGAAACGACTCGTGAACATGCCCTGCCAGGGGCTTGACCTTTCCTGGCCTCCCGGCCATGCTGTGAAGACCTTTGGGACACAAGGACCGGATGATGGGCCAGAAGTTCTACGTCACTACGCCGATTTACTACGTCAACGACTCTCCGCACATCGGGCATGCCTACACCACCATCGCGGCCGACGTGCTGGCCCGCTACCACCGCGCCTGCGGCCACCAAACCTGGTTCCTCACCGGCGCCGACGAGCACGGCGTCAAGATCGTCAAAGCCGCCGCGGAAAAGGGCCTGACGCCCCGGCAACTGGCCGACTCGGTGGTGGTGCACTTCCAGGAATTCTGGAAGTTCCTCAACATCTCCAACGACGACTTCATCCGCACCAGCGACGCCCGCCACGAGAAGCGCCTGCAGGCGATCATGGAGCGGCTGCTCCAGCGCGACCAGGTCTACCAGGGCAAGTACGAAGGCTGGTACGACGAGGGGCAGGAGGAATTCGTCACCGAGTCCGCCGCCCGCGAAAACCAGTACCAGTCGGCCATCTCCGGCAAGCCCCTGGTGCGATACAGCGAGCCAAGCTGGTTCTTCCGCCTGAGCCAGTGGCGCGAGAAACTCCTGGCTTACATCCAGGCCCACCCGGAGTTCATCCGGCCCGAGTCGCGCCGCAACGAGGTGCTCAGCAAACTGGCCGACGGGCTGGAGGACCTGTCCATCTCCCGCAGCCTGGCCAAGCTGGACAACTGGGGCGTATCCCTGCCCAACGACCCGACCCACTGCGTGTACGTCTGGATCGACGCCCTCTCCAATTACATCACCGCCCTGGGTTATCCCCCCATCGGGCAGGAGGGCGACCAGGGGCGGTGGGATTTCTGGCCGGCCAGCCTGCAGCTCATCGGCAAGGACATTCTCTGGTTCCACACGGTCTACTGGCCCTGCCTGCTGATGGCCCTGGACGTGCCCCTGCCGCGGACGATTTTCGCCCACGGCTGGTGGACCAGCGAGGGCAAGAAGATGTCCAAAAGCCTGGGCAACTTCGTCTCGCGCGAGGTCATCACCGAACTGTGCAACGAATACAGCCGCGACGCCTTCCGCTACTTCGTGCTGCGCGAGGTGCCCTTCGGGGCCGACGGCGATTTCTCCCGCCAGGCGTTTCAACTGCGATACAACGTCGATCTGGCCAACGGCGTGGGGAATTTGCTGGCCCGCACGGTCAACATGATCGGGCGGTATTTCCAGGCACAGGTTCCCCAGCCCGACCCCTCAGCCGGCGCCCAGCCGGTGCAGCAGGCGGCTGAGGCGCTCATCGCCGCCGCCGGGCCGGCCATGGAGCAGTGCCGCTTCAATGCCTACCTGGACAAGGTGCAGGACTTGGTGAACGCCACCAACAAGTTCATCGACGTGACCGAGCCGTTCAAACTGGCCAAGGACGCTACCCAGCGTCAGCGGCTGGGGGGCATTCTGTACGCCTGCGCCGAGGCGGTCCGGCTGGTGCTGAGCTACCTCGAGCCGTTCATGCCCGACAAGGCCGCCGAGGGGCTCTCGCAACTTGGCCTGGCGGGTCCGCGCCGGCTGGACCAGGTCGGCCGCTGGGGCCTGCTGACGCCGGGGCAGGCGCTGGGCAAGGCCGCCATGCTGTTTCCAAGGAAGTTATGAGCCAGAAGCCGGAAAACGAGCTGGAGGAAGTCATCCGCCGCGACGGGCGATATCCGCTGGAGGCCTTCGCCTTCCTGCACGAAGGCCTGGCCCGGGCGGTGAAGGAGATGTACGGCCAGGAGTCGGAAAAGCCCGGCCCGCGGCACGTTGACGGGCGGCAGCTCTGCCGCAGTCTCCGCCAGGAAGCCCTGGAGCGCTGGGGCCTGCTGGCCCCGGCGGTGCTGGCCCGGTGGAACATCCGCGCCACCCTGGATTTCGGCCAGATGGTTTACCTGCTGGTCAACAACAACCTCATGCAGAAGACCGACACCGACAGCCTGGAAGACTTCCGCGACGTTTACCCCTTTGAGACCGCCTTCCGCCCCGGCAGCGTCTTCCACTGCCAATGACGCTCGAAAGCCATTATGCCATGAAGCCAAAGACAGACACGCCTGACGAGATGCCACCGCCCCAGCCCAAAGACGTGATCGACGGCATACCCGGCCGCGCCGCCCGCCGCCCGCGCTGGCAGATAATCGCCATCTTCGTCATCTTCGCCGCCTGGATCGCCTTCCTGCTGATCTGCCAACTGCTTGGCCGGCTGCGATAAGGGATTGACGCCATTCCTGAAATCGGAAAACTGAAGACGCCACACGCATGTCGCGCGGCAAGCCCCCGAAGGGGGCGCTTGCCCATAGCCACGGGCGCAAGCCCATTGGTATCTACACAAGTTGGCATGCAAGTTAGCGGTCAGGCGATGGTGGGAGCAAAACAACAGGAAAGCCAAGCATTTCGATGCGCTCCGCGCCGGGGCATACTTTTCCTTTGGATCCAGAATATCTTACAACTCTTGTGTTTGAAACTAGTTACAAGTTGTGTAGATACCTGTGGGCGTAAGCCCGTGGAACACGTGGCGATTAAGGACCAGGCCCCCGAAGGGGGCGCCTGCGACCACCTGAGCGAAAGATTGTCATTGTGTATTCTTGCGGTAGAACCACCGCTGAGTAACGGCGGCAGAAAATCGAAGGGGCAACGAATGACCAGTCTTGCAGTCAAGATCATCCTGGTTGCCAGCGTTACTGCGATCAGTTTTGTGACGGCCTTTCCTGAGCCCTCAGAGGTGCACAGCCAGCCTTCAACGGCCTCAACCGGCGCAGCGGCAACCCAGAGATTGCCGGGAACTACGTCCAGGGCATCGTTGCCTCAGATGACGCTTGACAAGCTCCTGATTGCCGTTGATCAAGCGGCTGCGCCATTCGACAAAGCGAAGAACTCGATAGAGAAGGATGACGCGGTGGCGCAGGCTCAGAAGTCGGTTGCAGAGCAGGCGAAGGATTGCTCATTGGTTGTCGAGTGGGACGTGGCAGACGTGCGGATGGTTTCAGAGGATGTGGCGGAGATTCAGGTCAAGGGATTCAGGGCGGTGCCGTATTTGTCGCGCAAAGATGCAAGATTATCGGTCGCCCTTTTTCAATCTGTAAAGGTGCGCATGGATAGGGAGCAGGCAAAGCAGATTCGCGACGGAGATATTCTTTCCATGACTGCCAAGCCAGTATTCTATGCCGGGAGGTGGGGCGCCGTTGGTGCGAGCACAGATTCACAGCAGATAATCACGATCTCCATCAAAAACGCCGTCGGATTCCTCGGAACGATCACGGCGCGAGAGTACACCTGCATGCTGCGCGGGCAAACGCTCCAAACAGCGTTTGGGAAATAACGTGAGGCGGTGGCGGATATAGGCAAAGCCTAAGCTCGGTCTGTGGCCTGTGGTCTGTAGCCTTTCTCCGCTACCACTCAAGCTGTTCCTGCGGCTGGGGGGAAACGCTCAGGATGCGATGCGGCCAGCGATGCTGTTGCGGCCGCTCGGCCCGGGTGTGATTGAACTTGACCATGGCCTCCTGCGGCGAGGAAGCCTCCACTTCGGCGGTGCAGCGATCCTGGTTGACCATGTAGGAAACGCGATAGATCATCCTGTCTCCGTCCTCTCCGTGGGCGCAACCGTCCTGCCGCCCCTTCGATGACAAGCTACGATGCGAATTGGAGACAAGCAAATCGCAAGGGCGGGGCCATGTTCCTGAATCTGGTTCCCTCCCCTGGATGGCGGTCGGCATGGTCGCGCTGTTTCACCTCCCGGCGTGACCATGTCCAGCCCCAACCCTTGAAATCACACCATCGGCAGGCCGAGATGGCACCCCTTGGCCAATCACGCCACTGCCTCTTCTTCTCCAGCCGGCGGTTTTCGAGGGATGGGTAGGGCGGGCATTGCCCGCCGTCCGTCTTCCCATCCCCAGGCGAGGGAATTGCGCGAGCGACCCGGCAGTCGCTCGCCCTACCGACTGATTATTTGTCATTGCCACGCCAAAACTGGAGCCGTCGCCATCGCTCTCTACCAAGAACAAACGGGTATAAAAAAGCACAGAAAGCAAAGACGGCAAGAAACAATACCCAGGAGTTCGTAATCTTCTGCAAAAGATTCGCGCCATCGCCCCAATACCAGACGCACAAACCCAAGGCGCATTCAAGACCGGCAAATCCGACAAGCCAAAGGGCGGATCGGAGTAGTATTGGCCTAAACAAATGTGGCGGCCGTTCATCGTCAGCAGGTTTGGCCGATGCTCCAGCAGCGGCGGGGCCGGAGACGGTTTCCACCGGCGGCGCCACCTGGGCCTGGCCCATTGCGTACGCAACGCTGTCCACCAGCACCCGCCATATCGTCCGGGTTAAACGCAGGGCGTCTTCAACCTCCTCGCACCAAGCATCATCGCCGCCACCATGCGCCCGCGCCGACGAGCAGAGCCGATCCAGGGCGGTCGCCTGTTTACATAAGGCACTGAAATCGTCGGTGATCCTCTGGCCGATAGGGGCTTTCCCGTCAACGGCCAGAGATGTAATCACATTCCTTACGTCGCCCGCAATGTCTCGTAGGGTCGGCGCACAGTAGGCCCATCCGGTCTTAGGAGTGCTGAGGGCGATCTGCTTGACCCACTGTTCCAGCCGGGCCAGCAGGGACGATGCGGCAAGGGATAAGTGCTCGTTCATTTTTCACCTTTCTCTAACAGGTTGCCCCGGCGAGTCGGCCGGAAAGGTGAACGGCCAAACCCGCCGGAGCCACTTGGCCGGGAGCTACCCGGCCTTCCTGATAATGCTCTGCATAGCTACCTGTTGGTTAGGCTGTCGCCAGCACGCCATCCAGGCCCACCGCCACGATCTGTTTAGCCATCACACACCACCTTTCTAAATCGAAATAGGGCCGCAACCAGGGACAACCGGTATTAGTCCAGCCTCTTTCCTGATAAGAAACTCTTAACTTGTTCCCAACTGTCTTTACTGACCGCATATAGCACCTTGCAGCCCCACTCCTGCTTGCCCTCGGGGTTGGCTAGTTCCACGAGCCGGAAACAGTGAGAAATGGCCATCAGAGCGTCTTTAACCAGCGCTCGACCTATCGAATCTGTACGCTGCAGCTCATCGAAAGCCAACTCCGCGAGCAGGCATCCGTTGGGTTCGACGTCCAGTCGGGCTAACACGCGAATAGCCAGCTTGGTCAATCGCTCCGGGTTTTGGCCCTGAGTTCTGGACAGCGTCCATGCCATCGCATGACTCCCTGTTGCTGCGTCACACTTTCCTGCAGGATCGCCGAAGGGGCATAAGGAGCTCCATCAACACGGGATTTCGTCGTTCTCGGGCGGGGGCGCCCCAGGCACTGCGGTTTATCGGTGAGAGGGCTTCGTTGGCTGAGGTGGCTTCAGGCCCCGGACAAGCGAATCCGCAAAGCAGGGGGGTGAGTTGCAGCCTGGAAGTTGCGCGATTCATTCCTTAGTGTGGCCGGTCCCACGGCAGCGGATACATTCCATGATCCCCCCACGGCACATGCCGCACGCGGAACCGTTCTGCTTGCCTGTTCCATTACAATACGTGCAAGCGAAGCCCGATAGTCCGCTGCCGTTGCACGAAGGACAGATGCCCAATTGTGTAGTCTTGGCCGGGGTGGCCGATGGTTCGGTCAGCACCGGGCGAGTTGGTTTCTTGTTGTCTTTGGGTAGCGATAGAACCCGACCATCCTTATCGAAATTGAACAGGTCCATACCCGGACCGTCTTTGAATACGTACATCACGGCGCGCGGTCTACTATTCTCGTCGCACAGGGTCAGCGCCGGCCCGTCCTTGTTCACGCCCAGCATGGCGCGGGTCTTGCTCTTATCGTCGAACAGCCGCAATTCTGGCCCGTTCTTGA
This sequence comes from Phycisphaerales bacterium, assembly GCA_003171235.1. Classification (GTDB taxonomy): domain Bacteria; phylum Planctomycetota; class Phycisphaerae; order SM23-33; family SM23-33; genus FEN-1344. Next base: position 7,130 of record PMYM01000057.1, on the reverse strand, counting down.
GCACGCCGAGGGCGGCGCCGGATAGGCCTTTTTCGTCGGAGAGGATTAGTCTGGCCCCGTCATCTTCCGCGGTCAATTGGACACGGGGTTCGCCCTTGGCGTCACACAGAGCCAAGCCCGGACCCGCTTTGTTCACGGCCAGCATGACAAGTTCCTTGCTGTTCTCGTCGTAGAGGAACAAACCCGATCCGTCCGTCCTCGCGCTCAACACAACGCGGACCTTGCCGTTCTCGTCTTCCAGGATGAATTCGTTGGCGTGTATGACCTTCTTGGCCGGACCCGTCGCCTGGGCCTGGGCCTTACCGGCAGTTCCTATGGTCGCCCAAGCCAGGGCGAACATGCCCAGCACTAAGCCCACCCCGCCCAGCAGCCAACGGTTGCGGCGCTTCGTCTTGGTCAATTCCCGTTCCAGCTTTTCCAGCCGTTCTTCGGTAGTCATTTACGGTTCCTTTCCCCTGTGAAGGGTCTGTTTGGGTTGGCTTCTCGTATCCCATCTTGGCAGGTCTTAGCGGGCGGCATGGCGGGCTGGAAAGACGGTCAGGCGCCGCCCGGCCCCGTTGATCGAGTATCCTGTAAACCCGGTAAGTAGACTTTCCGGGATTCATGCCAAGGTTGTACCGCAATACCCCGGCCTGAGCAAGGCTGCGTCAGCGGGATCCCGCCCCCGGCGAGGCCCTGGCGGATTCCCGGCCGAGACTGGCCACCCAAATACCCCCAAAGTAGGCTTGGCGCGAACGGCGTTCGGCGGGTGTCAATCCCCGGTCGCCCAGTAGTGGGTAGGTCAAGCAACGGTAAGGTTGCTCGCGCAATTGTGCCTTTCTCGCGTGCAATAGGTTGCAGGCCCTACGCCTGCCGATGACGCGACTCGCCGGGGTCGGCGGACATGGCGGAAAGGGCGGCCGGCATGCCACTCGACAAAGTCGATTGCGCCTTATTGTGGACTCTCCGCCGGCTGGCTGGCGGGGGGCAGTTCTTCGTTGAGCAGGGCCAGGATTTCGCCGGCGCGGGGGCTGTTGGGGTCCAGTTGGAGGGCCTTTTCGATGGCCGAGCGGGCCTGCTGGGCCAGCGCCGGGGTCTTCTGTGCCTTGTACACCCGGTAGCAGACCAGGGCGGTTTGGGTCCAGGAGTCGGCCTTGTCGGGTTCCAGCAGGGCGACGGCGTGGACGGCCCGCAGGGCCTTGTCGTACTGCTTGTCGCCCAGGTACAGCCCGGCCATGTTGGTGTAGGCCGTCACGTCGTAGGGGTTGATGTGGATGACGTCGTCGTAATACTTGAGGGCGTTTTCGGCCTGGCCGGTGGCGCGGTAGATGTCGGCGACCTGGCGGGCGTACTTGGGGTCCTTCATGGTGCGGCGGTGGAGTTCGATCAGGTTGGGCAGGGCGGCCTCTTTCTGGCCAAGCTGCATGTACAGCCCGGCGAGCTTCTCGTAGGCGTAGGGGTCGTATTGCAGCCGGCGCTTGTAGTTTTCCAGGGCCCCGATGGCCTGGGCCCACTGGCGCTTGTTGAGGTACGACTCGGCCATGATGCGTGCCGCCAGCCAACTGTCGGGCTCCTGGGCCTGCAGGGCCAGGGCCGCATCGAGGGCGTCCTTTTCCTTCTGCTGGTTCATCAGTGCCCAGGCCAGGTAATGCAGGGCGCGGCGGTTCTGGGGGTTGATGGCCAGGGCCTTGCGCGCGGCGGCCTCAGTCTGCGCCGCCTGGCCTTGCCTGGCCAGGGCCATGGCCAGGGTGGCCTGGGCGGCGTCGTCGCCGGGGCGCTCGTTGACGACCCGCTGGGCGGCGGCCAGGTCGGGGTTGGGATCGCTGTCGAAGCCCCAACCGCTGACCTGCTGGCGGGCCCAGGCCAGGAAGTCCTTGTCGAATTGTTCCTGGCCGACGCCCAGGCATTTCTGGAACACCTCTTCCTGGGTGAGGTTGTCCTTGAAGCCCTGGAGCATGGCCACGATGGCGTCGAAGCCTTTTTTCTCGACGACGTACTCGAAGATCCACTCGGCATGGGCGTAGGCCTGGGGGCGGTCGGCCGGCGTCCTGGGGCGGATGAAGCCCCAGTCCAGGTCCTTCACGGCGAAGAGTTTTCCCGCCCGCACGGCGCCCACCAGCAGGTTGACAGCCTCGAAGTTGCGGCGGTCGTCCTGTTCCCACACGGCGCAGGCCTCGGTGAACCAGTGGGGGATGCGGTTTTCCGTCATGGCCAGCGTTACGGCGTGGGTGTATTCGTGCCGCAGCACCACCGCCCAGTTGAAGCTGCCGGCGCCCCCGTTCCGCAGCGGGTCGGGGGCGGGCATGGCGATGACGCGCCCGGTGCAGGCCCCGACCGTGGGCAGCCATCCCCGGCCGGTAAGGCGCACCGAGAAGGCCTCGTGGTCGGGGAACACTTCCACGATGGTCTTCTGCGGCGGCGTGTAGCCGAAGTGCTTGGAGATGTCGGCGTGGATGGCCTCGGCCTGCTCGGCCAGGTAGTCCAGCAGCACCTCGTCGCGCTGGTCAACCTTGATGACGAAGTGCTCGGTTTCCCTGGTCTTGAACTTGGCCAGTTTGTCCAGCAGCTTGAGGTAGTTGTCCACGTCGCCGCGGTAGTCGTCCAGCTCGAAGGCCTTCTTAAGCGTTTCCTGAGCGAGGTCCTCCTGGCCGGTCTGCATGTACAGCAGGCCCAGCTCGGTCACCGGCCCGGCCTGCTCGGGGGCCAACTCGATGGCCTTCTTGAGAAACTTCTCGGCCTCAGTGTACTGCCGGGCGGCCGAGAGCCACTGGCCCAGCGTCTGGTAGACCAGGGAGTTGTCGGGGTCTATCTTCAGGACGCGCTGGATNNGCATGTAGCAGGCGGCCTTGAGCAGCAGGGCGTCGGCATGGTTGGGGTTGACGGCCAGGGCCCGGTCGGCCAGTTGAAGGGCCTTCTCGAAATTCATCTCCCCCAGTGCCAGCACGCCGCGGATGACCGACACGTCCGGGTGGTTTGGGTTTACGCGGTCGATCAGGCGGCACTCTTCCAGGGCCAGTGCGGGCTTGTGCCGCTCCAACAGCAGCGTGGCCGCGGCCAGGTTGGCCGGCCAGTAATCCTTGTCCACCTGCTGGTAGGCCTTCTGGAAGTAATTCTGCAAGACGTTCTGGGCCTGACGCGAGGCCTTCTGCGCGGCCAGCACGGCGTAGCGGTCGAGGATCTTTCCGGCGGCCACCAGCTCGGCGCAGTCTTGCCCGAAATCCTTCTTCAGGAATATCTTCTCGCTGGTCTTGTACACCTGTTTGGCCTGTTCCTTCTGGCCGACCTGTTCCAGCAGGCTGCCGCAGGTGTAGATGGCCGGCCCCCAGTCGTCACGAAGCTGGAGGGCCTTTCTGGCGGCCTGGATGGCCTGGTCGTACTGCCCGACGTTGGCGAGGGCCCCGGCCAGGGCCACCTGCCAATCGGCCTGGCTGGCGCCGCGGGCGGCGACGGCCTGCAATGCCGCCAACGCGTCCTGGTATTTGCCGACGGCGGCGCAGGCATCGGCCAGGCCGATGGCGGCCTCCACGGCCGATGCCGGTTGGGCGGCAAGGCTGCGGTAGAGCTCGATTGCCTGCTCGTAATGGCCATGCCAGTAGCACCACTGGGCCCCCTGCAGGGTTGGCTGGGTGGTGACCCTGACCCTGTGAGTCGGGGCGGAGGCGGTGGCGGGCAGACTGGCCGGCAGGCTGGCGGGCAGGGTCTGCGAGCTTGCCTGGCCGGCGAGCAATGCCAGCCCCAACACTGCCGTCAGGATGCGTTTACGCATGTGCGGTTTCCCTGGAGGGCCATCTCACGACGAAGATCGGCTTCCAATGCATTGTATCAACTCTTCTGTCTTGGACGAACGGCAAGCCCGGCGGTTCCGAACTTGGCTTTGGGAGCTCTTAGTAACTGCAGACTACGACACAGAGACGAACAGAGCAAAGAGGGGATGCGACACAGAGACACAGAGGCACAGAGAGGCAGAAAGAGGAAAAGTAAGAAAGCTGAAAGCTGAAAGCTAAAAGCTGAAACGAGAACGGACGTTTCCGACCTTTGTTTCAGCTTTCTCTCTCTCTCTTCTCTGAGCCTCTGTGTCTCTGTGTCGCATCTTCGTGCTCCCTCCCTGAAGGATGGCTATAGGAATACGGAGGACAGGCAAAAAAAGAAGGGCCGCCGAATTGCGCTGGCGGCCCGGATGCGACTTTATGTCGCCTGCCTGCGCCGAGGCTTCGGCAGGCAGGCCGGCGGGAAACTACGTCTGCTTGATCGCGCCGGTGGGGCAGGCGTCAACGCACTGGCCGCACTCGATGCAGGTGGCGGCGTCGATCTTGTAGATCGGTTCGCCGGCGCTGATCGCCTCGACCGGGCAGGTGTCCTTGCACACCCCGCAGGCGGTGCACTTGTCGCTGATAACGTAAGCCATCTACCACTCCTTGTCGAAATAGGAAATTCCAGTGGGCAACAGTCCTTGACAATAGCAAAAATGCCGCTTGAAATACAGCGAAATTCAGCTTGCGGGCGGGCCGGCGGGCGGGCGGGCTATCATGCCCAAAGCTTCCCTAAGGCTTGCAGGACAGCGGAATTGGACATTTCTCAGGAGCCTCGTTCATGGGTATACGCGGCCTGCGCAACGGCGCCATCGTAGCCTTTGTCGCCTCCATGGCCCTGCTGCTGATCGGGGGCTACTTCGCCAAGGACCGCGTCGCCCCCATTCCCGCCCGCGTGGTCGTCGAAGGGAGCAACGAAACGCTTTTCGGCCACGACCAGATCATGGCAGGTCAGGACGTTTTCCAGCGCTACGGCCTGATGGACCACGGCTCGATCTGGGGCAACGGCACCTATCGCGGCATGGACTTCTCGGCCGACACCCTGCATCGCATCGGCCAGCATATGCGCGACTATCACGTTGCGGGCGGGATGGACACGCCGACGGCGCCCGGGCCGGGCGTCCGCTTCGCCCAGTTCAGCCCCGAGCGGCAGGGGGCTGTCAGCGCGCAGGTCATCGCCGACATCAAGGCCAATCGGTACGATCCGGCCACCAATACCCTGACCATAACGCCGGCGCAGGCCTACGCCTGGGGCGAGATCCGAAAGTACTGGGACCGTGAATTCGGCCAGGGCGATCCCGGCGTGGGTTTCCTGCCCAACACCATTGCCTCGGCCCAGGAGCGGCAGGACCTGGCGGACTTTTTCTTCTGGACGGCATGGGTGGCCGGGGTCAATCGCCCGGGCGAAAACTACACCTACACCAACAACTGGCCGGCGGACCGCTCCGTCGGCAACGAGGCCACCAGCGCGGCCTTCCTTTGGTCGGTGGTGTCCATCTTTGTCTTATTCACCGTGCTGGGGGTGGTGGTGTACGTGGTGCACCGCTTCGGTTTCTTCTTCGGCGAGGCCAAGGGGGTCCAGGCCGCCTACGAGCTGATGGCCTTGCCTGTCACCCCCAGCCAGCGGGCCACGGCCAAGTTCTTCCTGGTGGCCGGGCTGTTGTTCCTGGTGCAGATACTCAACGGCGGGCTGCTGGCCAATTACACCGTCCGCCCGGGTCAGTTTTACCTGCAGTGGATCGGCCAGGTGTACAGCTACTCCTGGGCCAAGACCTGGCACGTGCAACTGGCCGTGCTGTGGATCGCGGTGTCCTGGATAGGCACGGCCATTTACCTGGCCCCGCTCATCGCCCGGCGCGAGTCCAAGGGGCAGAAACTGCTGACCAACCTGCTGTTCCTGGCGGTGGTGGCGGTGATCGGCTGCAGCATGTTGGGCGAGGTGCTCAGCATCAAGGGCAACCTGGGGAGCGCCTGGAACTGGCTGGGCCACCAGGGGTGGGAATACCTGGAACTGGGCAAGCTCTACCAACTGCTGCTGTTTGGCGGGCTGATCTTCTGGCTGGTGATCGTGTACCGCTCGCTGGGCGGGGTCATCCGCGGCGGGGAGAAGGATCCGCACCGGCGGTCGCTGGTGGTGTTCTACCTGCTCAGCGCCGTGCTGGTGGTGGCGTTCTTCGGCTTTGGCCTGCTGTACGGCAAGGGCACGCACCTGACCATCGCCGACTACTGGCGGTGGTTCGTGGTGCACATCTGGGTGGAGAGCATTTTTGAGTTCTTCGGCGTGGCGGTGATCGCCCTGTTCCTGGTGGCGCTGGGGCTGGTGACGGCCCAGTCGGCCCTGCGCGTGGCGTACCTGACGGCCATACTGGTCTTCGTCAGCGGCATACCGGGGGTGGCCCATCACTATTTCTGGTTTGGGGGCCCCAGTTTCTGGCTGGCCATCGGCGGGGCCTTCAGCTCGCTCGAGCCGGTGCCGCTGATCCTGCTGGTGGTGCGGGCCTGGATGGAATTCCGCTCCATCCGCCGCGAAGGGCGGGAGTTTCCCTATCGCTGGCCGCTGTACTTCCTGGTGGCCAGCAGCGTCTGGAACTTCATCGGCGCCGCCACCTTCGGCTTCATCATCAACCTGCCCATCGTCAACTATTACGAGCACGGCACTTACCTGACCGTCAATCACGCCCACACCGCGCTGTTCGGCGTGTACGGCATGCTGGCGGTGGCGCTGGTGCTGTTCGCCTGGCGCGGGCTGGTGGAAGACCGCTACTGGCGCAACGGCCTGCTGAAGCTGTCCTTCTGGGGCCTCAACGGCGGGCTGTTCCTGATGTTCGCCATCACCCTGCTGCCGATGGGCCTGGCCCAGGCCTGGTACAGCTACGACAAGGGGCTGTGGTTCGCCCGCTCCAATGCGTTTTACGAGATGCCGGCGATCAAGACCCTGGCCACCTGGCGGGCCCTGCCCGACACCATCGTCATCGTGCTGGGGGCCTTGCCGCTGCTGTATTTCCTGCTGAGGACCTATCCCCGGCTGCGGAAGGTTGGCCAGGCGGGAGAGACCTTATCTTCACCAGCCAAACTGCCCGGCGGCCCGGCGGAACAGTGAGAGCCGGGATTTGCCGCAGAGGCGCAGAGAACGCAGAGAGAAACGCAGAGAAGAAGAAACAGTGTTAGAAGCAGCAGAAAAAGCAGAGTGCTGTTTCGATTGGTCAGGAAATTATTGAAAGGTCCCAGCAAGCAGAGGAGCCAAATAACAATGCTCTTCTGTCTTTATCTCTGCGTCCTCTGCGCCTCTGCGGCAAGTCCCGGCACTCCCACATAAATCGCACTGTCGTGCCACAGCGATTA
>PMYM01000058.1 GCA_003171235.1 Phycisphaerales bacterium | reverse complement strand
TCGAAAATCGCAAATCGAAAATTACATCGGTCCGGATAATGCCCCCGTGCTGCTGATCTGTCCGGCCTGACATGCCAGGCCCGGCCCCAAGAAACTTTTGCCACCCGGCGGTTGCATTTTTTGGGCCGGGTTGTCATATTAGCCGATTCCATCGGCGGCAGGAATCGCCGTGGGCAGGGCGGATTTAGAGCCTGCCCGGGCGCATGCTCCGGCCCCCTAAAAACGTATAACCGTTGCATGACTGTACAGAAAGGAACGAGACGATGTCTGGCAGCTTGACCGTCAAGATGTACGAGGCCCTCTGCCGCCTGGGCGGAACCCTCAAGCACGCCGTTGTTCCCTCGCGTAAGTGGCAGGGCGGCCTGCTTGAAGAAGGCTGGGTAATCGCCAACCACAAACTGGTGAGCTTCCACGCCGCCTTCCTGTCGTCGCTGTTCATGCTGGTCGGCGCCGGCTGGTCTACCGGGCGGGTGCTGCAGTTCATGTTCAGCCCGGTCTGGGTCAACATGCATGGCGAGGGGATCAGCCTCGGCTACGAGGTCATGCTCTCCTGCCTCATCTGGTATCTCAGCTGGCACATCAATATAGCCATCCACGAGATGGGCCACTATGTCGCCGCGGTCAAGACTTCCAACCTGCGGCCGGAACTGATGGCCGAAGGCGAGAAGAACCTGAATTTCGGCGGCTACCTAAAGATGCTTGTCCGTATTCCCTGGGGCAAGTTCCGCGGCGTCAAGAAGGAATCCGGCTCGTACTTCCCCGACATCAAGGCCCACAATGTGGCCGTTTCCGCCGCCGGCCCCCTGACCAGCGGCAAGCTGGCCATGTTCACCCTCGTCCCGGGCATTGTCCTGGTCGCCGTGGGTTTCGGCCTGCTGCACAATGCTGCGGTGATCTGGGTCGGGCGGTTGCTCTTCACCGTCGGCGTGGTGGCCCTGCTGGACCGGCTGCTGGCCGACTCGGGCAAGGTGGCCACCTACCGCGCCCGCCTGTCGGGCGCGGCCCAGAAGGCCGCCGAGGCCCGCCGGGCCGCCGGAGGCGGGAAATGGGATCCGCTTCCGGTCAAGAAGATGATGATCGCCAAGCGCCTGCAGGAAGTCGCCTTGGCCGGCGGGGCCAAGGTGCGCGCCCCCTGGCAATACCGCAACTGTCTCATGGGCGGGCGCCACACCGAGGAACAGGGCGGCAACCTGTCCTTCCAGGAATTCATGTTTCTGCCGCTCTCGGCCACCGACTACGTCGAGGCCCAGCGCATGACCAACGCCCTGCAGAGCCGCGTCATCCAGATCGTGCAGGACTCCGAGGGCATGAACTTCGTGGGCATCGGCCTGGAGGGCGGCATGGTCGGCGGCTATTCCCGCCGCGCCGAAGACGCCTGCCCCGAGGAACGGGCGGTCAAGGTGGCCGTGCAGGCCATCGAGGAATGCGGCTTCGTACCCGGCAAGGACGTGGCCCTGGCCCTGGACCCAGCCTGCTCGGAATTGTCCATCGCCTATCGCGAGCACACCCAGAAGTCCGATGCCATCGGCCAGTATTTCTTCTGGCGGGCGGAGGAGCCCAGGGTCATGAACTCTGAAGAACTGGTCGAAATGTACAAGGACTGGGTGGCCAAATACCCCATCGTCTCTATTGAAGACGGCTTTGCCGAGGACGACCCCGAAGGCTGGAAGATGCTGATGAAGGAAATGGGCGACAAGATTTTCGTCATCGGCGACGACCTGGTGGTCACCAAGGACACGACCATCGCTCGGTGCATCGAACAGGGGTTGATGAACACCGCCCTGATCAAGGCCAACCAGATCGGCTGCCTGTGCGAGACCCTGCTGGCCACGCATGCCGCCAAGAGCCGCGGGGCCGAACTGGTGATCTCGCACCGCTCCAAGAGCCCCAACGACACCATGGAGGCCGACATCGCCTTTGCCGTGGACGCCATGGGCATGAAGTGCGGCGGCGGGGCCAACACCGAGCGCCTGGTCAAGTACGCCCGCATCGTCGAGCTGATGCGCATGGCCCAGAAGGGCTTCAAGATCACCAAGCCCATGCCGGGCGACATGAAGATCGCCGACATGACCGCCACCGAGGTGGCCACCAACGCCGGCATCCCCACCGTGGGCGTGACCGTCCGCCTGGAGAACGGCGTGACCTTCCAGGGCGCCACCCCGCTGGGCACATCGGCCGGCACCGACGAGGCCATCCACCTGGTGGACAGCATCATCGAGAAGTGCCCGGCCACCGACAAGTTCGCCGACCTGCTGGACACCAAGGACGGCGGCAAGACCTTCAAGTTCAAGAAGGGCCTGACCACCGAGCAAATTTCCGCCAAGCACGACGCCGAGTTGTCCGAGCTGTGGCGCCGCTCCCAGCGGTATGCCGGCAAGGGCTGCCTCAACGCCGCCGAAAACGTGGAGAAGTACATCGCCCCGCTGTTCGTCGGCAAGACGCTGGCCGAGGTGGGCAGCCTGGTGGACGTGGACCGGAAGATGTTGGCCTTGGAACTGGACCTGGCCGCACAGCGGGGCAAGATCGCGACCTCCGCCGGCGTGGACGAGAGAATTCACACCATGCAGCGCAAGGCCAACCTGGGCATGAACGCCATCCTGTCGGTCAGCCTGGCCCTGGGCCGGTTGACCGCCGCCCGCGACGGCGTGGAACTGTCCGACATCCTGCGGGCGATGGAGGGCAAGATCGACCGCGACCTGCTCTACGGCACCAAGGGCAAGTAACCAGGTGAAATGGGCGCCATGCCCTTACGCGTCTTGCGCGGAAGGGCATGCGAACCGCCAGTTGAGCACAAGCAAGGGCGACGGGAACGATTCCCGCCGCCCTTTCTCTTTTTCGTCTCCGCGGCTTTCGCCTGGCAGGCTCTTGCGGCCGGTCAGGCGCAAGAGCCACTACCCGCCGATGGCCAGTGAAATGCCGTCCACCGGCATGATCAGCCAATTGCTCTTGGTGTTGGCGATGTCCAGCGCATCCTTGCCCGTGGCGGTGAAGGAAAAGGCGATGCCGGCGTTCTTGGCGTCCACCGGCTCGGTGATGTAGCTCTGTTCAGCCGCCACGCCGGCGCCGTTGGCGCTCACGCTGATCGAGGCGTCGTACGAGCCGTTCTCGCCGTAGTAGGCGGCGTAGCCTTCCTTGTTGACCGAACTGAAGAGCGCGCCCTTGACGGTGCTGCCGGCGGGCAGGCCTTCGACGACAAACTTCATCACGCAACTGCCCTCCGCGCCGGTGCCCTCGGCCACCGCGTGGTCGGCGATGACGCCTTCAAAGGGATAGCCCGCGGCGGCGGCGATGCCATACCGGTCGTTCCAGTTGTTGGCGGCCCCGGTGGATATGGTGACGCGGATGGTGTCGGCCCCGCCGGGCCCCTTGCCGCCGGCGAAGGGGAAGTCCTTGGTGGCGGTGGCGGCGTCGGCCGGCAGTATCCATTCCGTCCAGCCGGCCGGTGCGGGTTTGGCCTTGCTGGCCACCGCTATATCCAGTTTCACCTCGGCGGCGGCGGCCGGGGTTGAAGGCTTGGCCGGCGCGGATGCCGCCGTTGCAGGCGCGGGGATAGGCGCCGCGCCGGTGTCAACCGGCCGGAGGTGGCTGGCGGCAACGGGGGCGGCGCGGACCGAAGACGGGGCCGAGGCCGGCGGTTCTTGGCGGGCGCACGAACTCAGCAGCAGCACAAGCACTAGCGGCACGAGCTTCTTCATCTGGGGCTCCTTTGTTCAAGAGATGTCGCCCGGGCGGGGGGTCTTGCTCGACCTTGCCGTTGCGGGTGTGATGGTGCCACCAAGAATCAACAAATCAAACCACAAAGAAGACTCTTGAAAGAACTCCTTTGTGATCTTTGTGGTACCTGTGGTTTTAAGTCCTTTTGTTCTTCTCTGTGGCCTCTGCGCCTCTGCGTGGAGTCTTGGCGCCGTAGGCATCGCGCACGCGGAGCCGTTCGCTTCGCTCGCGAACCCGCGTGCCCTACGCCGGCAGCAGCTTGGCCGCCACCTTCTTGACGGCGGCGACGATGTCCGCAACGTCCTTGGCCGTCAGCTTGGAAGCGATGGAGAGCAGGCAGCCGCGCTCCGACAGCTCGTCGCATTTGGGCAGGGCGCCGCGGTTGTAGTTGTAGTCGAGGGCGAAGGCGTTGGCCGGGTGCGTCCAGGGCCAGCCGTCGCGGCTGATGCTGGCGCGGTTGACCAGGCTGACGTTGTTGTAATACCAGTGCAGCCCGAACTGCTCGGTGTGCAGGCAGACGGCCGAGCCCGGCACGCCCACGATACCCTCGGCCTGCACCGCCTTGGTGAAGCGGCGGGCAAGGTCCGGCTCGTCGAAGAGCATGATCAGGAACGGGCTGCTGTCGCCCTTGGGGTCCAGGATGTTGCGGAACTTCAGGCCCGGCACCTTGGCCAGTTGCCTGCGGATGGCCCACTTGCTCTTGCGCATGGAGCCGACGATCCTGTCCAGCTTGCGGAACTGGCCCAGGGCCACCGCCCCGGCCAACTCGCCCATGCGCGCCCCCACGCCCCAAAGCTGGTAGTTGGGGTCGCTGAAGTCCAGCCGGCCCTGCTCGTTGCGGGCGTAGCCCAAATCGTGCAGGGCGAAGCACCGCTTAAAGAGGCGCTCGTCGTCGGTGACGATCATGCCGCCCTCGCCGCTGGACATGTTCTTGTTGAGCTGGAAGCTGAAGACGCCCACGTCGCCGAAGCTGCCGGTGTACTTGCCCTTGAACTTGGCCCCGGCGCTCTGGGCGCAGTCTTCCACCAGCTTCAGCCCGCGCTGGCGGCAGATCTCGGCGATGCGGTCCACCGCCCCGGGCGCCCCGCTCATGTGCACCAGCAGCACCGCCCGCGAGCGCGGGGTGATCTTGCGCTCCAGGTCTTGGGGGTCCATGCAGAAGGTCTCGTCGATGTCCACCATGCGCGGAATGGCCCCCAGGCGGACCACGGCGCTGATGCAGCTTACCCACAGAAAGCCCGGCAGCAGCACTTCGTCGCCCGGGCCGATGCCCATCGCGCCCAGCGCCACGTGCAGCCCGGCCGTGGCGCAACTGACGGCCAGGGCGTACTTGCGCCCCAGCTTGCGGGCGAATTCCTTCTCCAGCGTGTCCACCATGTGCTGGAGGTCGGGGCCGTAAAAGCGGAAGGGGCTCTTGGCCTTGACCACGCGGCTGACCAGGCCCAGTTCCTCCTTGCCCATCCAGTGCGCCCCGGGCAGTTCCCAGGGCAGGGGCTTGGTGCGAACAGGCGTGCCGCCGTCGATGGCCAGTCGGGTCGGATCCACGTTTTTCATGACGTTCCTTTCTGCTGCGGTGACAATCGCGTCGTTGTCACTATAGGCCAAGGGCCCACCGACGTCGCGGGCCCTTTTCCGAACCGGTGATTTTCCCCTTTCTTTGGCCGTTCTGCAAGGTTTTTCCCACTGGCCCGCTGGGAGTAAAGATAGCCGCGAACAACGCGAACAGCGCGAACAGGAAGAAGAGTGAGAAAGTGCGGGAGTGCGGGAGTGCGGAGGCGAGTGGCATGGTCACGCTTCTTCACCTCCCGCGTGACCATGTTCTGTGATCCCAGCGCGCAGGGCGAGCGACCGTCAGATTGCTTGCGCAATTGCCTTGCCGATCCACGCCTTGAGGCTATAATCCTTGCCAGGCCGGGGCATGCCTGATGACGGGTGCTGTAATTTCCTTAAGCCGGCGATAGCGTATCGCCGTGGGCCTGCGGATTCCGCGTGACACGGCCGGATAGGCACGGGCGCGCCGGCCCCGGAACAATCGGCAGAACGCACGTGGGTCGAACAACATCACAACCCGGATTGCGCGAGCGCCCCAACAGCCCCTCGCCCTGCGTGGCTACTCTCGTCTGCGGCGGATCAACGCAAACCCGCCCAGGACCAGCAGGGACAGAGTGGCGGGCTCGGGGACGCTGGACTTACCGAAGTTAGCCTCCAAAATCTGGTAGTCCGCGAAGGTCACAGCGCCGTCGCCGTTGAAGTCACCTTGTGCCCAGGTGGTTCCAGTGCCGAAGTTGGCTTCCAGTGTCTGGTAATCGGAGAAGCTGACCGTGCCGTCACCGTTGGCATCGCCGGCCAGCGTGGCGGGCTCGGGGGTAGCGTAGGTAATCGAGTATTGGTCAACCGAGCCTGCGGCGACGACGCCGGAAATCTCCTTACTCCAAAGCTGGCTGCCATCGGGTGCAAAAGCGGTTTCCATTAGACTGTATGACGCTGAGCCCGCATCAATCCCCCTGATTTCAATGCCATAGTCACCCAATTCTGGGTGCTCGACCTGAATGTACTGGGACACATCTGTCGCCGGTTGATCGGAGTCCACGCCCACGATTGCGTCAATGAAATGGGCCGAGCCGGGAATCAGTTCAAAACGCCCGCCCGTGCCGTCGATGCCTGTCTTATTACCGTGCGAATCCGTCAGCAAAAGGTTCACGCCGCTGCCTGGCGCGACAACCGACATGTCTATTTCGCTTACGTTAGGTGGGTCGGCCACATAGCCGCGAGTTTCAAACACGTTGTTGTAAGAAGCCAACGTGGTTCGCCCAGAATAACCGGGATCGGCGATTGTGTAGTTGCCGTCCGGCTGCTTGCCGGTAACGACGACGAAGTGGCCCCAAACTGTTTGTCCCTGACTGTCTATGCTGGGATGCACCCCGACAATGACCGGATGCCCCTGATCCAACAGGTTATCAAGAACTGTAGTGGATGAACTTCGCTTCCCATGAAAAGTGACATCGGGAGCTGACGCCGCCTTTGCAGCGGTTTTGACTGCGGTCCCCCAATCGACGTTCCCTCCCTTGTTGTACCCCCCGTTCGCCAGCATGAGCGAATTGAGCATCGCGGGATCCTCGGCAATGCCAGCGCCGGTTAATGCCATCGTCAAAGAAGTAAGCGCGCAACCCTTGCCGCCAAGCCCGCCAATCTTGTACGTCCCGCCTGCGTAGGAGAGGTCTTTCCAACTGGGGTCGTTCTGGCTAAAGGGGGTAAAGACGGGCGTCAGAAGCACCGCATGGGATTGCCCGGTAGGGGTGATAGCAGTGGCAGCTATTTGGCCCCTATTGTTGATGGCGTTTGCGCTGGAAACAGTATACCCAGTGGAGGCGGGTGTAAGCAGGGAATTGAGGTCCTTCATTGTGCCATCGTAGTAGACGAAGGGGTGGTAGGAGGGGGCGTCGCCGGGAGTGAACGCATCACCGACCACCTGGCCACTGGCGTTGATGCCCGTGGCATAGCTGTCAGTTCCACCCAAGGTGCCCAGGTCGGTCATCGTCGAACCCGAATAGAGGAAGGCGTGCCAGGAGGCGTCGCCGGGAGTATTCGCACCACCGACCACCTGGCCGCTGGCGTTGATGCCGTAGGCCCAGCTACAAGTTCCACCCAAGGTGCCCAGGCCGGTCATCGTCGAACCCGAATAGAGGAAGGCATGGCGGGAGACATTCCCGGGAGTGTACGCATAACCGACCACCTGCCCGCTGGCGTTGATGCCCGTGGCATAGCTGTCAGTTCCACCCAAGGTGCCCAGGTCGGTCATCGTCGAACCCGAATAGAGGAAGGCGTGGCAGGAGACGTTGCCGGGAGGGTACGCATTACCGGCCACCTGCCCACTGGCGTTGATGCACGTGCCCCAGCCGGTCATCGTCGAACCCGAGAGGAGGACATTGCCAGCAAAAACACCCACGCCGACCACCTGCCCGCTGTCGTTGATACCGGTGGCTTCGCTCCAACTGCTACCAAAGGTGCCCAGGTCGGTCATCGTCGAACCCGAATAGAGGAAGGCGTGGTACCCGTCGCCGGGAGTGCCCGCCGCCTGACCGACCACCTGCCCGCTGGCGTTGATGCCGTTGGCCTGGCTCCAAGTTCCACCCAAGGTGCCCAGGTCGGTGACCGTATACGTTGTCGCGGCCCAGGCGGCGCTAGACGTGAAGCTTGCCGCAAACAGACCCGCCATTGCCGCGATTAGCGCGGTACGATTCAGTGCCTTCATCAGCGCCCTCCTTTAGATTGAACCGGCCGACCCGTAATGGCCGTTCGACTGGTTGTGCTACCCTCTTGCAGAACACCCCAGAAGTTTGGCAGAATCGTCCGCCACGGTAGTTTCGGGAAGTCTCCCTGAGGCGCCTTGATGATAACACCTTTGTTCAATCTGTCAATTGCTTTTGCCCTCCCCCCAAATAACTAAAAGTGATGCCGTGGCGGTGAGTCGGGTCGAGCGCGCGCCTACTGGGTCGTTCGCGCAATCCCTTTGCCGGCGTATGCAAGTTCGAAGGACGCCAAACCCCCCGTAAGCGACGCCCGGCGGAAAAGAGGCAGTGCCGTGATCGGCCAAGAGGTTCGGTCCGGCCTGCCGGGGGTGTGATTCTCCGGTGGAGGCCTGGCAGGCAGATTCCTCGCCTCCGGCGAGCCTGTCCGATAATTAGAGCAATCAGCCTGCCCTACCGGCTCGCCGCGCCAGCGCGAGCGAGATTAACGCCACACACAGGCCCAGCCGCTCGCTTCGCTCACGAACCGGCGTGCCTTACCTCGCTCGCCAGGTCAGCTACTGTTTGACCGCTTCAATGCTCACCGCGATCTTGACCTGGTCGCCGACGGCCCCGGGCAGCTTGTCCATGCCGTAGTCGGACCGCTTGAGCGAGAATTCCCCGAAGAAGCCGATGCGCTGCACTCCCTTGGGCAACTCCGCCTCCTTGCCCCCGCGCAGGATGAACGTCAGGGGCTTGGTCACGCCGTGCATCGTGAAATCCCCAGTCACCTCGTAAGCGGCGCCCGCATCAGCCGGCGGAGACTTAGCGTCCTCCTTGGCGGGTTGGGTGGCGGCGCCCTGGGCCGACGGCCGGGTGGCGGCGGCCTTCTTCACCGACGTGCTCTTGAAGGTCATCTCCGGAAACTGCTTGGCATTGAAGAAGTTCGGGCTGCGAAGATCCTCATCCCGCTGGGCGTTGTTGGTGTCAACGCTGGCGGCCTTGATCGTCATCTCGAAGGCGGATTTGGCGGGGTCGGCCTTGTCGATTTCGCACTTGCCCGAGGCCTCGTCAAACCGCCCGGATACCCAACTGATCCCCATGTGCTCGATCCTGAAGGTGGCGGAGGTATGCGCCGGGTCAAGGGCATAGCCATCGGCCGCGCCGGCCGCCAAGGCCCATCCCACGACCCCCACCGCCATAACCAAACCAACAACCGCCGCCGGACAAAGATGTAATGACCTGACCATGTGCGTTCTCCTGTTTGCGTGCCTGCCGCACCTGTTTTGACCATGACCCGAAAGCCACGTGCGCCCTGATTATCGCCTGCTTCGTCCGCCGTGCAAGCCCCGATGCACAGCCCCGGCCCTCCCGCAAGGCCGCCGGGGGGGGCATCGCCGCCTCCTGTCTGCCAAGAATAAATATAATCTTGCCCGATTATGCTTGACTTTTCACTTAAAGTTGTTATATGATTACATAAGATGTGAAGGCAAAGTTTTGCCGGCATAGTGGTTAAACGCAGTTTGCAGAAGTCTGTAGCGTTGTGCTCCTTGCTAGGGTGCTCTGGCTCAATAACC
>PMYM01000055.1 GCA_003171235.1 Phycisphaerales bacterium | reverse complement strand
TTTAGCCGGGGGCGAAGCAAGCAACGGCAAGGCCGTGCGCAGCGCAGCCCCCGGAAAAGGGCGCCGCACAAGGGAGAGCGAACGGCTGGGCCTGCACGCGGAAGTGACCTTCCTCGCGATGGTGGGATAAGCTTCTGGGAATTGAGCCAAATGTATGGCGTGCAACTTCTAGCACGCGATTCCTCCAGGGTAATCACAGCATCGGCAGGAAGAACCGAGCCCTTGGCCGGTCAGGCCACTGCCTCTAATCCCTTGCCCAGGCCGTTACCGGGGGCTGCGCGGTAGGCGGCGAAGAGCCCTTTTCCCGCCCCCACCCGTGGCGGGATAATTTTCCGAACTTTTTCTTGCTTTACAAAGTACTTTGTAGTACAAAGCTACTGCATTGAAAGGGCGCCTTATGGATCAGGATCAGGCCTCACGCGAGTTGGCGGCGATTCGCCAGTTGATGGAGCGGCCGGTGCGATTCTCCACCGCCAGCGGCTTGTCGGGCATATTGGCAGGCCTGGCCGCCTTGTGCGGGGTGGCGGCTGACAGCTACGTCTGCCGCCAATTCGGCGCCGCCTCGGCAAGATGGATGAATCTGCTGGTCTGGGCGGGGGTTTTTATCGTCGCGTTCGTCGCCGCCGTGGTGCTCACGCGAATTCGCGAGGCACAACGGGGCATGGCCTTCTGGTCCCCCGTCAAGCGCCGCATTTTGCGCACTATCCTGCCGCCCTTTATTGCCGGGGCGGGCCTGACCGCGGTGATCGTCGCCCGATGGCATCTGCAAATGGACAACCAGTGGGGGCTGATCCCGGCCATCTGGATGCTCTGTTACGGCCTGGCGCTGTGGCAGGTGGGCGAGTTCTCCATCCTGGAAATGCGACTGCTGGGCCTGACATTCCTGCTGGCCGGGCTGGTCGCCGCCGGCCTGGCCCAGGACTGCCCCTACTGGGCAATGGGCATCACCTTCGGCGGATTCCACATCATGTATGGCGCGATCGTCTGGATCCGTCACGGAGGTTAAGGCGTGCCTATAGACGATCACATGGTTGCGTGCGAACAGGGATCGACGCGTGGGCGATAAGCCTCACAATCAGCTCGACGAAGTCATTCACCAGCGGACGCGGCTGGCGATCATGGCCAGCCTGGCCGCCGTCGAGAGCCTGGACTTCAACGAATTGAAGGCCCAACTGGGCCTGACCGACGGCAACCTGTCCACCCACCTGTCGGCCCTGGAGGCCGCCGGATACGTCGCCGTCAATAAGGCTTTTGTCGGCAAGAAACCCCGCACCAGCCTGCTCATGACCGCCAAGGGCCGCCGCGCCATGCAGCGATACGTAGGCCTGCTGGAGGGCATTCTCCGCCAGGCAGGTGAACGAAGAACGGGAGCAAAGTGAGCGGATTGTCGCCCAGCCTTAACCGTGTCGGGTGCTGCATCCCTGAAATCCGGGGCAAACATGAACGTCAAGTTGATTCTGCCGGCGCTGGCCGAGGCCAAGGGGCCTTACTGGCGATCAATCAAGTACTCGCTCTTCCCGCCGCTGGGCCTGGCCAGTCTGGCGGCCCACCTGGGGCCTGATGACCAGGTCAGCCTCGTCGATGAGCACGTCGAGCCGGTGCTCACGGACGACCGGCCGGACGTGGTGGGCATCGAAACCTACATCACCTCCGCCCGACGGGCGTACCAACTGGCCGACCACTATCGTGCCCGGGGCAGTTGGGTCTGTCTGGGCGGCCTGCACCCCACCAGCCTGCCGCAAGAAGCCGCCGCCCACGCCGACACGGTATTTGTCGGTCCCGGCGAGGACACCTGGCCCGCCTTCCTGGCCGATTACCGCGCCGGCCGGCCGGGCAAGCTTTACCGCTCCACCACTCGCGACCTGACAGCCCAACCTCCGCCGCGGCGCGACCTGATCAAGAGCGAACTCTACCTGGTGCCCAATTCCCTCGTGGTAACGCGCGGCTGCCCCCACCGCTGCGAGTTCTGCTACAAGGAATCGTTCTTCGCCGGCGGCAAGTCGTTCTACACACGGCGGGTGGACCAGGCGCTTGCCGAAATAGCCTCCCTGCCTGGCCGCCACTTGTTCTTCCTGGATGACCACCTCTTCGGGGACGCTGGTTTCTGCTCGGCATTGTTCGACGGCATGCGCGGCATGGGCCGGCTGTGGCAGGCAGCCGGCACGGTCAGCTCGGTGCTGCGCGGCGAGTTGATCGCCAAGGCCGCCGCTTGCGGCCTGCGCAGCCTGTTCGTGGGCTTCGAGACGCTGAGTTCGGCCGCCCTGGCCGGCATGGGCAAACATCACAATTTCGTGGACGACTATGGCCAAGCCATCCGCCGCCTTCACGAGTTGGGCGTGATGATCAACGCCAGCTTTGTTTTCGGCGCCGATCAGGACGACGAGTGGGTCTTCCAGCACACCGTGGAGTGGGCCATCGCCCAGGGCATCGAGACCGCCACCTTCCACATCCTGACCCCCTACCCCGGCACCGTCCTGCACCAGCGGCTCGCCGCCGAGGGGCGAATCCTGCACCGCAACTGGGACTGGTACGACACCCGGCACGCGGTCTTCCAGCCGGCGGGGATGACCCCGCAGCGGTTGGAGGAGGGCTACTGGCAGGCGTACGAGGACTTCTACCGCTGGGGCTCGATCTTCCGCTCAGCCGCGGCCAAGCCTACCCTTCGCGAAATGTTACGGCACGTCGCCTATACCGGGGCGTGGAAGAAACTCGAGCCTTTCTGGAACCTGCTTATCCGTTGCCGGCGGGTCTGGCGCATGCGGCCGGCGATGGAAAGGGTTCTGGCCGGTAGGACCTCCGCGGCCAGACGACAAATCGGGGGACTGATCAAGCCTAAGGATGTTGTATGATTTTTCTCTCCGGCCGGTATCATCTGGCGATTGTCCGCATCGGCGGAAGAGGAAGGCGTGAAGGCCAGGCTGTGCATTATTCTGGGAGCGATGCTCTGGAGTTTCGGCGGCGTGGGCATCAAGGTGCTGCGCTGCGATTACCATCTTTCGCCGGCGACTATCGCCTGCGTGCGCAGCCTGATCGGCGGCTTGGCGCTGGCCTGGGCCCTGCCGCGGCTGCGAGGGGCGCGCCCCTTGAGCGTGGCGGTGACGGCCGTCATGTTCACCGTCGTCGTGGGCACCTTTGTGGCCGCCACCGTCCGCACCTCCGCCGCCAACGCCATTTTCCTGCAGTACTTTTTCCCGCTGCTGGTGGCCATCGGGGGAGCGGTTTTCTTCCGCGAGCGTCTGGGGCGATGGAGCAAGCTTGCCCTGGCGGTCGGCACGGCGGGCGTGCTGGTGATATTCCTTTCGGGCTGGCAGCAGGACTATGACCGCCGGGGCGTGCTGCTGGGGATCATCTCTGCCGTGGCCCTGGCCATCATGTTCCTGGTGCAGCGCAGCATCCGCGCCGGCAGCCCCCTGGCCTTGGCGGGCGTGTACAACCTGACCGCGGCGGCCTGCCTGCTGCCCTTGGCCTGGGGCCAACTGTCGATGCCCTGGCCGGCCCTGGGGATCATCGCCGCCATGGGCGTCTTTCAGTTGGCCCTGCCGTACGTGCTGGTTATTCACGGCCTGCGGACGCTGACGGCCGGCGAGGCCTCGCTCATCGCCCTGCTGGAGCCGGTGCTCAACCCGGTGTGGGTCTGGGCCATTGTCGGCGAAGTGCCGGCCGGGTGGACCTTCATCGGCGCGGGCGGCATCCTGCTGGGCCTGGTTATCCACTTCTTGGCGGCCACGCGACGAACAGACATATCAGCGCCGGTCCAGCCACTGGCAACACCGGATTAATGCGGTGCATGGAAAAGGCGCCGCACGGCGCAGAGCGAACGGCTGGACCCGCATGCAAGATGATCTTGCTCGTGACGCCGTGGCAGCCTTGCCGGACGAGATAGACAGCCCCGCTATGCGCACAGCCTGGAAACGCCGTGCCGCCAGTAAGCACGCAGACTTAAACCGCTCTAGTAGTCTGTAACAGGAAATTCCACGGGTGGCACAGCCTTTCTAGGCTGTGCGCGCACAGGCTGGAAAGCCTGTGCCACCAAAGAACCTACCCATCGTTTTTGCTGTGACAGACTACTAACCGTCGGTGAACGCGCCACGGCCCTTCCAGTACTGGTACTCGAAGGGCCAGTCGTCCTTTCGCAGCTTGACCAGTTGCTGCATGCGGGAGCGAGCCTGGGCAAGCTCCTGGTCCTGCTGGGCGAAACTTTCCTTGGCGAGGATGGCCTTTACCAGCCGGCCGCCAAGCTCGCCCGCCTGGGCGAAGGCCTCGGCCTTTGCCCCTTCGTCAGCCAGCCGCGCCGCCTGCACGCCGACTCCGCCGACGCTGTAGCAGCCGATGGCCCGCAGAAAGCGGTGCATGCAGGTCAGCACTTCCTCGAAGGCCGGGCTGCCGGAAGTGACGACGGCCGCGGCGTACTTGCCGCTCATGGCCAGGCAATGGATGGACCCGCAGCAGCGGTCCATCATGGCTTTGAGTTGTGCGCTGACGTTGTAGATGTAATTGGGGCTGGCCAGGACGATGCCGTCGGCGTGCAGCATGGTGCCGTGGAACTTGGAGAAATCGTCCGCGATGGCGCAGTGGCCGGTTTTGTGGCAGGCGTCGCAGGCCCGGCAAGCTTCCACGCGGTAGTCCGACAGGCTCAGGACGGTGGCCGCGGCGCCGGCCCGCTCAGCCCCGCGCAAGACTTCCTTCAGCAGCAGGCCGGTATTGCCGTTCAGTCCGCGAGGGCTTCCCAGGATGCCGACGATCTTCATGGCGGTCCTCCTTCTGTCACCAGCGGTAGTGCTGCAAAGGACAGGAAGTGGTGAAGTGGAAAAAGTGATGCCTACCTCCGAGCAAGACGGCGGTGGCCAGACCAAGGGCAAGGGCGATGATCGAACAGACCAGCCCCGCCGTGGCCATCCCGCTGGCCTTTGCGTTCGCATGCCTGGCCCTTTGCATCTCCCCGGCGCTTAGCACCAGCCCGATAATCGCAGTCACCAGGGTCAGCGGCCAGGCGCAGAAGAACACCAGCGACCATATGCCCAGGACCATGCCGGCAATGGCCTTGCCACGCCCGCCGGGGGCGGGGGAAACGGGCGGGGTGGGCGGCATCCCCGTCGGCGGGCCGGCAATGCCCTGCCACAGCGGCGTGACCGAAAGCGCCTGCCACCCGGCCATGCCCTCGGTCCAGACCTGGGTGTTGGGGCCTATTCGGGCCTCCCTCAGCCAGGCCTTGACCTGCTCCTCACCCACCGGCCCATACTGCCGGCTGTTCACGCTGCAATACCAGTTAGCCATCGCCTGATCCCCTTTGGGTATATCCTCAGGGTAAGCACCCCGAGTCGGCTTGTCAAATCGCCACGGCTTTTGCGGCGGGGTGGAATTGCCCCCTGCGCAACGGTAAACTCCAAGGGTTATGGCAAGGTCAGACCATGTCCGCCCAGCCGGGCAGCTTCGAGCGGCGCGCATCCAACCGCACTACCTGGCCACGGCCGACGGCTCCTGCCTCATCACCATGGGGCAGACGCGGGTGATCTGCACCGCCAGCTTCGTTCCCGGGGTGCCTGGGTGGCTGGCGGGCAAGAGCCAGGGCTGGCTGACGGCGGAATACGGCATGTTG
>PMYM01000136.1 GCA_003171235.1 Phycisphaerales bacterium | reverse complement strand
GATTTGTGAAAACTGCTCTAGCTAACCGCTAGTGTGGCAGGACCTGTCTTGACTGAGTAACCGATTTACTGATTCACCGATTAACTTTTCGAAGGTTCGCGCAGTTCGCGATGTTCGTGGCCAATTCTTTGGGTCTGACCGTTCGCGGAGTTCGCGGCTAATCCTTTGGGGCAGGCATGCAGGGGGGGCTTCAGCGGTAGGAGAGTTGGGTTTCGCCGGCGGGCCAGGAGGGCGACATGACCCAGGGTGCGACGTAATCGGCGACGAAGCCGGCATGGGCGGTGTCCAGGTGGCCGCCGTGGTTGCCCGAGCGTCTCATCTGCGGTTCCCAGGGCACCTGGTACAGGCCGGTGCGGCTGCGGGAGAATCCCAGGGCGCCGGCCGCCGGCCCGTGAACGCCGTCCATGTTGCCGGCCACGGTGGTGCCGACCATCAGCAGGGCCACGTCGCTGGAGGACCAGAAGTTGACGATGCCGTTGCGGCTGTGGGCCAGGGCGGCGCTGGTGTCATAACCGGCGGAGATGCTGGGTGAGAGCAGCACCACCCCGTCGATCTGGAATCCGTCGGGCAGGACTTCGGCGGCAAAGACCGCCACGCCCGCCCCGCCGCTGTGCCCGATCAGGTAAATCTTGCCGTTGGGATAGGCCTGGTGATACTCCTGGATGCGCTGGGAGAGGGTCTCAGCCACCGCCCGATTGCTCAATACGTCCATCTGGTTGAGCAGCGGGCCCAGCAGGGGCACGGGGCGGCCCCATTCGTAGGTCACCAGCGAGTAGGGCACGCCGGAGCGGCGCAGGCCGTCGATCACGCCTTCGGATATCGGGCCCCTGCCTTCGATGCCCGGCAGGACGAAAACCACCCCTTGCTCCAGGGCCTTGTCCCCCGAAGCGGAGTCGGAGTCCATCCGGTCCAGGCTGCACCCGGATATCCAAACCGCCGTCGCCACGATTAGTAGCCCGCGTGTCATCTACCAACACTGTAGTCGGCCTGAAATGTGACTTCCGTTAGTAAGAACCCCTAGAAAAAGCCGCCTGGTAGCACAGGCGTCCCGCCTGTGAGTGTGTTTGTGCAAGCCGAGACCTACACAGGCGAGACGCCTGTGCTACCGAGACCTACACAGGCGAGACGCCTGTGCTACCGGGCTCTATCGCCGGCTGACGCGGACCAGGCACCACTCCAGCAGGGCCAGGGCCAACGCCGCACCCAGCGCCGCCGGCCAGATGGGCGTCATCCGGCTTTGCCGCTGCCGGGAGATCGCCTCGCCCAGGCGCCGGGGCTCGACGATCTGCCCGCCGGTCGCCTCGGCCAGGCGCTGGAGTGCCTGGCGGTCGGCGCCGATCCGCCGGAACTCCTGGCTGTAGGATAGGTCCTCCCCGCCGGTCCAGAGCACCCTGCCGTCGTCAACCTGGCGGAGGAGCACCCCCGCCGGCTGGGAGAGGGGCAAATCGGCTGCGCCGGCAAAGCCGGCCGGGGATATCTGCTCCAGCGGCAGCGTCAGGGACTGGTTCTCCCAGGCAACCTGCGCCTCCAGGCGGGGCGAGTTGGCGGGCGGTTGGTCGAAGAGGGCGCTTATGCGCAACTGGCGGCCCTGGCGTGAAAGTTCCACCTGAATCCGCTGGTCGTTGGCCTGCCTGGCCGTCCAGTTGACGGCGGCCTGCAACAGCCGCCTGGCGGAGGGGTCGCTTAGCCAGGCGCGGTTTTTTGAAGGCGGCAGGGCCAGAGAGACGGTCCTGCCCACCCCGGCCCGCCGGCTGGCCAGAACGGCGTCGCCGCCGGCCTGCGCCAGCACGCTCGCTGTGGGCATGGCGGCCGACAGGATGTACGCCTCCGCCGGGGGCAGTTGGCGCAGTCCGCTGCCAAACGCCTCGCCCACCACCTGCAGCTCTCGCGGCCCGGGTTGGAGGGGCGAGCCCCGCCCGCGCTGCACCAGCGAGCCGAAGACCTTGGCCAGCCCGGCCAGGTCGTCCTGGCGGACGTAGGGGGCCCCGAGCAGGCGGGCGAGTGTTTCCAGCGGCCAGCCGCCCGGCGGGGCTGAAGTGCCCCCGCCCACCGCCACCACGGCCAACTGCGCCCCGGCCTGGCGAAGGTTGTCCGCCCACCCCTGCGGGTCGAACTGCTCGGTCTCCAGGTCGCTCAGCACCAGCAGCATGGGCGTGGCGCCGGGCGGGGCGCCCAGCGACAGCGCCTCTCGTATGGCGGGTATGACCTTGGTCGAGCCGCCGGGCTTGATGGGTTTCAGGCGGTCGCGCAACTGGGCGAAGTCGGGGCTTACCGGGCCGCTGTCGTAGATCAACTCGGGCGAGTCGGCAAAGGCCACCACGGCCAGGTGGTCGCGGGGGGTCAGGTGCTCTTTGAGAGACAAGGTGGCTTCGGCGGCCAGGTCGAACTTCACCTGGGCCGAGCGGCCGGGGATGGCCTGGGTCAAGGACATCGAACCGGAGCGGTCCAGCACCACCCGCAGGCTCAATGGCCGGCGCTGATAGGCGTTGGCCAGCAGGGCCAGGACCTGGTTTAAGGGATCCAAGGCGGCGGCGGGGCCGTCGGCCGGGCCGGTGCCGACCATAACCAAGCCCCCGCCCTGGCGAACGTACCGGCCAAGTCGCTGGCGCGCCTGGGGCGAAAGCAGCGTGCCCTCGTCATCGGCCAGGACGATGGCGGCGTAATCCTCAAGCGGGGCTTGATCGAGGGCCCCCGGAGTCAAACTCGCCGGCGGCCAGGGCGACTGGCCCAGGACGGCGTCCAGCAGGGGCTGGGCCTCGACCAGCGCCACCTGCCGGCGGGCGGGAAAGACCAGGCAGGAGGCGGCGTCGTTCTGGGGGAAATCGTCGGGCGGCGAAAGCTCGGCCCGGTAAGTGGCCGAGCGGTCCGGCGGCAGGGCGAGCTCAAGACGGATGGTGGCGGGGCTTTCGCTCAGCAGCACCAGTTCCCGCTGCAGCAGCGGCGCCGGCTCGCCCTGGCGGCGGATGGTCAGCGTCCTGCGGGCGGAGGCGTTGGCCGTGACGGTGACGGCCAGGTCAACCAGGGCGTCCTGGCGGCGGGCCTGCAACTGGGCGATCCGCGCGTCGGGCGGCGGGGCGTTCAGGGGCACGATCTTGACGGTCGTTTTTGAGCCGGCCAGGGCGGCGGCGGCAGCGGAGAAATCGTCGCTGAAATTGCCGTCGCTGGCGATGACGACGCCCCAGAGGCCCTCGCGGCTGCGGGCCAGGGCCAACTCCAGGGCCGGGGCGATGTTGGTCTGGTCCTGTTCCGGCGGGGGCGGCAGGCCGGGTTGGCCGTCCAGGCGATACAGGCCGCTGGCGAAGCCGTATTCCTCCACCGGCCCGGGCAGTTGCCCCGCCAACTGTGCGGGGCCTTGTTGCCCGCGGACACTCCCCGAGACGTCGCGCAGCAGCAGGCAGGTCAGGTCGCCCTGGCGAAAACCGGCTACCGCCGGGCCGGCCAGGGCCGCCGCCAGGGCCGCCAGCGCCAGCATTTGAAGGACCGTCGCGTAGGCGGGAACGCGCCGGCCGGTGCGCCTGGCCAGGTACGCCGCCACGACCGGCACCCAGGCCAGCCACAGCAGCCAAAGCCGCTGGCCATGCTCGAAGCTCAGGTAGGTAGCCCAGGCGGTGATGCCCATGGCGTGATTATACGATCACGCAGGCGTTGTTCAGAATCGCAATCTGCGCAGGATGCGGCCGGCGTCGGGGGCGCTGGTGGACCAGGCCTGTGGGGGATGGTTGTCCGGGTTGACGGGTTGCGCGGCCGGCGCAGGCGCCGGAGATAGCGCCGGGGTGGGCGCCATCGGCGCGAGGGTGCCGCCCGCGGCGGGGGCGTTTACCGGAGCGGCCGGGGCGGCTGGCGCGGGAGGCGGCGCTTGCCGCAGGGGGAGATTGTCCACGCGGATGGACACGAAGTTGTACCGGGCCAGGGCCGTCACCACCGTTTGCAAATCGGCAAAGGGGACTTCGCCGGATGCGGCCACCACGGCGGCGGTGGGGGCGGCCTTGTCCATGGCCTTGTCCAAGTGCACAGTCAGAGCGGAGACGCTGGGGAAGTTGGCGCTTTCCAGCGTGATGACCAGTTGCTTCTGGGGCGGCGGCATCGGGCGCGGCGGCGAGGCTGCCGGGGGGCGAGCCACCCCGGGGGGCAAGGGCTTGGGCTGAACAACGCTGTAGGCCAGGCGGAAGGTCATTTCTTTGACCGGCGTGGGCGGGGCCGCTACCGGGGGCGCAACCGGCTCTGCAATCGGGGCGGCGGGCGGAGTCGCCGCCGGCGGGACGAGCTCGGGGGGCGTGGCCGGGGCCGGAACTGCCGGGGGAGGCGGCGCTGCCGCGGGCAGGGTCGCAACGGGCGTTGCCACCGGCGCCGGGGCGGAGGCGGCAGCTGCAGTGGCCGGGGCGGAGGCCGGGGCGGAGGGCTTCAACACGGCGGCCGCCTGGGCGATCGAATCGCTCGCCGTCGCCAGCAGGGATGCTTTCCCCGCGTCCGTTGCCTTCAAACTGGCGGACTTGCTCTTCAACTGGGCGCCGATTTCCCTCAGGGCGGCGGTGTCCGCGCTTGTCAGATCGCCCTCTATGGCCCGCCCGGCGATGTTCATCAGTTTGGGCGAATATTCTTGCTGGCCGACATGGCCAAGCATCATGGCAATGTTCTGAAGCGAGGCGATGGCTGATGCCTTGTCATTTACGTCGACCACCGGCTGAGCGGAGGCGACCGTAGCCAGCCACACGACGCAGGCTGCCGCCAACAATATCGCTGCCCTACGCATCAACTTCTCCTTTGTTCGCTGGCCGGGCGGACTTCGAGGCCTTTGGCAAGTCCGGGTTCTGCCGCCCAGGGCCGCCCGGGCTATATGGCAATCTTATCAGCTCGGGGCGATCGGGGCCGCGAATACTTCCGGCACCAACACCACGATACTCTCGAATTTCAGCCCCTGGCGGTCGAAGACCAGAAATTGTTGGCCGGGGCTGCTGGGCCGGCGCACCTGCCGGCCTGGCCCGATCAGCAGAAAGCCCTTGGGCGGGGTCTTGAGGCTGAAATCCAGTTCCGGCAGGGCGAGATAGTCCGGCTGGTTGACCATGTCCACGCCCGCCGGGCCGGTCACATAGCGGGGGTGCACGGCCGTGGACCGCACCACCAGCGCCCCGGCCAGGTGGACCGAGTTGGGCTCGTCCAGGTTGACCGCCGCCGCCGTCATCAGCACGTCGTCGCCGGCGGGATAGTCCAGTCCCAGCAGGGTGCGGTCGGCGCGGTAGGTGAAGATGGTCTGGGGCGGCTGGAACTGCTTGAGCGCCACCGGCAAGGGCTCGCCCGGGCGGATCATGAACTGGGAGCGGCCCAGCGGCTGGCCGGTAAAGCGCCGCAGCACCGCCGCCACCTCCGGCCAGGCGCTCTCAGTGCCCACGCCCACGCGTATGCCGTTATAAGGCAGGGCGCTGTTGCGAGAGTTGATCGGCTCCTCGTTGAGGTAACTCCAAAGCTCCTCCGAGTCGCTGACCGCGCCCAGCGGCAACTGCAGGGTGATGATGTGCAGCCGGACCAGCAGGAAATACTTGTCGGCCTCTTCGGGCTTGAGGGGCTTGCTCAGGGGCGAGAGCTGCACGCCCTGGTGGACCGGCGGGGGCGAGGGCGTGGTCAAAGGGTCGATATGCGTGTTGCACCCCGCCAGGAGCACGCCCGCCGCCGCGATAATCCACGCCTTTGCCATCTGTCACCGGGAAGGAAGTTTATCACGCGGGGAGGCCTTACGCCAGATGAGATGTCCCGCCCGGGGGAAGCGGGGGAGGCGGGTGTCATGCCCTTACGCGTCTTGCTTGCCCGGCGTAGCCTTGGCGAAGCCGGGTGCGGAAGGGCATGTGGCGACAGGCGTCAATAGACCAATGGTGTGATTATCTGGAGGGCCATTCCTCGCAGTTCGTCCGCAAAGCTCGCCACACCGTCGCGAGCAGGATCATTTCCGCACGCAGGTCCAACCGATCGCTCTGTGGGTCGCGGCCCCGCTTTCCGGGGGCTGCGCTGCGCCCGGCTGCGCCGTGCTTGCTCCGCCCCCGGCTAAATTCTTTCCGTCCCTCCGGGACTTGGCTCCTCGAACGGCTGGGCATGACGGAATTGAATGAGCATTCCGGGGGGTGCGGCGATGAAGCCCGCAGGGCCGCAAAGATGGTAGCCGGGGGTGGAGCGCCCGGAGCGCAGCGCAGGCCGCGAAACCCCCGGTGAGCGATGCCAAATGAAGCAGAGGCAATGTCGTGATCGGCCAAGGGGTTTGGTCCCGCCTGCCGATGGTGTGATTCTCCGGGACGGGCTAGTAGTCTGTCACAGCAAAAACGATGGGTAGGTTCTTTGGTGGCACAGCTTTTCCAAGCTGTGCCTGCACAGGTTAGAAAACCTGTGCCACCCAGAGAATCACCTGTGACAAACTACTAGCAGGTATGTTTTTCCCTTGACCGGCCGGGGGAGTTTGCCTAAAGTCTATTTGTTCGGCATCCAGAGTGCGTCAGGGTACTGGCCCGCAAACGCACGGCAACCTGTCCGGTTACACAGGCGAGACGCCTGTGCTGCCAGAAGGATAAGGTGCCACTGCCAGCCCTGCCCGATGGGCAGAGGGATCGATGCGGTCGGAGGCGCGCCACGGGCGGCCATTCGGCAAGTCCTGCATCCCGCCGCATCTTCCCCTCCAACCGTCGTCGCCTGGTGTGCTTCTTTGCGCCTATGCCGGCAGCGAACGTGAAAGCTAAAAGCTAAAAGCTAAAAGCTGAAAGCTAAAAGCTGAAATCTGAAATCTTGCCCCGCATGCGCGGGCGAGACGCCCGCGCCACTGGCTAATTGATTCTGAAAAAGGAGACGACATGACCGCGACCAACAAGCATCGCCTGGCGACCAAGGCGTTGCACGCCGGCCAGCAGCCCGACCCCACCACCGGCAGCCGGGCCGTGCCCATCTACGCCACCGTCGCCTACAACTTCAAGTCCACCCAGCACGCCGCCGAGTTGTTCGCCCTGCACGAGTTCGGCAACATCTACTCGCGCCTGCAAAACCCCACCAACGACGTGCTGGAGCAGCGTCTGGCGGCGCTGGACGGCGGGGCGGCGGGCCTGGCCTTCGCCTCCGGCCAGGCGGCCATCACCGCCGCCGTCATGACCATCTGCCGGGCCGGGCAGAATATCGTCACCTCCCCCAGCCTGTACGGCGGCACCTGGACGCTCTTCACCCAAACCTTCAAGAAACTGGGCGTGGAGGCGAGGTTCTTCGACCCGCACAACCCCGCCAGCATGGACAAACTCATCGACGCCAACACCCGCTGCGTGTATCACGAGACGCTGGGCAACCCCAAGTGCGACGTGCCCGACTTCGACGCCATCAGCCGGGCCGCCCACCGTCACGGCCTGCCCGTCATCGTGGACAACACCGTCACCACGCCGGCGCTGCTGCGGCCCATCGAGCACGGGGCCGACGTTGTGGTGTATTCCACCACCAAGTACATCGGCGGGCACGGGGTGCACGTGGGCGGGGCGCTGGTGGATTCGGGCAAGTTCGACTGGTCCGCCCAGCCGGACAAGTGGCCGGATTTCTGCCGGCCCGACCCGTCCTATCACGGCATGGTCTTCACCGAGGCCCTCAAGCCCGTGGGCAACATCGCCTTCGCCGTGCACGCCCGCACCCACTGGCTGCGCGACACCGGCGGATGCATGAGCCCCTTTGCCGCCTGGCTGTTCCTGTTGGGCCTGGAAACCCTGCACCTGCGCATGCCGCGGCATTGCGAGAACGCCCTGGCCGTCGCCCGCTGGCTGGAGAAGCACCCCTCCGTGTCGTGGGTTATCTACCCCGGCCTGGAGAGCAGCCCTTACTTCGCCAACGCCCGCAAGTTTCTGCCCGACGGGGCGGGCGGGATCGTGGGCTTCGGCATCAAGGNNGCCAACATCGGCGACGCCAAGACGCTGGTCATTCACCCGGCCTCGACCACCCACCAGCAGCTCACCGAAGAGGAGCAACTGGCCACGGGCGTGACGCCGGAATTCGTCCGTCTGTGCGTGGGCATCGAGGACGTGGAGGACATCAAGGAAGACCTGGATCAGGCCTTGCGGGCGGCACAGTGACTTAAACAAAGATCATACGCAGGGGCGCAGAGGACGCAGAGGAAACGCAGAGAAAAAGGAATTTATTAGAGAACGAGACAGCAGCAGCAACGGCAAAAGATGTGTTCGGAAATCTAAGAGAAGCCCAGGGA
Organism: Phycisphaerales bacterium; assembly: GCA_003171235.1. GTDB lineage: Bacteria > Planctomycetota > Phycisphaerae > SM23-33 > SM23-33 > FEN-1344. The sequence continues at coordinate 3,853 of PMYM01000136.1, read as the reverse complement.
AACGTGAGAACCAAACGATAATTCCCTCTCTGTGTTCCTCTGCGTTCTCTGCGCCTCTGCGTGGAGTCCTGGATGTCGCCGTGACCTTCGGCAGCGAGAAACGACCATGACTGACGAGATCTTCGACAGTACTGACAGCATCCGCTCGGCTGCGCCGCTCAAGCACGTGCAGTATTTTGAGCTGAGCGGGCCGCTGGAATTGGAATGCGGCGCCCGACTTCAGCAGGTGCGCGTGGCGTATGAGACCTATGGCCGGCTGAACGCTCAGGCCTCCAACGCCGTGCTGGTCTGCCACGCGCTTTCGGGCGACAGCCACGTCGCCGCCCACGACGCCCAGGACGAGCCCGGCTGGTGGGACGTGTTGGTCGGTCCGGGCAAGGACTTGGACACCGACAAGTACTTCGTCATCTGCCCCAATACGCTGGGCGGCTGCCGGGGCACCACCGGCCCCAACTGCGCCGACCCCGCCACGCTCAAGCCCTACGGCGGGAGTTTCCCCAACGTCTCCATCGCCGACATCGTCAAGGTGCAGGCCGCGCTGGTCGAGCATTTGGGCATTGGCCAACTGCTGGCGGTGATCGGCGGCTCGATGGGCGGCATGCAGGTGTTGCAGTGGGCGATAGCCTACCCCGACGGCGTGCGCTGCGCCATTCCCGTGGCCACGGCCGCCCGGCTTTCCAGCCAGGCCCTGGCCTTCGACGTCATCGGGCGAAACGCCATCCTGCGCGACCCGCACTTCCACGGCGGCAACTACTACGACGCCGGCCGCCCGGGCGAGGGCGGGGTCTTCCTGCCGGCCAACGGGCTTACCGGCCTGGCCATCGCCCGCATGATCGGGCACATCACCTATCTCTCGCGCCAGGCCATGGCCGAGAAGTTCGGGGGCAACCGCCACCAGCCGCGGTCCATCCGCAGCGAGTTCGAGAAAGACACCTCGGTGGCCAGCTACCTGGCCCACCAGGGCGACAAGTTCATCGAACGTTTCGACGCCAACAGCTACCTGCTCATCAGCCGGGCCATGGACCGCTACGACCTGGGCGAGGGCCAGGCCCTGAGGCAATCGCTCGCCCCGGCCCGCTGCCGCTGGCTGGTGGCGGCCTTCACCAGCGACTGGCTCTTTCCGGCCGACCAGTCGATGGAGATCGTCAACGCCCTGCTGGCCAACGGCCAGGGCATCTCCTACTGCAACGTCCGCAGCGCCTGCGGGCACGACGCCTTCCTGCTGCCCAACGAGGTGGCGACCTACGGCGGCATGATCCGGGGTTTCCTGGAGCAGGCCAGCCGGGCCACGCCGGCCCAGGCGGCGGCCGAACCCGAACTGGACGCCGATGGCCGCCAGGCCGACACCAGCATCTTTCATGGCCGGCGCATCGACTATGACCTGCTGGAGGAAGTCCTGGCCAGCCAGGCCTCCAGCAGCCAGCCCAGCGTGCTGGACGTTGGCTGCGGCTCGGGGCAGATGCTGTTGCGGCTGAAGCGCCGCGGCTGGCGGCGGCTGCAGGGCGTGGACATCCACGAATCGGCCGTGCTGGCCTGCGTGCAGCGCGGCGTGGACTGCATCCAGGCCGACGCCAACGACGGGCTGTCCATGTTCGCCGACAAGCAGTTCGACGTGGTGCTGCTCTCGCGCACGCTGCAGGCGGTCTACAACGTCGACCGCCTGGTGGAGGACATGCTGCGCGTGGGGCGGTGCGGCATCGTCTCCTTCCCCAACTTCGCCTACGGGCCGCTGCGGGATATGCTCTACAACCAGGGGCGGGCGCCCGAGGCCCAGGGCCTGCTGCGCTACAAGTGGTACGACAGCCCCAACATCCGCTTCTTCTCCATCGCCGACTTCCAACAGTACTGCCAGGACAAGAAACTGACCGTCCACCGCATGCTGGCCCTCAACACCGAGACCCGCCGCGAGGTCAAAGAAGACCCCAACCGCCAGGCCGACCTGGCCATCTTCGTCATCAGCCGGGGGTGATGAGATGTGTGGGGTGGGAGAAAAGATCGCCGCGAACATCGCGAACCGCGCGAACAAGCAGACAGAAGGATTCGAAGTCAGGAAAAGCAAAGATTGAGCCACGACCGCCGGGTGCCATGCCCTTACGCGTCTTGTGCGGAAGGGCATGTTTGCAGGGACTACGCCCGCGTCGCGTCATGCCCAAAGCTTGACTGCCGCTCGCGGGAGAATATGCTTTGGCGCTGTCAGGTAAACTTGGACAGTTTATGGGAATGCCAAGCGGGAGGCGGCGATGAGCAGGATTCTACTGGCCGGCGAACAGGTGACCGCAGTCAGCGTGCAGGTGAAGGGCTTCGACTGCTTCAACGCCAACGCCTACGTCGAGGACGGCTCGGCCCTGGCCGCGGCGCTGTCGCAGGGCAACGAGCTGACCTGGATGAAGACCCAGGCCGTTCCCAGCCAATTCCCCGAAACGATGGCGGCCCTGCGGGCCTACGACGTGGTGGTCATCAGCGACGTGGGCTCCAATTCCCTGCTCTTCCACCCGGAGATGCTGGCCAAGTCGCTCCGCCACCCAAACCGCCTGACGCTGCTGCGCGACTACGTAGCCGGCGGCGGGGGGTTGGTCATGATCGGCGGCTGGATGAGTTTTGCCGGCGTGGACGGCAAGGCCCGCTTCCACTCCACGCCGCTGGAGGAGGCCCTGCCGGTCACCTGCCTGCCGTACGACGACCGCCAGGAGCGGCCCGAGGGCGTGATCCCTGCCGTCGCCCTGCCTGCCCACCCGGTGCTGGCCGGGCTGCCGGGCACCTGGCCGTACTTTTTGGGCTATAACCAGGTCAAGCCGCGCCCGCAGGCGCAGGTGCTGGTGAAGGTGGATAACGACCCCTTGCTGGCGGTGTGGCAGTTCGGCAAGGGCCGGGCCGCTGCCTTCACCTCCGACGCCGCCCCGCACTGGGGCCCGCCCGACTTCCTGAACTGGCCGGGCTACGTGCCGTTGTGGAAGAACCTCTCGGCCTGGCTGGCCGGCAAGTAGATCCGGTTTCGACGGTGACAAATGAATCAAAGAGATGATTCGGGCAAGTACCCCGCTTTTTTTGATTCTCAAGTCCGGTGGATTTCGGATTTGTTAGCCGGTCCAACGCTTGAGCAGGTCTAGTCCCGCAGGGACGGAAGAATTTAGCCGGGGGCGAAGCGGCGAGTTCTTTTTCGCCGCGCAGCCCCCGGAAAAGGCGCCGCACAAGGGAGAGCGAACGGCTGGACCTGCACGCGAAGTTGAGCGTGCTCGCGATGGTGCGATAAGCTTCTGGGAATTGAGCCAAATGTCGGGCGTGTAGCTTTGTTGCACGCGATTTCTCCAGGGTAATCACACCATCGGCAGGGAAGAACCGAACCCCTTAGGCGGTCAGGCCACTGCCTCTAATCCCTTGCCCAGGCCGTTACCGGGGGTTGCGCGTCCCTCGCTTTCGCTCGGGCCGCTCCACCCCCGGCTAAATTCTCGCCGGCCCTTCGGGCCTGGCCTGAATCCAAATAGGAATCTATCCCAATCCTCGTTATTTCATTCGGGCGTTAACCAGAACCGCCCGCACGCCCACGAATAGGGCCGCACCCTGTTTATGCAATCCTCTCTGCGTCGGCGCAGCCCCGCCCGCCGGCAAGCGGAGTCGGAGTCAATAACTAGGGACGCACCCCATTTTTCTCAATAACTAGGGACGCACCCCATTTTTCTGCTTCTTGCCCGGCAGCGCGGGAGCAGATAAATAGAGATAAATAGGGTGCGTCCCTATTTTACCGAGATAAATAGGGTGCGTCCCTATTTTACATGCCGTTTGGCGGAACCTGGCGGCTTGGCTGACCGGCAAATAGAGAGGATGTCGGGCACGCATGTGAACAGTCCGGACACAT
>PMYM01000232.1:3978-5427 GCA_003171235.1 Phycisphaerales bacterium | reverse complement strand
ACTCCTTGGCGATGTCCACCGCGGAGTCCACCGAGATGCCCACGTCGGCGGCCTTCAAGGCCGGGGCGTCGTTGATGCCGTCGCCCATAAACCCCAACACGTGGCCCTTGCTCTGGAGGGCCCGAATGATGCGTTCCTTGTGAGCGGGGGCCAGCCTGGCAAAGACGCTGGTGGCGCCGGCGGCGGCGGCCAGTTCCGTCTCGCTCATGGCCTCGATCTGGGAGCCGAGCAAGAGATGCTCCACCGGCATGCCCACTTCTTTGCAGATGTAGGCGGTGATGATCTCGTTATCGCCGGTGAGAACCTTGACGTTCACGCTCAGGTGGTTCAGCCGCTTCAAGGCCTCGGTGGCGGTGGGCTTGGGCGGGTCGAGGAAGGCCAGGAAACCCAGCAGGATCAGGTCCGATTCGTCCTTGACCGAGTACACCGGCTCATCTGAACCGCCCGGCATCTGCTTATACGCCAGGGCGATCACCCGGAAGCCCTGCCCGTTCAAATCGTCCGCCAACTGTCGGCGCTTGGCGTCGCGCTCGGGCAGAACTTCGATGAGCTCCCCTTTGACTTCCACCCGGGTGCACAGGCTCAGCACTTCCTCCACCGCGCCCTTGCAGATCAGCGTGTTCAACCCGGTTTCATCTTCCACCACCACCGACATCCGGCGCCGCACGAAGTCGAACGGGATCTCGTCGATCTTGCGGTACTTCTCTTTAGCTTTCAGGCGTTCTTCCAGTTCCTCATGGTCGAGGATCGCCTCGTCCAGCAGGTTCTTCAACCCGGTGTGGTGGTAGCTGTTGAGGTAGCCGTACTGCAGCACCTTCTCGCTGGGATCGCCGTTGGCGTCCAGATGCTTCTCCAGAATGATCTTGCCCTGGGTGAGGGTGCCGGTCTTGTCCGTGCACAGCACGTCCATGGCCCCGAAGTTCTGGATGGCGTTGAGACGCTTGACGATCACCTTTTTGCGGGCCATTGCCAGGGCACCCTTGGACAGGTTGACGGTCACGATCATGGGCAGCATCTCGGGGGTCAGCCCGACGGCCACGGCCATGGCAAACAGGAAGGCTTCCAGCCAGTTGTGCTTGCTNNCGGATCATCAGCCAGGTGAACTTATTGATGCCCTTATCGAAGCTGGTCAACTGGCGCTGACCGACGATGCTGGCGGCCAGAGAGCCGAAGTAGGTTCGGTCCCCGGTGTGGATGACCACGGCGGTGGCGGAACCGCTTTCCACGTTGGAGCCCAGGAAGCAGAGGTTGGGAAGTTCCAGCGGGTTCTGAACGTCGGCCGGCGCCGGGGCNNGCCGCCTGATTCAGGAACAGGTCTTTGGCGGAGAGCACCCGTACGTCAGCCGGCGCCATGTCGCCGGCCGCCAGATGGACGATATCGCCAGGCGCCAACAGCTTGAGCGGTATTTCCTCTTCCTTGCCGTCCCGCACCACCGTCGCCGTGTTGCT
>PMYM01000232.1:1525-3962 GCA_003171235.1 Phycisphaerales bacterium | reverse complement strand
ACCATCACGAAAATAACCACCGTCGCCCGCAGGTCGCCGGTGAGAAAGGAAAGCACGCCCAGCGCCGCCAGCAGGAGGACCAATGGGTTCTTGATGTTGCGCAAGAGGCGCATCAGGGCCGATTGACGCTTCTCGCGGGCAATCTCGTTCGTGCCGACCTGCTTCAAGCGAGCGGCGGCCTCCGCCTCGCTCAGACCGCCCAGTTGCGATCCCAGCTCCTTCAGGACGGTGTCGGCATCGGCACGCGCCTTTTCCAATAGTTGAACGGAATCATGCGCCCCGCCTCCGCCAGGGGGGCTGCCTGAGCGGTGAGATGCGTTCATGGTCTTCTTTGAGATTTCCATTCATGTCTCTGCTATGGGTTCGCCTTCTCAATGCTTGCGCAAAACGCGCAACTCGGCGCGCAGGCGCTCCCCCTCAAGCTGCGGATGCCTGGGCTCGCTGGAAATCGATGAACCCCTGCTCCACATCCGCGCGAACCAGCCGCACGCGGAGCCGGTCGCCCACCTTGGCGCCCTCGAATCCCTGGACCAGTTTCCCCTCGACCGGCGGTTGAAACACCCGAACCCATGTCCCCTTGGCCGATGCGCCGGTGATGATCGCGTCGAACTGCTCGCCGATCCTCGGCGCCAGGAGCATCGCGGCCGCGGACTTGCCGACCTGCCGCTCGGCCTTGTTTGCGTCGTCCTCCTTCTGCGTGCAGTGGCTGGCCAGTTCCGTCAGCTCGTCGGGGTTGTATGGTGAGGGCGCGCCGGCCAGGGCGGCCTTCAGCAGGCGCTGTGTGATCAGATCGGGGTATCGGCGGTTGGGCGCCGTGGAGTGGGTGTAGTCCATGACCGCCAGGGCGAAGTGGCCCGGCGCCGCGTCGCCGGGGAGCTCGACGGCGTATTCGCCCCGCCCCATCAGCTTCACGATCGTGAGCGACAGATCGGGGAATCGAACCGGGTCGGCTGCCCTCCGATCGCTCAGGAACTGGGCCAGCGCCTTCGAATCGGGGCTAGCCGGCAGTCGCGCTCCGTATGGCGCTGCCACCGCGACGATCTGATCCCATCGCTCGGGCGAGCGGACCACGCGGCGCAGCGAGGCAAAGCCCTTGGCCTCCAGGTATCGCGCCGTCACACCGTTGGCCGCGATCATGAAGTCTTCAATCAGTTGCTTCGCCCGGTTCTGCCGTTCAACGGCCAGATCACGAATCTGGCCATCCTCGAACACCGGCTGGGCCTGAATGGTCTCCAGGTCCAGCGCCCCGTGCTCGTGCCGGAACGCCCGGATCTTCTGCGCGACACGATCTTGTGCCCGGAGGTTCTCAGCCAGTTCGGGGACGCCGGCGATGGGCGCCGGCGCCGGGCCTGGGCCCTCCAGCCATGCCGCCAGGGCGTTGTACGCCAGCTTGGCGCGATTGCGGACAGTCGCCGCGTAGATATCCGAGCCTGGCATTGTCCCATCGGCGGCGAACACCATCTCGATCACGACGGCCGGGCGGTCTTTCTGGTCGCTCAGCGAAGTCAGATCGGTGGAGAGCCGCTGGGGAAGCATCGGGAAGACCTGGGCCGCCGTATACACGGACGTCGTATTGTGGCGGGCGTCGCTATCGATGGCCGAGCCTTTCTTCACAAGGCTATCCACGTCCGCGACTGCAACCAGGATCTTGACCTGGCCGCCGGGAAGCGTCTGGGCGACGGTAAGCTGGTCCAGATCGAGCGAATCATCGTTGTCGATCGAGGCCCACGGCAGGAGCCGCAGGTCTCTGGCCGCGCCGTCCGTCCGCGCCGGCGGCGCCTGGATCCTGTCAAGCTCGGCAATTGCCCCGGGCGAGAACTCCGTCAACAGCCCGCGCTGGGCCATCACCCGCCGAGCGATCCGTTGCAGCGTGGCCCGTTGTAGACTGGAATCCATATTCATCATGCGCTCCACGGAGAAACGTTTTCATTCCCATCCCGGGCGATATCCTACCAGACCCTGCCGGCTGATGTTCGGATAGACTTCACTGTAGCCGCCTTCGAGGCAGGTGTTGGCTGCCGGCGCCGGCGCCGCATATGCGAGCCAAAACGAGACGCGGCGGACCCCACTCCCGGTCCGCCGCGCCGATTCTTCGCCGAGCCTAAACCGCTACTTTGCGGCCGCGCTGTCCTTCATCATGTTCTGCATCATCGGGCAGGCCATGGGCATGGGCTTGCCGTCCTTCATCCGCTTTTCCATGACGGGCATCATCTTCTTGTGCATCTCCATCATCTGCCCCATCACCGTCATCGTTCCATCGGGCAGCTTGGGCAGCATCGCCTTCTGATCGTCGGTCAGCGTTGCCAGCGCGTCGGCGGCCGCCTTCTTCTCGATCTCCATCAGCTTGGCCTTCTGAGTGTCGGTGAGCTTGAGATCTTCCATGGCCATCAGCATGCCCGGGCTGCTGAGATACATCGGGGCCATCATCATCGCCTTG
>PMYM01000232.1:0-1511 GCA_003171235.1 Phycisphaerales bacterium | reverse complement strand
CAGGCCGGGCACATGCCCCCTTGCATCATGGGCATGTCGGGCTTCATGGGCTCCATGGGCTTGGGGGTGTCCTGGGCAAAGGCGCACACCGTGATCAGGGCTCCCGCCGCCGCCACCAGCAATGCCATCGTTACGCTGCGTTTCATGAACATTTTCCTTTTCTATCCGGAGGTATGCGGGGCGACGCGCCCCGCCTTTTTTCCTGTCTTGGGGCCGAGATTGTTGGCCAACTAAACACCATTGCCGCGCGGCGCCACGGAGCATCCCCGGCGACTGAAAAGGATTGCCCTCAGGCGGCGGCCGCGTCGATGATGCGGATGATTGCCCGCTCGACTTCCTGGGCGACGGGCTGGAGAGAGAGGCCGTCTTCGTACATCCCGATCTGCAGGGTGGGCTTGATTGCCGCAATGGTGACCTGCCCGTCCTTCTCGAACACCGAAATCCTGCATGGCAGCGAGGTCGAGACGGCCATGTCGGCCTCAAGTACCTTTTTGGCCTGCTTGGGGTTGCAGACCTCCAGGATGAGGCAGTCATGGTCGAAGGCGACGCCTTTCTCGGCCATCTTGGCCCGCATGTCAATGGTTCCCAATATGCAGAACTGGTTGTCCTTGACCGCTTTCTCCAGGCGCGCGACTACTTCCTTCACTGAGCCGTTTGTCTGCCGTTGATAGAGCATGGCCAATCTTTCCGTTGATTCCCCGAATTATAGCCGCGACGTTCCCGCATCGGCGGCGCCTTACAGGCAGAGCGAAGGGCGCGTCGGGCTCTCAGTGTGACTTGCCCGAAGGTTGCCCGCCAACCGGCTCGTGGCGGGCCGGCATCAACACAGCCAGTTCGTTTGGGTGGATTCGGTAGTGCAGCGGCAGCGCCAGGTTCAGCAGTTCTCCGTCGTTCACCACCTGGATGCTGGCTCCCCGCCCGGCGATGGTCAGTTGCGGCGCCATCCACTCGCTGACGGCCGTGCTCTCCTTCCAGCGGCCCAGGACCAGCGAGACGAGCAGCCAAAGCATCCCCAACCGGCCGCGATGTCCGACCTGGTACAGTGCCAGCCGGCCCGTGTCCAGGCGCGGGCGCATGGGCAACTCGCCGAGCTTTTCCTCGTACGGGTTGCAGGTCACCGCCAGAGAGCGCACGGTGATTGTCTGGGATCCCTTGCCCAGGTCCACGGTCACCGTCAGGCGCGGGTATCTCCGCACCAGCCGGCCGACCGCCAACGCCATGTCCCACAGCCGCTGGGGCAGCGATTTGCCCCGAATGGATTCCCGCGCGTCCACCAGGCTTGGCATCAGCCCCATCACGGAGTTGCACAGGAAGAGCTTCCCGTTGACTTCGGCCGTGTCCACCTGCTGCACGTGCGCGCCGGCCAAGGCCGCCACCGCCTGCTCAAGTTCCAGCGGCACCTGCAGGTCGCGGGCGAACAGGTTAAACGTCCCCATCGGCAGCACGCCCAATGGCTTGCGGGAACCGGCCATCGCCTTGGCTGCCGTGGCGACCGAACCGTCCCCTCCGGC
>PMYM01000108.1 GCA_003171235.1 Phycisphaerales bacterium | reverse complement strand
CGAAAATCGTAAATCGCAAATCGAAAACGCCTCCCATCAAATGCCTTCTTGCCAACGTAAATGACACGCGATGCAGATGCTCTGTTAAAATGGAAACCATGTCTCTGCGCTATCGCCTGACCATCCTGACGCTGCTGGTCTTCGCCGCCACCATCGGCGCCGGCACCATGCTGGCCCAGCACAGCGCCGGGCTGCTGGCCCAGCGGCAACTGCTGGACCGCCTGGGGCGCACCGCCCGGGCCCTGGCCGATTCGGGCACGCCGCTGGGCTCCGACCAGGTGCTCTCACGCCTGGGCCCGCTGCTGGACGCCGACATCCTGGTGCTGGCCAAGGACGGGCGCGTCATCGCCCACAGCCAGGGGCAATTCGACTGGCAGGACCTGGCCCGGCAGGTCGCCGGCGCCGGGGCCGCCGGCCGCCCGGACTGGCTGCTGGAAAACGGGCGGAGAGTTTACTTCGCCCTCGCCCAGAGGCCCCTGCCGGCGCCCGAGGACCACCTGCTGGTCTGCGCCCTGGCCGGGCAGCAGCGGCTGGAGGAAACCACCGGGCTGATCTTCCGCCGCTACCTGATGATCCTGGGGATCACGGCCCTGCTCCTGGCCGGCGGCTCGTACCTGGCGGGCCTGGCCATGGTGCGAAGGCTCAAGCGACTGGCCGGGCAGCTCGATTCCGCCTTCGCCCAAGGCCCGCCGCCCTCGCCCCGCGCCGGCGATGAAATCACCCGCCTGTCGGAATCCTTCGCAGACCTCTTGGCTCGCCTGCAGGACAGCCGCCAGCGCCTGCTGGCCCAGCAGCGCCTGGCCACCACCGGCAAACTCGCCAGTTCCGTCGCCCACGAGGTGCGAAACCCCCTCCAGGCCATACGCCTGACGGTGCAGATGCTGCGGGAGAAGTGTCCCCCCGACAGCCGCCCCGGCTGCGACATGGTCATCGCCGAGATCGACCGCCTGGCCCTGCTGACCGACGAGCTGCTGGTGCTGGCGGGCAAGACCGCCGCCCGGCCCGAAAAAATCGACCTGGCGGGCGAGCTGGAGGAAACCCTCCGGCTGCTGAAGCTCCAACTCCGCCAGCGCGACCTGCGGGCGCAGGTGGAAATGCCACCCCTGCCGCCGGTGCGCATCGACCGCAACCGCTGCCGGCAACTGCTGCTGAACCTGCTGCTCAACGCCATCGAGGCCAGCCCGGGCGGCGGAACCGTCGGCGTGCATGGTTCCCTCAACGGCCAGCGGGTAGCGCTGCGCATCACCGATGGCGGAGGGGGCTTTCCTCCCGTCGTTTTGGACGGGCGGAGCGAGGAGTTCTTCTCCACCAAGTCCTCCGGCGCGGGGCTGGGATTGTCGATCTGCCGCCGGATCGTGCAGGAGGCCGGCGGAGAGCTGCGATTGTCTAATCCGCCCGCCGGCGGCGCGGCTGCCGAGATAGTGCTTCCGGAGTATTCGAAAGACCAGGAATAGGAATTCGACACAGAGACACAGAGGCACAGAGAGGAAAACGAGAGGAAGAAACCGGAAGCTGAAAGACGAGGGTGCCGATTCCGAACCATTTGATTCTTCTCTCTGAGCCTCTGTGTCTCTGTGTCGTCGTTCTTCTTTGTCTTTTTTTGCTGTTAAATCAAAAAACGAAACTCGAAAATCGAAAATGACATGCCCGACCAGCCTGCAATCCTGATCGTTGACGACGAGCCCGGCGTCTGCTGGGCGATGAGCGAACTGGCCCGCTCCATGGGTTACGCCGCCAAGACCGCCGGCGATGCCGCCGCCGCCCTGGCCGCCCTGCGGGAGGGGCGTTTCGACGCCGTGGTGCTGGACATCCAGCTTCCCGGCCTGTCGGGCCTGGAGGCCCTGCCCCGCCTCAAGGCCGTCGGGGGCGACCTGCCGGTCATCGTCATCACCGCGTACGGCACGATGGAGACGGCCGTCGCCGCCGTGCAGCGCGGGGCGTTTGAGTACCTCATCAAGCCGGTGGACATGGAGACCCTCAAGACCGCCTTGGCCGCGGCGGTCGCCCGGCGGCAATCGCCGCCACTGCCGCCCGCCCCGGCCGTGGCCGACGCCGCCCTGGTCGGGCGCTGCCCCGCCATGCAGGAAGTCTTCAAGCAGATCGCCCTGGCCGCACCCACGGAAATGGCCGTGCTGGTCCAGGGCCAGACCGGCACGGGCAAGGAACTGGTCAGCCGGGCCATCCACCGCTACTCCAACCGCGCCGGCGGGCCCTTCGTGGCCGTCAATTGCTCGCTGCTCTCGGGCGAGCTGATGGCCAGCGAACTCTTCGGCCACGAGAAAGGCGCCTTCACCGGCGCCGACCGCGCCAACCCCGGCAAGGTGGAAGTGGCCGAAGGCGGCACGCTGCTGCTGGACGAGATCGGCGATTTGGCCCAGGAGGCCCAGGCTCGCCTCCTGCGCTTCCTGGACAACGGGGAGTTCTACCGCGTCGGGTCGGCCCAGCCGCGCAAGGCCAACGTGCGGATCATCGCCGCCTCGAATCGTCCGCTGCGCCCGGCCGCCCTGGCCGGTCAGTTCCGGCGCGACCTGTTCTTCCGCGTCTCGGGCATAACTATCGACCTGCCGCCGCTGTGCCAGCGGGCGGGCGACCTGGGCCTGCTGATCGACCACTTCCTGGGCCGCTGTGCTCCCGGAGGAATCGACCCCGCCGCCCGAACCCTGCTGGAGGCCTACATCTTCCCCGGCAACGTCCGCGAGCTCAAAAACATCATCGAGCACGCCGCCGCCATGGCCGCCGGCAAAACCATTTCCGCCGAGCACCTGAGCGATGCGGTTCGCCTGCCCGCCGCCACCGGCCAGTGCGACGGCCTGGACCACCAAGCCCGCTCCGTGCTGGAGGAAATCATTGCCGCCGGCGGACCCCAAGGCTATGAGCAGGCCATGAATCGCTGGGAAAAACCCCTGCTGGAGGCGGGCCTGAAGAAATTCCAGGGCAACCAGGCCCGCCTGGCCGGCGCCCTGGGCATGCACCGCGCCACCCTGCGGAAGAAACTCCGCGCCCACGGCCTGCTGGGCGGGCCACAAGAACCGGAGCAGTAAAGGCCGGCCGGGCGCAAGCGTTACCCATATCCGGCGACACAGGTTAATCATCGCCGCTTTGATGGCGGGAATCGGCATATTGGCCTGGAATCGGGCGAAGAAAACTTGCGGAGTGGCGGCGGGCAGGCGAGACTGCTCGCACCCTTTTCCTATTAGGCGTTCATTATGAGCATTCGGATAGCGTTTGCGTTGGTGCTGCTGTGCGTTCCGGCCATCGCCAAGCCCCCCGACACGGTCTTCTTCAAGACGCAGGATTCGGACGAGTGGGTCCGGCACAATCTCAAGGTGCAGCAGAAATACTCGCGAGTGCTGATGGTGACGACGGCCCCGTCGGCGCCCAAGACCGTTTCGGTATCCCCGCTGGACTTCGGCCCGCCCGACGCGCAGACCGCCCAAGCCGCGGAACTTCCCGTCGCCGCCGTTTATGCCACGCTGCAGGAAGCGGCCGACGAGGCCCGCGGGGGCGAACTGGTGGCGGTCATGCCCGGCACCTACGCGGGCTTTTGGATCGGCGATAAGCCCCAGGCCGGCGACGGGGCGTACATCCATTTCAAGGCCATGGGCAAACCCGGCCAGGTCGTCCTCAATCAGACGGCCAAGCGCCAGGACAACGACTGGCTCATCCTGCTGGAGGCGGCGCATCACGTCATCGTGCAGGGCTTCAGCCTGGACGGCAGCAAGGCCGACCCCGAGCGCGCCGGCATCATGCTGGACGGCAACTTCGGGGAAAGCGGCAAGTTGACCCATCATGCGGCCATCCTGGGCGTGTTCAGCCACGACAACGGCAGTTGGGGGCTGCACTCCACCGACACGCACACGGTGCTTATCCAGGACAGTCTCTTCGCCCGCTCGAAACGCGAGCACTCCGCCTACGTCTCCGACGGCTCGGACAACTACGTCATCCGTCGCAACGTCTTCTTCGGCAGCAGTTCCAGCGGGCTGCAGTGCAACCTGGACCCCAGCGCCGCCCTGCGGGAACTGGCCAAGAATCCTCAAATGGCGGATATCGGCCCACCACCGCGAATGCCTCGCGGCATCGGCGGCAGGAGCAGCACTAGCAGGAGTAGCGCCAGCAGTAGCACGAGTAGCACCAGCAGCAGTGCCAGCAGTAGCAGCGGCAGTGCCCGCGAGTGGGCCCTGAAGTTGCTGGCCGCCGCCAACGAGAGATTCGGCCAGAACAATTTCCCCGACGGCAAGGGGCTCAACTTCATCATCGAGAGCAACGTGATCTGCGGCAACGGCAATTGGGGCGGCGGGGCCTTGAACCTGGCCGGCCTGCAGGACTCGCTCATCCAGAACAACCTCATCTACGACAACCCCAACCACGGCATCGCCCAGTGGGACAACGGCAACCAGTTCGACCGCGCCTTGGTGCATCCGGGCCCGAAAACGCCCAAAGACGTCAAGGGCCCCGACGACCTGCCGATTTGGGGCTGCCACGGCAACACCATCCGCAATAACACCGTCCTGCTGGACTCCCAATACCGCGCCGCCCTGCAGTGCATAAACGGCTCCTGGGGCAGCCGCGTCCGCAACAACATCCTGATTAACAACCAGCCCTACTCCATTGAGATCTCCAACACCGGCATCTACCGGCTGGACTCAGGTTACAACGTGATCAACGGCCTGCTTTTCTGCGGCGACATGCCCAATTCCATCATGGACGGCATCACCGGCAAGCCCACGCCCATGGACGAGTCGCTCAAGTCGTTGGCCGTGAAGCTCGACGCCGACAACCACAGCCTGGCGGGAATCACCCTGGAGAAATTCGCCGGCGAGGTGGTGCGCTACGGCAAGGCGCCCTGGGTGCTGATCGAGGGCGACTGGTGGCGGCTCAACCCCGACCGGCCGGACTTCCGCCCCCGCCGCGACTCCAAGCTGTTGGTCGGCACGGGAGAGGCCTCGTCCCTGGCCCCGACGGATTTGACCGGCAGGAAACGCGACCGGCCCGACATGGGGGCGCTGCAGGCGGAATAGCGTGGCATGGGCGTCTCGCCCATGCGTTGCAGGGGCATCTTGCCCCTGTGCTGGCTGGGCAATTCACGGGCAAGATGCCCGTGCCACGGGGAATGACGGCTGCAATGGGCCCGCGAGCCTTGGCGGGCAAGGCCGGCAAGGTGGGAAGCTGGTGCTTGATCGTTCTGGGCTGGACGTGGCCGTCAAGTTCCCGACCAGCTTTTTGCGCACAAAAGCAACACGTAGGGTGATCCCTGTGTATTCCCCTGGCCGGTCCTTGCGTTATCGCCTTGCCCCGCATGCCGTTACGCTATTTTTGGTCAGGGCCAAGAACGGAAAACTACGGAAAAGTACGGAAAATTCTGAAACGTTTTGGAGAGCTCTGGAAAGGAATAGCAAAGTTCCGGAGAGAATTTCCAGGCCCCCGGAAAGAATCGGCCCGTCGGCAAAAAACCCGGCAACCCCCCAGGCCAATGTCACCAAGTAAACCCCAGACCCGTCAAGGCCGACCCTGGCCGGTCGCACCCCGTAGGCCGGGCATTCCGCCGCCGGGCGGCACACCCCTATTCACTTGT
>PMYM01000088.1 GCA_003171235.1 Phycisphaerales bacterium | reverse complement strand
CCCCCGCTAAAGCGGGGGCCTGTGAGTAGAAGAAAAAACCGATGCGCCTGCGATTTCCAGGCCAGCGGCATCCGCTAAAGCGGCTCGTACGAGAAATTCATGCTCGCTGAAGCGGGGGGCTGTGGCCCGGTTAATCGTGAATCAATGAATCGCTGAGTGGGTTAATCAGTTAATCGGTGAATCAGTTGCCCAGCGCCCATTCAGGTCGTTCCTGATTAACCGATTCACCGANNTTGCCCGGCGAATCGACCGGCTCGAGTCCGCGCGTGGTGACCACTTCCGCGCCGTAATAGAACCGGCCGGACGAGAGCATCTCTCGGAACGTCACGCCTTCGTTCGAAGCACTCACGGCTTGCGACCTACACGAGCTTTCTGACCAGGGCCACCGCTGCACTGGCATTGTCGCTGTAGCCGTCGGCGCCGATTTCGTCGGCGTAGCCCTGGGTCACCGGGGCGCCGCCGATCATGGTCTTGACCGCCAGCCCGGAGGCCTTGACGGCCTTGACCACCTCGGGCATCTGGGGCATGGTGGTGGTCAAGAGGGCGCTCATGGCGATGATCTGGGCCTTGTTGTCTTGGGCGGCCTTGACGAACTTATCGGGCGGGGCGTCGGTGCCGATGTCCACGACCTTCAGCCCGCCGCCCTGGAGCATCATGCCCACCAGGTTCTTGCCGATGTCGTGCAGGTCGCCCTTGACCGTGCCCAGCACCACCACGCCGGCCGGCTGAACGCCTGTGGCCTTCAGGTGCGGCTCCAGCACGGCCAGCCCACCGTGCATGGCCCGGGCGGCGATGAGCACCTCGGGCACGTACACCTCGTTCTTCTTGAAGCGCTCGCCCACCACGCTCATGCCGGCGATGAGGCCCTTGCTCAGGATATCGGAGGGTTTGACGCCCTCTTCCAGGGCCTTCTTGGTCATTTCCACGACCGCGTTTCGGTCGCCGCGGATGAGGGCATCGGCAAGGGCCTGCAAGTTCGCCATGAATTGTATCTCCAGCCTGCAAAACTCAGGTCACCGCCCGGGCTGACGGTCAGCCGCCGGGCCGGCCAGACCAGCTTGGCCGCAAGAATCGGGCAGACTATCCGATGCCGCCGAAGCTGTAAACCTTTCGGGCGATAAAACTACGGCTGCGTCGCGACCGACCGGCTGGCCGGTGCGGGCGCCGTCGCCGGTTCGCCGGCGGGCGCCGTGCCGGCCGCGGGCCCACTGGTCGGACCGCCGGCGGGCAGCGTCGCCGGGGCCGTGGAGGTGCTCGGGCGGAAGACGCTGGGCGAACGCCCGCCTGGGGCCGAGCTCGTGCTCGCCAGCCGCACCGGCTGGCTCTGGCTTTCCAGCGACTGGCCGGCCTGGGCGGCCAGTTTGCCTATCTGGTAGTTCGTCCCGCCCAGGTCCGCGGCGGCCTTGTATTCCTTGAGCGCCTCTTCGCGCTTGTCGGCGGTCTCGTACATCACGCCCAGGCCGTAGTGGGCCTGGGCCGCCTGGAGAGTCTGGCCCTTGTACTTGTCCAGCGCCAGGCGGTAGTACTGCTCGACGCTCTTTCGGGCCTCGGAGGCCTGTTCCTCCTGGCCCTTGGCCACGGCTTCAATATATGCCTGCAGATACACGTCGCCGCTGAGGACGGCGGCCTTGGCCCCCACCGCCTTGAGGTGGGCGTTCTCGGCCAGGTTGGCCAGGTCGGCCAGGGCCTGCTTGGCCGCCTGGCCCTTCTCCAGCACCGACATCTGCGAATTGTTGAACAAGGTGTTCTCTTCGCCGCCGGCGCGCTGGATCCGACCGTACCATACCACTGTGACCACGACGATCAGCACAACCGCCCCGACCGCCAGCAGCACGTAATTGCCGTACTGGTCGAAAAACTGCCGCATCTTGCCGAACTCGCTGGCCAGCACGTTTTCTTTCAACTCGTGGCGACGTTGCGACTTCATTTTGTTCCTGTTCCGGAGTTGGAGTATTTTTACGGCATCCGCCGCCGCAGGGGCGAACCGGAGGGGACATTCTAATGGCGAGGGGGCCTCATAGAAATCAAAATCGCCCCCGCCCCCCGCCTCCGCCTGCGCCGCCGCCGGGGGCGGGCCGACAAATAACCTTGGCACGCGGAGGAGCCTTGCTATACTGGTTTGGTGCCTTTATCGGCACGTGCAGGAGCGCCAACCATGCGTAGTTGTGTGATTTTGCTGTCCTTCCTGGCCCTGTCCGCCGCCGCCCTAACCGCCCAGACCACCCGTCCGGCCTCCGCCCCGGCCGCCCAGCCGGCCATCGAAGGCATGGACAAGGCCATGGAAAATCTCATGGCCGAGGCTGACGAATTCTTCAAGGCCGCCAACGACAAGGCCCCCGCCCCCAGCCAAGCCCTGTCCGGCATAAGCTACAACGCCGACAACCTGCCGGCCCTGCTGAAGCTGCTGGGGGCCAAGCACGGCAACGATTCCACCGACCTGTACGTCAACTACCAGTTGCTGCTGCCCCTCAAGTCGGCCGGCCCGGAGCTGCTTCGCCGGCTCAAACCCACCCTGGCCACCATGATCGGGCGGAAGTACGCCTACCGGGACCTGCCCAAGTGGCCCAAGGAGAAACTGGCCGCCCTGGCCTTCAATACCGGCGCCGTCAGCCCCGATGAAATAAAGCTCATGGAAAAACGCCAGAAGGCCCTGGATGAGAAGTTCGCCGAAGAAGGCAAGATCCTCAAGCACAACCGCGCCTACGCCGCCCTGCTGGCCGTGGTCAAGAACCTGATGATCGCCATGAACGACAGCGGCGCCGACGACGCCATGCTGGCCCGCCTATCGGCCGAGGAGCCGGAAGCCAGCCTGGACTACGCCGCCACGCTGGAGGCCATCAAGGCCCACGCCTCCGAATTCAAGCAGCCCCGGGCCAAGAAGTTCTTCGACGCCCTGGTAGCCGACGCCGACAAGTCCGAGCCCATGGGCAAGTACACCGACAAGACGGGCTGCGATTACAGCAAGACCGACAACAGCAAGTTCCTCACTCAAAACCATTACTTCAGTATCGAATCCCTGATCATCGCCAACATGCTGGCCAAATCGGCTGGCACGACTGAGGCGCGCATTCCCGACACCAAGACTCTTCAGGACCTGGCCTACAAGAAGGCCTCCGCCCGGCCGCCGACTCCCGTTGTCACTCCCAACCGGTCACAGCACTGACGCGCCCGGCCGGTGCGACACGCATGGGTGAAGAAACACCCGGGTTCCGCGCCGGCAGAATAAAGGCTGCAGGCTTCTGGTAGAAGCAAGACCGGTCTTTCCTGGTGCCTGTAGCTTGTGGTCTGAGGTCTGAAGCCTGTAGCCTGTCTTTGTCCTGTTCGCGTTGTTGGCGTTGTTCGCGGCGCTTCTTTTTGGCCCGCCGTCAGTCTTTCAGTTCGACGTTCCAGTAGGCGGCGTTGAGGAACTGCTTCCAGGAGGCGTACTTTTCGCTGGTCAGGCGGAGTTGGATGATGGGGCTGCGCTTGGGCTTGACCGGTTCGGCCACCAGGTGAATGCCCGCCTGCATGGGGGTGCGCCCGCCCTTGCGGACGTTGCAGGAGACGCAGCAGCAGACGATGTTCTCCCAACTGGCCGTGCCGCCCTGGCTGCGCGGGATGATGTGGTCCAGCGACAGCTCGGTGGTGGAGAACTTCCTGCCGCAGTACTGGCAGCGGTTGCGGTCGCGGGCGTAGATGTTCCGCCGGTTGAACTTGACCCCCTGGCGGGGCAGGCGGTCGTAGAACAGGAGGCGGACGATGCGCGGCACGGCGATGTCGAAGCGCACGCAATGCACCCAATCGTGCCGCTCCCGCTCGTACTGCATGCGCAATTCCGACAGCTCGCGCCAGCTCTCGAAGTCGTAGGAGAAGTACTGGTCGTTCTCGACGCTGACCACCTCGGCCAGCCGGCGATACAGCAGGCCAAAGGCCCTCCGCACGGAAATGACGTGGATGGCGGCGTAGTGCTTGTTCAGCACCAGCACGTTTGCATCGAGCGCACTGGCCAGGGGTGCAATCATGGCCGGCCGCTCCGTTTGCTGGTCCGCCTTGACATGGCCTGAATATACCCGCCCGGGCCGCGTCAGGCAAGGGCATGATTAAATCCAGTGGCACGGGCGTCCCGCCCGTGGGTCTTGGTAGCACGGGCGGGACGCACGTGAAAGCCTTCGCTCACGGGATCAACACACACAGGCGAGACGCCTGTGCTACCGGTCTTGGTAGCACGGGCGGGACGCCTGCGAAAACCTTTGCTCACGGGATCAACACACACAGGCGAGACGCCTGTGCTACCAGGAAAAACCGCCGGCGTTGACCTGCCGCCCCGGAGAACCTATCATGCCCCGTTCCCGGCCGCCGCCCCTTCTGCCCGAGCGGGCCTGCCGGAGATACAATGAAATGAAAGGCGGGACGTGCGGCGCCAGGTTCCCCATGGGTAAAACGCGCATCGACACCACCGATCGCAAGAAACTCAGCGATGAGCAGTTGCTGCTGCGCTACCAGCAGGGCGACATCGCCGCCTTCGAGGAACTGGTCCACCGCTACGAGCGGGAGCTGTACCATTTCCTGGCCCGCTTCCTGGGCGACGGAACCCTGGCCGAAGACGTTTTCCAGGAAACCTTCCTGCAGGTGCACCTTTCGGCCGAGGGCTTCGACGTTACCCGCCGGCTCAAACCCTGGCTGTTCACCATCGCCGCCAACAAGGCCCGGGACGCCCTGCGCAGCCGCTTCCGCCGCCCGGCGGCCGAGTTGGACGCCCAACTGAGCCAGGGGGAATCCGACGCCACCCGCTTCATCGACCTCATGCCGGCCGACGTCCCCCCGCCCGAGCAGGCAATTGAGAACCAGGAGACGGCCGCCGCCGTACAGAATATCGTCCAGCACATGCCGGAGAACCTGCGTGCCGTGCTGCTGCTGAGTTACTTTCACCAGTTTCCCTACCGGGAAATTGCTGACATACTGAACGTTCCACTGGGAACGGTGAAAAGCCGGTTGCACGTGGCGGTCAGAGAGTTCGCCCGGAGATGGAAGGCGGCCCATGGCAAGCAAGAACAGCAGCAGTAGCGGCGCGGGGTACGACCCGGACCTGCTTATCGATTTTGTAAGCGGCGGCTGCGACGAGCAGGCCGCCGCTCAAATTACCCAGCGGCTGCGGGAGGAGCCTGAGCTCGCCCGGCAGCACCAGGCCATCACCCGCCTGATCGCCCTGATGGCCGCCGCCCCCCCGCCCGAGGCGCCGGCGGGCCTGGCCCAGCGGACCATCCAGCGCGTCCGCACCATTCGCCAGACCGAGGCCCTCATCGCCGACCAACAGCACCAGCGCCCAGTTTCCCTTTCCACCTTCAGCATGCGCGAACTTATCGCCGTGGCGGCGGTGGTCGTCTTGATGGTCGCCCTGCTGGTGCCGTCGATGCAGCAGGCCCGCTACATCGGCATGCGCAGCCAGTGCGCGGCCAACGTCGGGCAGATCGGGGCGGCCATGAACCACGCCGCCAACCAGCACCAGGACGTGCTGCTGAGCGCCCCCGCCCCCCTCGACCGCTGGATGAGCGACGGCCGCGTGACCGCCGGCTCCAGCGGGCTGTTCCGGCTGGTCAAGGAGCGGTTGGCCGAACCGGACGTCTTCCAGTGCCCCTGTGCCGGCGGGCAGAGCTTCACCCTCACCCAGGACATGCTGGACTTTCCCTCCACCCGACACGTGGGTTACAGCTCGCAGTACTGCCTGCGCGGCCCCATCCGCCGCAACGACCCGGTCCTGCAGCCGGTGGCGCATGAAATGGCCCTGCTGGCCGACGCCACGCCCGTATTCCCCGGCGGCCTATTCCGCCCCGACCGGGTTGACCGCGCCGTCAGCGACAACCATCCCGATGGCGGGCAGAACGTGCTGTACCTGGACTGGCACGTTTTCTGGACCGACCGCAGCGACGTGGGCGTCAACGGCGACAACATCTGGCTGATCGACGACGTGACCAACTACACCGGGCGCGAGCAGCCGGCCAGCCCCATCGATTCCTTCCTGCTGCCCTCCGGCTGCGGGCGGTAAAAGCCAGAGTGCGAAAGTGCGGAGTGCGGAGTGCGGAGTGCGGAGTGCGAAGCCATTCGGTGCCGCCCTCAAGGTGAGCTTGGGGGTGCTTTTTTGAGCCCCCGAAGGGGGGCGAGTGCCTGTAGCCACGGGTGACGCGCAGCGGAACCCGTGGATGAACGATTCCCAAAATGACCAAGCCCCCGGGGAGGGGGCGCTTGCCGCACAGGGCAGCCCGTCAAAGCATGGGATCATCCTGAATGGATGACGGCAATCGCCCTTCGAACTCTCAAAACAAAAAAACGCAAGGTCGGCGGCGTCCCGCGACACAATCTGCCCGCCTTATGGCCACCCGACTACAGGCAACGCCTGTTCTTCTGCCGGGGGTCGTTGACCAGCTTGCCCGAGTGGAGCTTGCCGGCCATGGCCGCGGCGCGGAAGGGCGCGCTGGCGTCGTAGAGCCCCTTGCGCGTGTCAATGGTGCAGATCATCAGCCCGGCGGCGTTCTGCCGCAGCGACTGGATGATCCGCCCGTCGGGCTGGATGAAGACGCTGGGCCAGCGGCTGAAGTAGGCCGAACTGTTGGTGGCGCTGACCCAGAAATAGTTGATGCCGGCGTGGGCCTGCATGGTCTGGCGCATGATCTGGGTGTGGATGCCCGGGCCGTCGGTCGAGCCGTTATTGAACGACTGGAAAACCGCCTGCACGCCCAGTTTTCGCAGACGCCGGTAAAGTTCGGGGAATCGCAGGTCAAAGCAAATCAGGATCGCGCAGCGGACGCCGCTCCGGTTGAAGATGACGAAGCGGTTGCCGGGCGTGTAGGCCTTCAGGTCGCCGGCGGTGAGGAATCGCTTGTCGTAGCGGTCGGCGATGCGGCCGTCGGGGCCGATGAGGTAAACGCAGTTGGCGGGCAGGCGAGCCCCGCTCAAGGGATGGGCCGAGCCCAGCAGCACCGTGAGCCTAAGCTTCTTGGCCTGGTCCATGATCCGCCCGGTGGCGTGGCGCAGGGCGGGCCAGTCGTAGTCAGCCGCCTTGGGCGCGCCGCGATTGGAGAGATAACCCGACAGCGCCCCCTCATGTGTGTGCAGCAGTTGGGCGCCGGCCCCTGCCGCCCGCTCCATGTACCGCAGGATTACGGCGGCGTTGCGCCGCGGCTGAAAACTCTCGGAAAACTGGCAAGCGGCGAAGGTCAGCACGCCATTCATGATGGGTTTGCCTCCAGGCGATCCGCCATTGCTTGCCGCATCACCGGCAGGGGCGCCGGCCGGTCGGTCCATATCTCGAACTGCCTGGCCGCCTGGCGAACGAACATCTCCAGCCCGCCGACGATGGTGCAGCCGGCCTGGCGGGCCAATTCCAGCAGGCGGGTTGTGGGCGGGTTGTAGATGGTGTCGAAGACCACGCGGCAGCGGCGCAGGGCCTCCAGGGGCGCGGGCGTCTCGCTGACGCGCGGATGCATGCCCACGGAGGTGCAATTGATCACGATCTCGTGCTCCATGGCCGGGATGTCGCCGGCCGGGCAGGCCTGGGCGCCAAATCTTTCGGCCAGTTCCTGCGCCCGCGACGGCGTCCGGTTGTAGATGGTTATGCGGGCCTGGTAGTGGGCCAGCGCCGCCACCACCGCCCGGGCCACGCCGCCAGCCCCCAGCACGCCGACGGATTTGTCGGCCAGTCCCGCCGGCTCGATGCCCATCGCCTGGCAGAGGCTCTCCAGGGCGGCGGCGTAGTCGGTGTTGAAACCCTCCAGCTCGCCGCCGCGCCCGATGCGCACGGTGTTGATCGCACCGATGGCCCGGCTGAGTTCGTCCACCTTCGCCGGACCCACCCGCGCCAGGGCGTGCTCTTTGTGAGGCACGGTCACGCTCAGGCCGCGCATGTCCAGCCAGGGGGCCGCCAATACGGCGTCCAGAAAGCCGTCAAATGCCTCTTCCGACGGCTCAACCCGCAGGGGCAGGTACACCGCGTCCAGGCCCAGCTCGTCGAAGGCGGCGTTGTGAACGGCAGGGCTCATCGAGTGGCCCACCGGGCAGGCCGCCACGCCGTAAACCTTCGTGGCCGGGCCGATGTGGTCCCAGCGGAGTTGCTTCATCTGCGTCAGGGTCAGTTGGCCGGGGGCGCTGGCCCGCTCGGCCGACAGCGACGCGAACGAGCCGAAGGCCCCGAACTTCCGCGCCAGCGCCCGGCTTAGGATGCCCGCCTCGCCCATGGCCAAAACCATGGCCGGCAGCGGGCAGTCGCGCACCAGCCGGCAGGCCTCGATGGCGTCCTGGCAGGTGCCCGCGGTAAAGGCCAACTTGACCACTGCGGGTTTCTGCGCCGCCAGGTTCTTCATCACCGCCTGCCAGTCGCGCGGCTGGCCGGAAAAGTCGTGGTGGCTGAGGATGATTTGGCCGCGCGGGCGGTCGCCGGGAGGCACGTCGTCCTCGATGTCGATGTAGTTTGCCCCCAGCCGACTGGCCTCTCGCAACAACGCCAGTCGCTGCTCTTCAGGACCCTTGAAGAACCCGCCCTGCCGCACCGGGCGGCAGGTGGCGATCACCGGCAGCGGCGGCTGGGAAAGCAGTTGGGCCAGTGCGGCCGCAATGGGATGCTCCAGGCTGTCCAGGCGCAGCTCGACCATGTCGGCGCCTTGGTCGGCGGCCTGGCGGCAGGCCATCAGCATGGCCGGCGGCGTCGCCTCCGTCAGCGAGGCGATCAGGGCGGTGGCGCAGTTGGGCTTCATGCCCGCCATCTTAACTGGCGGACCTCAAGATTTCACCGCAGAGGACGCGGAGAAGAACAGAGAGCAAGGCAAGAAACAAAGCAAGCATCCACCATAGAGGACGCCAAAGGAAAAAATCGAGAGCACAGAGGAAGGCAACGTGGCCTAACCTTCCTAGCCCCCGAAGCGGGGCGTTTGCCAATAGCCACGGGCGAAGCGCCAGCGGAGCCCGTGGAAGAGCATTTCCAGATGATCAAGCCCCCGAAGGGGGCGCTTGTCGCCACACGCTCGTACCTGTTTTCTCTCGATGGCCGCAATCGCCCCCTTTGGGGGCTCTGTTTCGTTTTGGCCATTTACCCAGGGCTTGCCTCCGCATTCGCGTCGGCTGCGCCCTGGGCTACAGGCAGTCGCCCTTTGGGCTCTAGAAGAAACACACCACCAGTTTCGCTTGAGGGGACACCAATTGAGATCGCAGCAGTCAAGATTTCACCGCAGAGGGCGCAGAGAGGAACAGAGAGTGCAACAAGAAATGAAAACCACCAGAGTATAAAGCTCAAAGAGAAGGCGGATTCTTTTGGGATGCAGTAAACCTGGTTGCCTCAGGTGGCGCCGCCGACGCCTGAGGTAGTGACATGCGGCTTGGATTCATCGACCCGCTTTTTTACCTGATCGACCGTCATGTAAAACTTGGCTGTACGCTTATTCTTCGTGAACAGCACCACGCCAATGCGATCCACCGCCAGATTGCCCGCTCCAACCTTGTGCAACTTACTGTAAAGATCGTTGATGTAAGCGTACTTGATTAACGGGAAGGGAATGCGGTAGGCATCTTGCGCATCCGTTGGAACACGCTCGACAGGGCATTCAATTGTGAATGGCCAGCCCTCGGGCAGGTGCACAAAATAAGTGCTCTGGATGTGGTAGGGCTGGTCATCGATCACCCATTCCCGCTCGCCGCTTAGCATGATGGGAGAGAAACCCTCCCAACCCACCAGGGTTCCCGTCCGATTGCCGCCGGACAAGGGACAACACAGCGCGATTACGGTATGCGCCGCCAAGCCAGCCACGCCAATCAGGCCAAGCGTCTTCTTGACCTTCGAGAGTTGCCACATTGCTCGCAGGTGAGTCAACATGTCAATCGTGGTAAACACGCCCACCAAAATCCCAAGACAACTAATGAAGTTGAAGTTAAGCCTGTACCCCTGTGGTCCGTCCATCTTATCCACGGGAGATTTTCCGAAGGCAAGCAATACAATCACAAGCACGACAAAGGCCAAAATGCCATTCTGTCCCGCCCGTTTGATCCTTCGTAGCCGTTTCTGTTCGTCACCCTCCACTTCAGTCGTGGTGTCGTCGTTCATTATGGACCTTCCTTGGTCGCCGCTTCAGTCGCCCGTCAGGCCGATTCTTTCTTCTCGGTCAGGGCGTCGATGAGCTTGGGGCGGTGGTTGGCCTGGAACAATTCGTCGGTGATGACGTAGCGGGCGCCGGGGGTCTTGGCCTCGGGCAGTTCGTACATCAACTCCTGCATGAAGTCCTCCACCACGCTGCGCAGGGCGCGGGCACCGGTGTTGAGCTTCATGGCATCACTGGCGATGGCCCGCAGAACCTCGTCGGTGAACTCCAGCTCCACCCCTTCCATCTGGAAGAACCGCTGGTACTGCCGCACCAGGGCGTTGCGCGGCTTGGTCAGAATGTTGACCATGGCCTGCTCGTCCAGCGGGGCCAGCGTGGTGACGCAGGGCAGCCGGCCCACGAACTCGGGGATCATGCCGAACTCGATCAGGTCGTCGGGGGTGACCAGCGAGAGAATCCGCCCGGTCTCCTCGACCGACTCGTCAGCCTGACCCTCGGTGTTGAAACCGATGAGCCGCTGGCCGATGCGCTTCTTGATGATGTCTTCCAGGGCGGTGAAGGTGCCGCCGCAGATGAACAGGATGTGGGTGGTGTCCACCTGGATGTA
>PMYM01000126.1:14565-17010 GCA_003171235.1 Phycisphaerales bacterium | reverse complement strand
TCTTTTCGCGTGACCATGTTCTATGCTGCCAGGGGCGGCAGGTTCTCCCGATCAACCGGCAAAGGGCCGGTGGCATGGTCGCGCTGCTTCTTGCGTGAGGGCATCCGATAATTCAGCCCCGGCAGGGGCGAGCGTTCNNTGCTGGGCCGCTCGCGCAATTCGGCTTTCCCTCCCTCTGGCGTGCAACAAGGCCATAGCTCGGGCATGCTTGAGCGACGCTTTGCCTTGCCCGGCGCCGGATGTCGCTCAGGCACGCCCGACCTACAACTGCCCGGATTGCGCGAACGACCCAGCAGTCGCTCGGCCTACTTGGGTAGTAGATATTATTGTGGGCAAGGGCGCAACGAGGCGTCAGATGGAATGGTTACCGTTGTGTTCGTGTTCTAGGGCGGCTCGGATGAATGCGCAGGCCACTGCAGGGTATGTCTTAGCCGTCAACTCCAGAATTACCCACTGAGCATTCACTTCAACATCGATTCCATGATCTGCAGCGTTCCGGACATGCCCCAGGTACTTCGCAGCTTCCACGATCTTCTTGGGGAGTTTGTTGTTCACCCTGAACTTGTCGAGCTTGCTAATGATTCCACTTGCCCCAGCTAGGTTTACAGTCATGCGACCCGCAAGCTCAGCCAGAAATGATTCCACAGCATTACCAACATCGCCAATAACGTCTCGTAGTTCGACGCCCCGCGTCTTAAGCAACCCTCTTGACAACGGAAGAACTATATCGTTTCGTCCAGCCTTGTCGGCATGCGGCCCAATCCATTTGCGCACGAGAGTTTCAGCACCAGTTAGGTCGGCACATGCTTCCGCTAAATCATGGACATCAATGTTGATGGCAGATTGCTCAACGGTATACTTACCTGCTCCTATTGATGTAATTGCCTGAGTATATGTCCCGAGGCTTACAAGCGTTTCGCGAACATCATCTCGATCTGCATCGAGATCTAGAAGTTGTTTAGTCTGATGTGCAGCTTGCTCGGCGGAATTCGTGGCACAAAGACGTTCGCGAAATCTCACAAAGGGCTCGTAACAATCAAGAACTACCCTGAGCATTGTAGCTTTCTGTTTCTCACTTGGCGCCGCAGCAAACATGGCCAAGGGTGGGACCGCAGAATATTGTCCGCCAGCTTCACTCAACAATCCGAGTTCAGTGGCTAACCCAAGTGCCTGTTTAGCACGCGCCGTGGTAATTCCGCAAAAGCCACAGACTTGCCCTTCGCCTGCCTGCCGGTGAGCTACCACAGCATCAACAACAGAAACTACCATTTCTGCCGTTACATGGAAGAACTGGCGCGGCATTACATTCCGCCTTGTTGTGGATCGCCATTATGGGGAGGAGGCTCCATTGTGTTGAAGTCATCGATAACCTTGCGCAGGCGTGTCCCCAAATCGCCAAGTTCACCAGCGTCGCACTGCACTTGGACGTTTATAGTAAGATGAACCCCTGGCGTAGGTGTTGCAATCGGAACGGTCTTCAGCGAGTTCCCTGTTAGGCTCCCTCCCGGCAGTGCCAGGACTGACTGCTTCTCGGTAGTCACCCCAGGAGCGGTCTTTCCTTCAGTCTCAGTGACAGGCATGGACAAGACCTCAACGGCCGTGAGTTTGCCGTCTTCTTCCCTAATCAGTTCTGCGGCGCGAAGAAGGTCGATCACCGCTTTGGCGCCCGTCATCACAAAGCCCTTGTTTGGTTCTCCGGCAGAATATGCGATGTGGGACTTAAGTGTTTCCTCATCCATTCCCTTTCGAATCCGGACGGCTGTCACCAGTCGCGAAAGAAAATCAGATCCACTAACAATTTCGCGCCAATACCGGCGCTGTTCGTCTGGCATCTGGTGTTCAATGGCTTTCGCGAGGTTCGCGCCCCTTGATGTAGCTTGCTTCTTCTGGCCACCTTCAATTACCCCTATGCCCAGAAGGAATCTGTTGTTTGCGCTGACAGTGACCCTCGTCAATGCTGCGGCCTTGCTTACTTCAATCGCTCCCGCAGGCGCCACAAGGTGCCCGTAAGCGGAAATGACTTTGCAGAGTTCGTCGAATGATGACCGGGGCAATTTGACCTTCTCGTCGGCCATTCTATCTCCCTTTAAAAAGGGTATCCGTGAGAGCGGGCGATAGTCTGAGAGTTTCAGGCCAAGTTCGCTCTCGGTTTCTTGCTTTCGTGAACCGGTGGGGAAGGGAGAGGGTCTAGCGGCGCCCGTGCACCCATACGCAACCCGGTCACAACGCTTTGGGCCTCGCGCGGCTCGCGCAAACAAAGTCGTTTGAAATGCCCCGTTCGATAGGAGAGTGTAAGGGAAGGGTTCGGGGCGGGCAAGGAAAAACCGGCCAATCTTGGCCGGCAAATCGCGGGGATGCCATAATCAGTATGGCATCCCCAGTTTGCTCCCTTAGCAGCCCGTTGAAAAGGGATTCTCCCCGTAGCAGGGGCGTCTCGCCCCTGCC
>PMYM01000126.1:0-14545 GCA_003171235.1 Phycisphaerales bacterium | reverse complement strand
CGACCCAAACAAACGTGAAGTGCGCTAAGCGGTCTTGCCTAAGTTTTGTTTGGTGGCACAGGCTTTCCAGCCTGTGCGCACAGCCTAGAAAGGCTGTGCCACCGAAACGGACTTACCTTAGACCGCTTACTTCTTGGCGGCCTTGCTCTTCTTGGGCTTCTTGACTTCCTTGCGCTGAGAGTTGTTGCCTTTACCCATCTCGGTCTCCTTCGCGTTTAAAGAGGGTCTATGAACTTCCGCAACACTTTGACTGGCGGCTCCTACCCCCCCAACCCCCAGCCAAGTTGGGCGAGCGACTGCTTGGCCGCTCTCGCAATTCGGGTCTCGGTAAATCCAGGGCTTCGCGCGGCTCGCGCACGCAAAGTCGCTTGCAATGCCCCATTCAAGAGGGGAGTGTAAGGGAGGAGTTCGGGGTGTGGCAAGGGAAAACCGGACAATCCGGCTTGGGCCCAGGCTCTTGGCCCCGGCGGGGGCGTAAGGACGGAAGGCGGGGGCGGAGCGGCCGTCGTGGCAGGGCTTTTCAAGCTGTGCAGGCACAGGTTAAAAACCTGTGCCACCCGCGGACCTTGGGATTCACAGAGCGAGCGGCTGGGCCTGCGCGCGGAATTGATCTGGCTCGCGCTGGCGCGGCGTGCCGGGCCTCTCGCAGAAAATCACGCCATCGGCAGGCCAGATCAAACCCCTCGGCCGGTCGGGGCACTGCCTCTGGTTGGCGCAGGGAACCGCACCGCTTTACCCCCGCTGGAAGCGGGGGCCTGTTAACGGAAGAAACAGCCGGTGGGGACTGTTGTTCCAGGGCCGGCCGCATCCGCTAAAGCGGGTCATGAGACACAAAACCATGCCATCGGCAGGCCAGATCGAAACCTCCAGGCCGGTCGGGGCACTGCCTCTGGTTTGCGGGGGGCCGTTACCGGGGGTTTCGCGGCCGGCGCAATCGCTTCGGCCGCTGCACCCCCGGCTAACATCTTTTGGCCCTTCGGGCCTTGGCCTGTCGTGAACGCTGACTTGCCCGGTATTGCCCTGGCTCACATCTTCGGGTCTTGGGGGCTTGGCCAGTCCGTAGGGCGTTCCCCTTGTACGGGTTGCACGCGCAATGCGGAATAGGGGGAAGAACTTTGGCGAAGGGATTGCGCCTGCAACGCGCCGCTGGCGCGGCTAAGCCGCACGCCCTACCGGGTGCTGGGTCAACCCTTAATAGCTCCGAGCTGTATTCCCCGGATGAAATACCGCTGGGCCAGCAGGAACACCGCCAGCAGCGGCAAGAGCACGATCATCGAGCCGGCCATCAGCAGGTGATACTCCGAGCCGTGCTGGCCCTGGAACCGCTGCAGCAGCACCTGCAGCGGCAGCAGCTCCTCGGTGTTGAGGATCAGCAGCGGCCACATGAAACTTTTCCAGGCCCCCATGAAGGTGAAGGTGGCCAGGGTGGCCAGGGCCACGCGCGACAGGGGCAGGGTCACGTGCCAGTAGATGCGCAGGTTGCCGCAGCCGTCGATGCGGGCGGCGTCTTCCAGCCCGCGCGGCAGGTTCATGAAGAACTGCCGCAGCATGAAGGTGCCGTAGGCGCTGAACAGCCCCGGTGCGATCAGGGCGAAATACGAATTGCCGCCGATCAGCCGCCCGACGTAGTACTTGCCCAGGAAGTACAGGTCGGTGGTGAAGTACTGCGTGTGGAAGGCGTAGTTGAACAGATCGGGTATCTTCACGAACATGACGTACACCGGGATGAGCGTCACCGCCCCGGGGATCATCATGGTGGCCAGGTAGCCCAGGAACAGCTTGTCGCGCCCGGGGAATCTCAGGCGGGCGAAGGCAAAGGCCGCCAGCGAACAGGTCAGCACCTGCCCCAGCGTTATCGACAACGAGATTATCAGGGTGTTGATGTAGCTCCGCCCGAAAGGCAATTTCCTCCAGGTTTCGGGATAGTTGGACCATTGCAGGCTGACCCAGGACTTTTCGTAGATGTCCTGGCCGGGCAGGTCCACCACCTTTTCAAGGTCCGGCCCCTCCTGCAGGATGCGCACGCGGGCGGTGGAGCCCAGCACCTCCACCGGCACGCGGACGTACCCGCCCTGGTCGGTCGGGATGGCCGCCGTGACGACGGGCGGGCCCCACAGCGGCTTGTCGGTGTGCACGGCCTGGGCGTAGACGGTCGCTTCCTGGCCGTCATCCAGCCGGCGGACGAGGCACTCCTTCTTGAGCAGCCGCACCGGCACGCTCTGGCCCTTGTACTGGGCCAGGGTGGCGCTGCTGCGGGGAATCCACTGCGGGGGAACCTGCACCGCCCCCTTGCCGGTCTTGAGCGAGGTGGACAGCATCCACAGGAACGGCAGCACCATCACCAGCCCGATGGCCGACAGCACCAGGTACAGCAGCCCCCGGCGGAACGCCCGCCGCGCCTCGCGGAAGCGAATCTCCGGCCGCAGGGGGCGTTCAATCATGGTGCACCACCTTGCCGCCGTACCGCCAGCTTATCAGGGTCAGCACGAATACGATCAGGAACAAAAACCAGGCGATGGCCGAGGCGTAGCCCGCCCGGTCGTTCTCGAACAGTTCGTTGAAGATCTGGAATGAGATGGTGGTGCTGGAACCGGCCGGGCCGCCCAGGGTCATCACGTAGGCGGACTCGAAACCGCCCTGGAAGCCGTCGATCAGGCTCATGATGAAGATGAAGAAGGTGGCCGGCGCCAGCATCGGCCAGGTGATGTAGCGGAACTTCTGCCAGCGGGTGGCGCCGTCAACCTGGGCGGCTTCGTAAAGCTGCGGGTTGACGGTGTGCAGGGCCGCCAGGTAGAGAATCATGTTGTAGCCGCCCACGCCCGTCCAGATGCCCATGAGCATCAGGGCCGGTTTGGACCAGTAGCACTGGGGGTCCATCCCGAACCAACTCAGGAATTCCAGCCTGAACCCGCCGCGCAGCCAGTTGGGCCCCTCGACGCCGAACTGCCCCAGGGTGCAGTTGAGCAACCCGTAGAGCGGCTCGTAAATCCACATCCACAGGACCAGCAGGGCTACCCCGGCCGTCACCGTCGGCAGGAAGTAAACCATGCGGAACAACTTTATGCCCCGGATGCTGCGGTTGAGCAGCAGGGCCAGGGCCAGGCTGAGCATCATGCCCACGGGTATGCCCAGCATGAGGAACATGGTGTTGTAGGTGTGGTACCAGAAGTCTTCGCTGGTCAGCAGCTTCCTGAAGTTGGCCAGGCCGATGAAGGTGGGGGTGTTATCCTTGAGGATTTCCCAGCGGCAGAAGGAGAGGGCCAGCGAGGCCAGCACCGGCAGCAGCACGAACAGCAGGAAGCCCGTGAAGTTTGGCAGCAGGAAGAGGTAGCCGCTGCGGGAGCATTCCGGGCCGCCGCGGAGACGCTTCATGGCCTGCTCCCGGGGTACTGCTCGGCCAGGACGGCGTTGGTCTTCTCGTCGATCCGCCGGCAGCCTTCCTCCACGCTGACGGTGTTGTTCCAGATCTCATTGACGGTGTCGACTTGTATTCGGCGGTATTCCAGGAAGCCTTTGGTGTCGGTCTGGGGCGAAGCGGGCCCATCGAAGCTGTCGAATATGACGTGGTAGCTGGATTTGGGCGGCTGGTCCAGCCCGGCCAGGAAGTCGTCGCTGAGGGCCGCACTCTTGAGCACCGGCACGCTGGTGCCCGAGCGGGCCAGGGCCGCCTGGCCTTCCTTGCCGCTAAGGAATCTCACCAGCCGCCAGGCTTCCTGGGGGTGCTTGGTGCGGGCGTAGATGGAGTGGCCCATGCCGCTGCCCATCGCCCACCTCTGCCGCCCGGGCATGTCCACCGGCACGGGGGCGATGTCCCACTTGAACTCTGCCCGGTTGTAACTGCGGATGTTCCAGACGCCGGCCACGGTCATGGAGATCTTGCCGGTGGTGAAACTCTCGGTCTCGTCTATCTGCGACACCAGCGGGCTGTGGACCTTGTACTTGAAGATCAGATCGCGGCAGAAGTTCATGCCTTTAAGCCAAAGTTCGGAAGAGAAGGTGCTGCGGCGATTCTCCACGTCCATGGGCAGGCCGCCGATGAGGCGGCTGAAGCTGTCGTAGTTGAGCCCGCCGTAGCCCCACTGGTCGATGATGCCGTCGCCGTCGAAGTCGAGGGTGAGTTTCTTGGCGGCGGCGACCAGGTCGTCCCAGGTCCAGTCGGCGGTGGGGTAGGCCAGGCCGATGGCGTCGAAGTGGTCGCGGTTGTAGAACAGGGCGGCGGTGTTGTAGTCGCGGGTGAAGGCGTAGAGCTTGCCCTGGCCGAAAGTCGCCGGGCGCATCTGGTCGCCCTGGCCGGTATAGCAGAAGCAGTCGAAGGCGTGGGGGAAGTAATCGCTTTCCTTGAAGTCCTCCTCCGCCTGGATGAAGCTCATCAGGTCCATCAGGTGCCCGGCCGAGGCGTACTGCTCGACATAGGAGGGGCTCATCAGCCAGACGTCCTGGGCCGAACCGGTGACTGTGGCCGTCTTCATCTTCTGCCAGTACTGCTGCCAACTGACCACGTCCACGCGCACGACAATGTCGGGGTTTTCGGCCTGGAACTGGGCGATGAGTTCGCGGGTGGATTCCACCTCCGCCGGGTCGCCCCAGCGGGTGTAGGTGAGGATGGTCTTGCCGCTGTCGGCGCTGCGGCTGCGGCAGGAAACCGCGCTCGCGGCCAGCGCCGCCGCCAGCAGAATTCGCCAAAACATGCGCCACCCACTCATCCGGGCGACCTCCTGGCCGTCACCCATGCCGCGCGGTGGCACAGCCTTTCCAGGCTGTGCACGCACGGGCTGGAAAGCCCGGGCCACCAAGGCCGCGGCCAACTGGCCGGCGCCCAGACGCGCCAGCCCAACACCCACCCTCACTCGCCGCGGCGCCGATTCTACGCGCCCGGCGCCGCTTTCGCCAGAGGCGGTTTTCGACAGCGGTCTTTGACGGCGCGGTGATCGGGCCACCTCTGCGTGAGCACGTCTATGGCTGGGTGTCATGGCAGGCGCGTCTTCCTTGGCCTACGAAGCCTTGGCGAAGTNNACATGGTCACGCGAAAAGAAGCGTGACCATGCCACCCGCCACGTTGGAAGGCTAAACATGGTCACGCGAAAAGAAGCGTGACCATGCCACCCGCCTCTGAAAAACATAGCCCCCGACGTAAGTCGGGGGTTCTTGTTTTTCTTTCGCATGTGACTGTCGCGCGAAACGGAATTACTTGCTCTTGCGGAGGGACTTGCAACTCTTGAACGCCGCGGGCAGGTAGTCCAATAGATCGCTGGCGATGAGGGAAACCTGGCCCAGGTTGCGGGCGGCCAGGTCGCCGGCCAGGCCGTGGACGTAGACGGCCAGGCAGGCCGCCTCGAAACACTCCAGGCGCTGGCCCAGCAGGGCGGCGATCAGCCCGGTCAGCACGTCGCCGGCGCCGCCGGTGGCCATGCCGGCGTTGCCGGTGGTGTTGACGTAGACCCGCCGGCCATCGGTCACGACCGTACCTTGGCCCTTGAGCACCATTACCAGTGGCGGTTTGGAGTCGCCGGCCCGGCCGACGTTCCCGGCCCAGTCGCGGGCGGCTGAGACGGCGGCATTGAGCCGGTCGGCCTGAATGTCGGGAATGCTCCGCCCGGTCAGGCGCGCCAACTCGCCCGGGTGCGGGGTGAGGATCATCGCCGGGCGGCGGAGCCGGTGCCAGCGGTCGATCTTCGTCAGGTTGTTCAGGCCGTCGGCGTCGATTACCACGGGCTTATCCTGCCCGAGGGCGGCGCGGACCAGGTTGATGGCGCCTGGCCCGCAGCCCATGCCCGGGCCGATGGCCAGCACATCGCGCGTGGCAAGCTCGCGGGCGAGTTGCCCCACGGCGGCGGGGGCGGGGTCGCCGTCCGCCCGGCAGGCCAGGCTCACCGACGTGGCGCAGGGGCAGAGAATGGCGACGGCCTGCTGGATGAGCTGGGGCACGGCCACGGTGGCCAGGCCCGCGCCCCCGCGCAGGCAGGCGTTGGCCGCCAGGGCCGGGGCGCCGATCATGCCGCAAGAGCCTCCCACGATCAGCACCTTGCCGAACTGGCCCTTGTTGGCGTCGGCGGGGCGGGGGGGCAACTTCGGCAGCGAGCGGACTGTCTGCGTTCCGGCCGGCATCCCTTTCTCCTGAATGGAGAAAACAGCTTGAACCACAAAGAGCACAAAGACCACAAAGAAGACAAAAGGCCATTAATCATTAACTGCAAGAACCGCTTCTGTTATTTCAAAACTGCATCTTCCATGTCTTTCTTGGTGCTCTTTGTGGTTCAATCTTTTTTTCTCCCGACCTGGCGGTTGATCATGGCGGCAATGTAGCCGGCGGCGAAGCCGTTGTCGATGTTGACCACCGACACCCCGGCCGCGCATGAATTCAGCATCGTCAGCAGCGCCGCCAGGCCGCCGAAACTGGCCCCGTAGCCCACCGAGGTGGGCACGGCGATGACCGGCACGGCCACCATGCCCCCGACCACGCTGGCCAGCGCCCCTTCCATGCCCGCCACCACGATCAGCACGTGGGCCCGCTGCAACTGCTTGACCGAACCCAAAAGCCGGTGCAGCCCGGCCACGCCCACATCGTAGTGGGTGGTGACGCGCTGGTCCATGATCTCGGCCGTGGCGCGGGCCTCTTCGGCCACGGACAGGTCGCTGGTGCCGGCGGCCACCAGGGCGATGTGCCCGTGCGGCCGGCGGCATTCGACCTGGCGAAGGGTGATGGTCCTGCCCAGTTCGTTGTACCGGGCGGCGGGGAATTCGTTCCGCACCGACTGATAGGTGTCGAGTGTGGCCCGGCTGGCCAGCACGTTGCCCCCGCCCTGGGCCAGGCGCCCGAATATGGTCACCACCTGCTGGGTGGTCTTGCCCGGGCAGAAGATCACCTCGGGGAAGCCGCAGCGCAGGCTGCGATGGTGGTCCACCCGGGCAAAGCCCAGGTCCTCGTAGGGCAGGTGGCGCAGGCTGCGCAGGGCCTGGTCGACGTCGGTCTTGCCCGCCCGCACGGCTTTTAGCAGACTTCGCAGTGAAGATTCTTTCATGGCAGGCATTATACGGCAGGAAGGGTAAGAGGTGAGAAGTTAGAGGTGAGGGTTAATCGGTGAATCAGTTGATCGGTTAATCGGATGAGAATTACCTCAAGGTGGAATCTACTTGACCGATTAACCGATTCACCGATCAACCGATTAACCTTGCGTTCGGCAGACGATTGTTTTCCTTCTCGGCCGGCCATACCATATCGGCGTATATTTGGGAGAAAGTTATGCGCAAAGAGTCCTTGGAGTTCCTGCGGAAGCTGCTCAATGCCCCCTCGCCCAGCGGCTACGAAGCGCCGGGCCAGAAGATCTGGTGCGAGTACGCCCGGGCCTTCGCCCACGAGGTGAAAACCGACGCCTACGGCAACGCCGTGGCCGTGCTCAACCCCGGCGGCGACCCCAAGATCATGCTCGACGGGCACGCCGACGAGATCGGGCTGATGGTCCGCTACATCGACGAGAAGGGCTTTATCTACCTGCAGCGGATCGGCGGGGTGGACCCGGCCTTGATCCGCGGCAAACGGGTCAACATTCACGCCGCCGGCGGGACCGTGCGCGGGGTTATCGGCGCCCCGGCCATCCACCTGCAAGACCGCGACAAGGAGCCCAAGGCCCCCAAGCTGCACGAGAGCTACATCGATATCGGGGTCAAGGACGCCGCCGCCGCCCGCAAGCTGGTGGCCATTGGCGACCCGGCCACCTTCGTGGACGATTTCGAGCTGCTCAACGACCACGTGGCCGTGGCCCGGGCCTTCGACAATCGGGCCGGAACCTTCGCCGTGCTGGAGGCGCTGAGACTGGCCTCGGAGGGCAAGTGCAAGGCCGCCGTCTATGCCGCCAGCAGCGTGCAGGAGGAAGTCGGGCTGATGGGGGCGCAGATGAACGTGTACAACATTCAGCCGCAGGCGGCAATCGTGGTGGACGTCACCCACGCCACCGACACCCCGGGCATCGACGTCAAGCAGCACGGCGAGGTGAAGATGGGCGGCGGCCCGGTGCTGTGCGTGGGGCGGGAGAACCACCCGGCCATCCACCAGCGGCTGCGTGCCCTGGCCAAGCAGAAGAGAATCCGCGTGCAAATCGAGAGCTTTTCCGTGACCGGCGGCACCGACGCCCTGGCCATCTACACCAAGCACGGCGGGATTCCCACCGCCCTGGTGAGCGTCCCCAACCGCTACATGCACACCACCGTGGAAATGCTGGATTTGAGGGACCTGGAGGCGGCGGCCAACCTGCTGGCGGCCTTCCTGCTGCAGCTCAAAGCCGGCGAGAGATTTGCGGTAAAGGTTTAAAGCCCCTGGCAAAATGCCCCGCGGCTCACGCGGCATTTTGTCAGGAACTCTTTGTGTCTGTGGGACGTTCTCCAGAAAATTTTAGAAAAACACTTGCCAGAATGGCCCGGCGGCGATATTCGTGTGCGCCGCCGATGAGCATTTTCGGGGCCTTGAAGTTCGGGCCACGTAAGCTGCAAGTCTCGCAGGAAGCGCCGGCGGGCCCCGCGTTGAACGGGGTTCGATCAGTCAAAGGGAAGAATCTAAGAAAGGAACAGAAATGCGAACGGCACTGAAACTGGTAGTTGTGATGATGATTGGCCTGGGTGTGGCTCTGATGGGTTGCGAGAAGACCGATAGTAACAGCACCGTCAAGGCTGCGACCAAGGCTGCGACCAAGGCTGCGACCAAGGCTGCAACCGCGGCCGTCGCTGCCGCCGCGACCATGCCTTCGTAGGGTGGCCGTTTTCGCTGCAAGAGAGCATAAATGTGGTCGCCTGGCGCGCATCGCCGGGCGACCACTGTTTTTTTGGCACTCGCCTGGCGCAGGGCCTGACGCCGGCCGGGTGGCATGGTCACGCTTCCTTTCGCGTGACCATGTTTCGCCGATCTGGCGCGTAATCGCCCGTTCATGTCCAAAAGCCTTTCCTTTTCGATGGTTGTCGGCCACGGGCGAGACGCCCGTGCTACGTTGTCGACGGGCTGCTAGAATACAGGCACTGCTGAGCGCCGGGTTTCGCGATGTCGTCTGCAGTGGCGGAGAGGGCAATGGATCTACAGGACAAGGTGGCTTTGGTGACCGGCTCGGCCAAGCGCGTCGGCAAGGGCGTCGCCCTGGCCTTGGCCCGGGCCGGCTGCGACCTGGTCGTTCACTATCACACCTCCGAGGCCCAGGCCCGCCAGACGGCCGATGAAATCCGCGCCCTGGGCCGAAGGTGCGAACTCCTCCAGGCCGACCTGGCCCAGCCGGAGCAGATCGCCCGCCTGTTCGAGGCCGTTGGGAAGGCTTTCGGCCGGCTGGATATCCTGGTCAACAACGCCGCCACCTACCGCCCCACGCCCCTGGCTACCTTGACGGCCGAGCAGTTCGACCAGGACCTGCGGGTCAATGCCCGCGCCCCGGCCCTGTGCATGCGGCACGCCCTGCCTCTGATGCAGAAGCAGGGGGGGGCCATCGTCAACCTCACCGACATCATGGCCAACCGCGGCCGGGGCGATTTTCTCGCCTACACCGCCTCCAAGGGGGCGCTGATGGCCCTGACGCTCAGCGCCGCCAAGGCCCTGGCCCAGTACAACATCCGCGTCAACAGCATCTCGCCGGGCATCGCCCTCTGGCCGGAGGACCTTCCCGAGTCGGAGCGGCAGCGGCTTATCCAACAGGTGCCGCTCAAACGTGCCGGCTCGCCCGAACTGATCGCCCAGGCGGTGATTTTCCTTTGCCAGCATGAGTACATCACGGGGGAGGAGCTGCGCGTGGACGGCGGCTGGCAACTTTCGGGCCGATAGGGCGGGGGATGCCCCAGGCGGGGCTGAATTACCAAACACTCTCACCAAGCAGCGCGCGGGGCGGCGCAGTTGGAATGCCCGGCGCGGCACTCAGACGATCGTGACCTGCATGTCGCCGATGGCGAACGAACCGGCAGGGTCAGTCATATTGGAATCCGTGCTGCTCATGCCCGAAAAGTGCTTGTAGGTGAATTTGCCTATGCTGTGGGAGGCGATGCCGAAGGGGGTCGCATTGGCGGTGGCGACATAGCCGAAGCTCAGGGCGTCAATCTGCCAGGCGGCGATGTTGGAATTGATGAAGCTCTCGACGTACTGGCCGGTGCCGTCCTTGATTCCCTTGACGGTGACGCTCTTAAACCGCGTGCTGTGGTGCGAATCGAACTCGCCCGCCGCGGTCGGCAGGGTTGTGCCGGTCACGCCCATCATCAGCGACGAATCCCTAATGCCTCCGGCCGTGATGGAGCCAATGGGGTTGAAGCAATGGAACTCGCTGGAGTCGATCCATCCCTTGACGGTCAGGCTTTCCAACTGGTTCCAATCCAGCCCGCCGTCGACCTGGCTGCCCAGCAGCCACTTCACGCCGGTCATATCGCCGCCGACAGTCACCTTGCCGACCCAGCCGGTGCCCCAGTCGCCCGACAGGTCGCCGCCGATGGCCGCCGAGTGGATAACGATGGCGCCTACCTCGGCCCCCAGGTCGCCCGCGATCTTGAAGCTCTTGATCTCGGCAGTACTCAGTTTGCCGCTGGCCCATTGGCCCGCCTGAATCGATCCGATGTTGGTTTCGGTCTGGATCGTCGTTCCGTCCATGTTTCCCGAAACGGTCAGTTTGCTCAAGTTCAGGTTTGAGGCGGGTTCGCTCAGAAGCGAGAATGTGCCGCTCAAATTGCCCTGGCCGACGACCTTGCTGCTTACCGCAAACGTGCCTATCCACGGGGCGGTAAGGTCGATCCCCGTCACATTGGCGGCCTTGAAGGACTTTACGGGCATTTCCCCGGTGTTCACGTAGCAGCCGTTTATGACGTTAGCCACAATGCTCACGGCGGCCTTGTCCGGCACGGCCATGGCGGTCGTATTGATCCGGATGTAGTGACTGTACGATTGAATGTCGTGGACCGTCAATGACCCCAGCAGGCCATCGACGCTCACACCGGTTTCAAGGTTGGTCCTCGCGGCCTTGATGCTTCCAAGGGAACCCGTGCCGGCGCCGGCGTCGTCGAGCACCTGGATGGAGTCCAGGGTGGTGTAGGCGTTCTTGGCCGTGGTGATGGTCAGTTTGGAGGCGCCCGTCGAGCCGGTGACCGTAAGGGTGTCGGTGGAGAAGGCGCCAGCCGACGTCACCGCGCCGGTGCCCAGGCCGCTCAGGGCGAAGACCACCGGGGTGGCGCCGTCGTGGAGCGTCATCTTCACGTTCTTGCGGCTGCCGACGGCGCCGAACTGCCAGGCGACCTGGGATGTGCCGGACGAACGGTCCGCGTCGTTGCCCGGGTTGGTGTCGGGAGAACTGAGCGCCGAGGATTCCTTGCACACCAGGTAGTAGTTGCCGGGCGTCACCGTGTCCGGCAGCGCCGTCATTGTGAGCGTCAGGGCCAGGGTTTTGCCGATGGCAAGGTTGATCTTCTTGTCTGCCAGGCCGGTCAGCAGCGGGTCGCTGAGATCAAAGATCGTATCGGTGGACGCCCGAACCGACACGTCAATCGTGCCGACGGCCGTGTCCGGTCCCACGTTGGTAATCAGGACCTTGACCGAGCCCTTGTCGCCCGGCACTAGGACGTCGGGGCCGGTGATGCTCACAAACGACAGAGCCAGGTCCGCGCTGCTGAGCAGTTGACGACTCTCCAACGCTTCGCAGAACGGCCCAACGAAGGAAGACCCCATTGCCAATCTCCTTACCGCAACCGACTTGCCAAGATGACTCACCCGCCGCCGGCGGATTGCCATGATCTTATGGGGCTTTGGCCTATAGACAAGACAATTCCCCGGGGCCTCAATAGGCGATGGACAGGATGCGCTGGATGCGGTCCTTGATGGGGGGGTGGCTGTCGAAGATGCTGCCGGAGCGGTCCTCGAATTTCTTGATGGGGTGGACGATGTACAGGTGGGCGGTGGCGCGGTTGGCCACCTCCAGCACCTCCGGGTCGTCGGAGATTTTTGCCAGGGCGCTGGCCAGGCCGCGCGGGTTGCGGGTCAGGGCCACGCCCGAGGCGTCGGCCAGGTATTCGCGCTGGCGGCTCATGGCCATCTGGATGATGCCCGCCAGTATGGGGGCGATGATGGCCAGCACCGCCCCCAGCACCAGGAGGATTATCTGCAACCCGCCGCCGCCCTGGCGAGTCTCCCTGCGCCGCCCGCGCCCGCCCCACCACAGGCTGCGCAGGAACATGTCGCACAGCATGACCAGCACGCCCACCATCACGGCCATGAGCATGGCGTAGCGGATGTCGTAGTTGCGGACGTGGCTCATCTCGTGGGCGATGACGCCCTGCAGCTCGTCGCGATTGAGTTTCTGCCGCAGGCCGGTGGTCACGGCGATGATCGCATGCTTGGGGTCTCGCCCGGTGGCGAAGGCGTTGGGGGCGGTGTCGTCGATGAGGTACACCTTGGGGGTGGGCAGGCCGGCGGCGATGGCCACCTCCTCCACGATGTTGTAAAGCATGGGGTCCTCGTCGTGGGCGATGGGCCGGGCATGCGACATCGACAGCACGGTGGAGGCCCCGCCGTAGTAGCTGGCCAGGGTCAGGAAGAACGCCACCACCCCGGCCGCTATCGCCACCGCCACCCCCAAGCGCGGGCCCGCCCAGGCCGACCCTATCAGCAGCGCCATGCCCGCGAAAAACAGCATAAACAGGAAAATCAGCAGCAAGCTGTTTCGCTTGTTCCGGGCGATCAGGGTGTGAAAGGTTTCAATGGCCATTTGATGAGTAGCCAGTAGCCAGTGGTCAGTATCCAGTGGTCAGTAGCCAGTGGCCCTGGCTACCGGCTCCTGGCTACCGGCTACTTCAGTTTCCTAGAACTTGACCTTGGGCGCCTCTTTCGACGCCTCCTCGGTGGCGAAGAACTCGGCCGCGGCGAAACCGAAAGACCCGGCGATGATGTTGCCGGGGAAGGTCTCGCGGGCGGTGTTGTAGATGGCCGCCGAGTCGTTGTAGTACTGGCGGGCGAAGGCGATGCGGTTCTCGGTGCCGGTCAGCTCCTCCTGCAGGCTCAGGAAGTTTTCGTTGGCCTTGAGGTTGGGATAGGCCTCGCTCAGGGCGAAAAGCTGCCGCAGGGCCCCGGTCAGGAAGTTCTCCGCCTGGGCCTTCTGGGCCACGTCGCTGGAGGGCACGGCCATGGCCGTGTTGCGGGCCTGGATGACCTTCTCCAGCGTTTCCCGCTCGTGGGCGGCGTAGCCCTTGACCGTTTCCACCAGGTTGGGGATCAGGTCGTAGCGGCGCTTGAGCTGCACGTCGATCTGGCTTAAGGCCTCGCGCGTGCGGATGCGCTTCTGCACCAGCGAGTTGTACAAGGCCACCGCGGCCAGCAGCACCACCAGCACTACGATTCCAACAAGCACGGCCAGAACTATGGCGATAGACATGAGAGTTCCCTTTTTTTCCCCGGCCGGTATGCCGGGACTCCAGGAATTTAATCCGTACTCTAGTAGATTATCAAGCGCCATGTTCGGCGGTAGAATATGGGGCCGCTTTAGGAAGAGACTCAGGTGGACGAGTTTACGCTGTCAAAGCTGGAGTTCGACCGCGTCCGAGGGGTGCTGGCCCGGTATTGCCGCTGCAGCCTGGGAAGGCACCTGGCCCTGCGCATCGGGCCGTCGAATCGGATGGAAACCGTTGGCCGCTGGCTGAATGAAACCAGCCAGATGGTCAGTGCCCTGCGCGACTTCGGCCTGCCGCCCTTTGGCGGCATAAGCGACATCACGCCCGAACTGGCCAAGGCCACGCCCGGCGGCGGGGCGGGGGGCGACACTTTCTCTCTCATCGCCGCCACGCTGGAAGGGGCCGGCAACGCCCGCGCCTGGGCGGCGGCCCTGCCGGAAAACCTGGAGCTGGTGCGCGAGATGGCCCTGGCCCTGCCGGATTTTGCCCCCGAGCTGGCCGCCATCCGCGGCGTCATCGACGCCCGGGGCGAGGTCATGGACCTGGCCAGCGAAACCCTCGCCCGCCTGCGCCGCGAGATCGCCGCCAGCAAGCAGCGCATCCACGACTCCATCTACAGCTACATCCGCCGCCCCGAAGTCTCGCGCATCCTGCAGAACCCGGTGGTCACCCTGCACGAGGACCGCTTCGTGCTGCCGGTAAAGGCCGAGCACCGCGGGCAACTGGCCGGCGTCGTCCACCGCATGAGCGCCTCGGGCGCCACCGTCTTCATCGAGCCCAACGAGTCGGTCGAGCTGAACAACCGCCTGGTGGAACTCTCCGAGCACGAGCGGCGCGAGGTGGTGCGGCTGCTGGACGAACTGGCCATCAAGATCTCCGCCCGGCGGGTCGAGATCGCCGCCGCCCTGCGGACGCTCGCCCAGATCGACCTGCTGTCGGCCAAGGCCCAGTACGCCGCGCAATTTGAGTTCGTCGCCCCGGAGATGAC
Source organism: Phycisphaerales bacterium (assembly GCA_003171235.1). Lineage (GTDB taxonomy): Bacteria > Planctomycetota > Phycisphaerae > SM23-33 > SM23-33 > FEN-1344. Next base: position 174 of record PMYM01000126.1, on the reverse strand, counting down.
CCAGCACGGGCCGCTGCAGCTTCACCAGGTGCGCCACCCGCTACTGATCGAGCAGGAATACCAGCAGGAAACCACCGGCGTGCCCCAGGACCAGCGGCACGGCGTGGTGCCCATAGACGTGCGCCTGGGGGCCGACTTCGACATCCTCATCATCACCGGCTCCAACACCGGCGG
>PMYM01000272.1 GCA_003171235.1 Phycisphaerales bacterium | reverse complement strand
GCGGGGGAATTCGCTTGACTTTTGCGGAGAGAATGTTATATATATGGATAACATCCGTTTGGGATGCCCGGGGCCTGTCGCGCCCGGGGGGGCTTTTTGACAAGTGAAGAAAGCACCCTGTAGCCGGTAGCCGGTGGCCGGGAGTCAGGAGTCAGTGGCCAGTGGGCGGTAGCCAGTAACCAGTAACCTGTAACCTGCAAGGAATACGTTCCGTTTCGTTCCGAAACGTTCCGATTCCGCTACGAATTCCTTCCTGGGTTTTCCGTACTTTTCCGTAGTTTTCCGTTTTGGCCGCGGCATAGGTTGCCGCAAGTGACTGGGCAGAAAGGGGATGAGTCAATTCCAAGGGGAGACGCCATACAGGGTTTACTATACATGCTCGCAAACGCTGCAAAACTCGCCAGTCTGTATGTCGGGAAGACCTGCCCGACGGCCATGCTACGGGTTGCGGGCATGGCGGCAAACAGCGGCCGCCACGCCACCGCATTCCGCACTTCCTTATCCTGTTGGCGTTGTTGGCGAAGTTCGCGGCCAGGGCCAAGGACCGGTCCGCTACACCAGGTGGAAGGAGAAGATGTAGGGGTCGTGGGCGTACTGGTTGTCGGTCGAATCGCTCAGGGCGTTGTCGCCCCAGCCGCCGTCGAAGACGGTGCTGTAGCCGTTGAAGGCGGCCAAGTTGCCGCTCTGGCCGGCGACGCCGATTACCAGGTCGTCATCGTCGCCGCCCATGTAGAAGTCCACGCTCCCTGCGAAGGTGGTCCGCGGGCCGTCGGCGGCCCCGGCGGTCTCGATATAGATCTGGTCGTTGCCCCAGCCGGTCTGAATGCCGGCAAAGCCACCAAAGTCGCTGTCGTCGATGGACACCTGGTCGGCCCCCTCGCCGGTGTATATGTCCAGGCGGCCGTCCACGCCGATGTTGGTCAGGGAGATGTTGTCCTGGCCGGAGTAGGTGTCGATCCAGAGTTGCCCGGCGAAGCTGGAATTGCCCAGGGCGATGTCGCTGCCGTCCCAGCCGGTGTCCAGCCAGACGTCCCCGCCGAAGGTGGTGTTGTCCACGGCCACGCTGTCGTAGCCGCCGTCGCTGACCAGGTAGAGGCTGCGCGGCCTGCGCCAGTCGAAACCGGTGTTGATGTCGCTGCCGGTGATGCTGGTGTCGCTGGCGCCCTGGCCATTGTCGATAGTGACCCTGCCGGCCACGGTGGTGGCGGTGATCGCCAGGCTGTCGGCGCCCCAGCGGTTGTACACCCCCAGGTTGCGCAGGAAGGTGGTGTTATTGATTACGGTGGTGCTGTCGCCGGGGCGGTTGTCGATGCGGACGCTTTCGAAGTCGGCCCCGTCCAGGGTGACGCTGTGGCTGCCGTAGCCGTTCTTGATGTAGAGCGGCTGGTCGAACGTGCCGGTGAGGATGACCGACTGGTTTCCGTCCCCATTGTAGATCTTGGTCTGGCCGGCCACTCCGGCGCCGTTGATGTCCACGTAACTGCTGCCCGTGGAATTCTTGAGCGTGACGGCCTTGAGGAAGTTGCCGCCGGTGACGCGGATGGTGTTGTCGCCTTTGCCGCCGTCAACCAGCAGGTTGCCGGCCAGGTTCAGGCTGTTGAGGTCGGCTGCGTCGTCGCCTCCGGAGAGCCTTATTTTCGCCCCGCGGGTGACGTTCTGGAAGATGTACTCCGCGTAGAAAACGCCCTTCACCCGCACCAGGGTGCCGTTGACGCCGCTGACCCGCACCTGCCCGGGCAAAAGGCCCGCCTGGTCCAGGGCGATCTGGTTGCCCCAAAGATCGCCCTTGAGGTTCAAGTAGCCGCCCGAAACGCTGCCGGCGACGGCGCCGTCCAGCATCAGCCGGCCTTCCAGACCTTCCAGGCCGTTCCAGTTGTCTTGTGCGAGGTCGCGCATCCCACGCATCGGATACTCCTTTTCTAACAGCACCGGGCGTGGTCTTGGGTTCTTAGATTTGCCCGATTAACAACGCTGTGGCCGCCCGGCAGGGGAAGGTTACAGGGCCTTTGGATTATCCGGCGGCGTTATTCAACCGCTACGCGGTAGGACTCTATTGCACTGCATGCCACGGGTAGCTCGCCTTAAGGCTCGCAACCCGTGGCTATGCTATCACAACAGCACCACGGATGTCGCCAAAGGTGGCGGTGTTGGTAAGGTGTGCCACTTGTTGCACGCGGGATCAGGGTTGGTACGGCGAGCAACTGTTCGGTTGCTCGCGCAGGGAAGCAGTCGACCTGCGGGCTCGCAACCCGTGGCTATGCTATCACAACAGCACCACGGACGTCGCCAAAGGTGGCGGCGTTAGTAAGCCGTACAACTTGTTGCACGCGAGATCAGGGTTGGTGCGCGAGCAACCTTCGGGTTGCTCGCGCAGGGAAGCAGGCGACGTGCGAATTGTCAATTGGCAATTGCAATTACCAAACGACGGTGCAGGCGCCCCAGGAGTAGCCCACGCCGAAGCCCACCAGCATGAGCCGCTGGCCGGGGGTGATCTTGCCCGCCTGGCTGTAGCGGTAGATGGCGATGGGGATGCTGGCTGAGACGGTGTTGCCGATGTCCTCGAAGGCCAGCACCATCTTCTCCTCGGGCACGTTGCTGCGCTGGGCCAGGTGGTTGAGGATTATGCGGCTGGCCTGGTGGTAGACGAACCAGTCGATCTGCTCGGGCTTCAGGCCGGTGCGGGTGTATAGCTGGGCGATGGTTTCGGGCACCTCGGTGACGGAGAAGGTGAAGACGGCCTTGCCGTCCATGTACAGGTTTTCGCTGGAGCGGGTGCAGCCGTTTTTGTCCATCGACTCGGTGGCGGTGTGGTGGGAGCGGGGCATGCGCAGCCCCCCAGCCGGCACCAAGAGGTCGTTGAAGCCCGCCCCGTCGGTGCCCAGGACGAACTGGCCTATGCCTTCCTGGCCGTCGGGGCAGGGGCCGATGAGGGTGGCCGCGGCCCCGTCGCCAAAGAGCGTCCGCACGGTGCGGTCGCGCGGGTGGATGTAGCGGGTGTAGGTGTCGGCCGTTATCAGCAGCACGTTTCGGGCCAGCCCGCTGGTGATGAATGACTTGGCCATGGCCAGCCCGTACACGTAGCCCGAGCACCCCAGGTTGAAGTCGAAGGCCCCCAGGCGCTTGCCCAGCCCCAGCCGGTGCTGGAGCTGGCAGGCGGTGGAGGGCAGGAAGTGGTCGGGGCTCTGGGTGCAGTAGAGCAGAAAGTCGATCTGGGCGGGGTCCACCAGTTGCCGGGCCAGGAGCTTCCGGGCGGCCTCCAGGCCCAAGTCGCTGGCCGTCTCGCCGGGGGCGGCGACGTGGCGGGACTTTATACCCGACTTGCTGAAGATCTTATCGATCCGCCAATCGGGATTTTCCCGCCCCATGTCCCCCAGCGTCTCGATGTGCTGGGGCAGGTGGATTTCAATGCCAAGTATCCGAACCGGCAATAGCATTCTCCGCAAGGGCGCCGACCATGACGCCCAAGCCGGATACCTTAGCAGATTCCCCGCGAAAAGCTAGAACTCATCCACCAGGTGGAAGTAGGCTCGCTGTGGCGGGAACATTTCGGCCGCCAGGCCAAGGGTCGCCGGCCCGCCGGCCAGCGTCCCGGCCAGGGCCAGGGCCTCCACGTCCCCAAAGCCGAAGATAAGCTGCGCCAACGCCCACTGGGGCAGGCGCAGCACCGGCGAAGTGTCGCGGGCGTCTCGCCCGCGCGCGGGCAGGATGCCCGCGACACCGATCTTGCCCCCCGGCCGCGAACCCGCCAGCGGTTTGACGGCCATGCGCCCGCGGCGCCAGGAAAGTTCAACGCTGTCAAGGTTGGTGCGAAGGATCAGCCGGCCTTGGCCGCTCACGCGCGAGGCCAGCAACGGCGAGAGCTTTTGGAGTGTCGTCTGCACGTTCATCAGGCGGGCCATTTCCCAGCCGTCGGCGCGGCGGCGGACCCGGCGGATGATCCCCAGCGGCGCGCACAGCCGCATGGCCAGGTGATCCTCGCCCAGGCGGAACTGGATTTCCTCGACGCGGGCGGCCAGGGCCATTTGGGTTATTGCGTGCAGGATGGCCGGCAGCGCCTGCGGGCGGGCGTAGCCAAGCTCCACGATGCGGCATGGTTCCTCGGCGTCGTAAACGAAATAGCCCGCCGGCCTGCGGCCTTCCAGGGCCACCCGCACCTTCGCCCGCAGGCCCCAGTTTCGCCCCCGGCGGAATGGCTGCCAGCTTTGGGCGCGGCGGACCAGCGGCCCGAAGGCGGCGGCGTTGTTGGTTTCGTACATGGCCAGCACGGCCGAAAGGTGCCGCTGGGCGTCGAAATCGACGAATTTCAGCGGCTGGGGACAGGACAACCGCTCGGCGTCGCGAACAGCCAGTCGCCAGCGGACCTCCGGAAAGGCCGGGGCAAAGCCAAACCGCGGGTAAAATCCCGGAATGCCAAAAAGCATGGATACGTCGTACCCGGCCTGACGCATCCAGCGCAGCGAATTGAACATCACCCGCTTGGAATAGCCCTTGAAGCGATGCTCGGGATGGGTGGATACCCCCGCCACGCCGCCCATGCGTAGCCGGCAGGGCCCGACCTGCTGGAGGTAATCGATAACCGTGCAACCGCTGACGGCCACGCCGTTTACCTGCACGGTGAGTCGCTGGGGTGGAGCGGCCGGCCCCACGCTCGAGGGCAAAGGCGCGACCTGCACGTCCCAGTCCAAGGGTCCGGACAGGTCTTCCGGGCCGCTGAAGGTCTGGACCGTCTGCTGGGCCAGTTGGGCGGTCCGCAGGTTCGACTGGCTGAGGGTCATGCCGCCTGGGCGTTTGGTATTCATGGCTTTTCCGGCCGGGGCAAAGGCCGCCGACCGGCACAAAGCTTACCTGACCGGCGGCCCCCGGGACAGAGGATGGTCCCCTGTCCCCAAAACCAATGAACCAAAAGGGAACCCCCGGCTCACGCCGGGGGCTATAAACAAAAGACGGCTCTCTCGAGTTCCACGGCATCATCCCCGCCTTGTCTATGCCTTGAATGTCGGATGGGCAATCCATAAGATGGGGGTTTGACTGCGGGCAGCGCCTATGCCTGGCGTGCGGGATGCCCCGCGCGGAGTTGGCGATTGATCCGGACCCTCAAAGCATATTTAGCCAAAGACCTGGTCAAGGCGACGGTGCTGACCACCGCCGTGCTGACCTTGGTGCTGACGGTCATCGCCATCATTGAACCGTTGCGGGAGAAGGGCATCTCCAGCAACCAGGCCTTGCAGATCTTCGGCTACAGCACGCTGCTGATGCTGTCCCTGACCCTGCCCATGGCGGCCCTGTTCGCCGCCACGCTGGTGTACGGCCGCTTCGCCCAGGACAACGAGCTGATGGCCTGTTCGGCCAGCGGCATTTCCTCCCTGTCGCTGATGAAGCCAGCCTTCTGGCTGGCGGGGGTGGTCTCGATCGTCACCCTGGTGCTGAACATGTACGTCGCGCCCGGCGTGGTGTACTACCTCAAGCGTTCAGCCAGAGAGAACATCCAGCAACTGGTTTACCACAAGTTGCTCAGCGACGGCTACTTCCGCTGGGACAACCGCAGCGGCCTGGAGGAGACCGTCCGGCCCTTCTACGTTCACGCCGATTACGTCGATATAAAAGGCGACCAGTTGGACCTCTCGGGCCTGGTGGTGCTGGACTGCGGCGACCCGGGCGACGTGGGCTGCCTGACCGCCTCCAGCGCCACGGTGGAACTGCCCTTCCGGGGCCCGGACCAATATTACATGGTGTTCCGCCCGGAGAATCCCACGGCCTTCAAGCAGTCGGGGGAGAACCTGGGCATGGCCGAGCGCTTTCCCATCGAGCATGGGCGGGCGGTCGACCTGGTGGCCGACGACCCGCGATTCTACGATTGGAACCGGCTGCTGGACACCCGGGCCCACCCCAACAACAACCGCCAGGTCGTCGGGGAAATGACCCGCATCCGCCGCCAGATCAGCCTGGGGCGGTTTTTCCAGGACGTGGCCGAGACCATCAACGCCACCGGGGGGTATGACAAACTCTCCGAGATCGTGCCGGAGGAAATGGCGGAAATGGCCAAGCCCATTTCCATCCAGGCCCACGCCGCCAACCTGGACAAGAAGGGCGAACTGGCCCTGCTGCCGGCCGAAGCGGCCAGTCAGCCCTCCGACGAGCGGCGCCAGTTCGACGACCGCCACTGCGTCATCGTCCGCATGTACGTCTATACCCCCGGCGCCGCCGGCGACCCCGCCGCCGGAAAGAAAGTGCTCTACCGCGAGTACCGCGCCGCCAGCGGCCGCCTGCAGGGCACCTGGGACGACTACCGCTCTTGCCTGGTCATAAAACTCACCCTCAGCGACGTCTTTATCAACGACCCCCGGGCCTCCATCCCCGGCCATCACCAGGTCAAGGTGGAACTGTGGCCTTACGCCGTGCCGGAGGACATACGCCGCCAGGCCGAGAGCGTAACCATGGACGACCTGTATACCGGCAAAGGCGCCAGCAGTCCGCCGGCCAACGTCGGCCCGATGGTCGGCGCGCCGGCGGGAACGCCGCTGCCGGAAACGCCGACCAAGCCGGCTCCGCCGAAGCTGCCGGGCTTGGGGACCCCTGCGCCAGCGACCGCTTGAAGAGCCTCGGTTCGCACCGCCGCAGGCGGCGGATCACGTAAGGTCCGAACTTCGGCATCGGCACTGCGGACTCTGTGCCAGGAATTCCTCATTCGACATTTGGTTATCCCCTCTTTAGCCTATGCCAATGATTATAGCGCCTTCACTGTTGGCGGCGAATTCCGGCCGGCTTGCCCGGGAACTCGAACGAGTCAATGCCTCCGGCGCCGACTGGTTGCACCTGGACATCATGGACGGGCATTTCGTGCCGAATATCTCGTTTGGCCCGGCGGTGGTGCGGACGATGCGCCCGCTCACGAAGCTGTTCTTCGACGTGCACCTGATGTGCTCGAAACCGGAGATTCTGTTGGAGCCGTT
>PMYM01000002.1 GCA_003171235.1 Phycisphaerales bacterium | reverse complement strand
TAGCAATCTACCACGTTTCCCGGGTTCGTCAAGATTAAAACCTTCAAACTTCCCGATTGTTTCGCAACCGCTTTTGCCGGAGACAACGTAAGGGGGCTGTGCCTCTCTTTTTCCGCGCAAAAAAGAGGGCGACCCGCTTGGAGCCGCCCTCTACTAAAGTTGCTTCTCGTGCTCACGCACGTCTACGTCGAACCAGCGCTAGCCCGCCAAGGGTCAGCAGGGTTAGGCTTGCCGGTTCCGGGGTAACGTAACCAAAGTGGGCTTCCAGAAGCTGGTAGTCCGCGAAGGTCACTTGGCCGTCGCCATTAACGTCGCCCGTGGCCCAGGTGCCGGAATTGCCGAAGCCGGCTTCAAGCGCCTGATAATCGGCGAAGGTAACATTGCCGTCGCCATCGGCATCGCCGGCCAGAACCAGGTTGCTCAGCGTGATCTGGTTGTTCGTGTTGTCATAGGTGACCACGCCTTCCCAGCCGCCGTTGCCCAGATCAACTCGCCCGCTGTTGGTCACGCCCGCCGCGTTGGCGAACGTGCCGGTCAGGCTGGCGAAACCATTGACGATGGTGTAGGTGGTGGCATTGCTGAGGACGAAGTGGCCCAGCAGATTAAGCTGCAGCAGGGTCGGGCCGCCGTTGTTGATGGTCAGGGACGGTGCCGGGACAGTTACGCCACTCACAGTTGTCGTGTTAAAAGCTAGTTGACTGCTGCCGGTGGAAGCGATCTGAATGGCCAGCACGGCCGGACTGGCGGCTGTGCCGCCCATCAGGACCGAACCGGCGCCACCATTTTCGAGCTCGGGCGGGGACCAGTTGTTCAGTCCCAGCACGCCCTGGATATACAGGGTGCTGCCTAGGCTGCTCCCGGGCTTGAGCAGGCCGCCGGCATTGACGGTAATGCTCTTGGTGCCGCCCACCCAGATCGTGCCAATGCCGCTTAGCGCGCCACTGTTGTTGACTATGATGTCAGCATAATCATTGTAGGGAGGCCCACCCCAGTTGTAGAGAGGGTTGTAGGCGCCGTCGTACTGGAGCGTGCCGGTATTAACGGTCAAGCTGCCGGCCCAGTTGATGTCGCCGCCGATCCGCAGCGTGCCGGCGCCGGCCTTGACGAAGCTGGCGTTGCCGTTGAAGCCCTGATACCAGTAATTGATCAGGCCGCCCCGGATGTCCATATCTACTTCGGGCGCGCCGTCGGCCACGGTCACAGTGTGAACCATGGGTGCGGGAGATGGTGAGCCGTCTGTCGTAGAAGTGCCGCCCTGCCACCAGATCCCCGGCACTATGGTGGCCGTGCTGGAGGCGGCATTGCTCGTGATACTGGGGCCAAAGAGCAAAAGGTGGTTCAGGTAGTGTTCGCCGCCAGGGGATCCGGTGATGCTGCCGCCGGCCATGGTAATGCTGCTTGAGGTATATGAATAACCGAAAGTAACGTCCTTGCCGCTTGGCAGTATCATGCTGCCGCCGTTGATTGTCGTCGGCCCGATGCCGTCGGCGTTGGATACGCCAAAATCAATCGTACCAGTGGCGTTGATCGTGACGCTGCCGCCGTTACGAAGGAAGGAATTCTTGCCGGTGGGCGCCGTGTAAACCAGGCTGGCCGGGTTGCCGCTTGCCTGGCCAACCGTGACCGACAAACCCGAAAGGCCAGACCAATCGCCCCCGGGATTGACTTCAACGCGACCTTCCACGATGTTAGCCATACCGGTCCATATCTGCGCGCTGGGAGTGATGAACTGCAGCGTGCCCGTGCCGGTCTTGGTTACCAGGCCGGATATGTCTGTCGCCACGCTCAGGGTGCTGCCCGCCCCGACATACCAGACCTGGCTTGTCACCGATAAGGTGCCGTCGCCTGTGAAGGCAACATGTCCTGCTCCGTCAGCCACAGATATGCCGGTGCCTAGCGTATGGGAGGTGGTAACGGTCCATCCGCCACTGTTGAACTTGAACCCGCCCACGACGGAAGTCCACGTGGGTTGGGCCACCCCAGCGCTGCCGGCAAAACAAGCGTTGTCACCGATGTTCGGAACCGGGCCAGTGCCCGTGCCCCAGTTTGCCACGTTCGTCCAGGTTGAGTTCACGCCCAACCATGTGATATCCGCCGCCAGGGCGGGTGCAGTTGTGACGGCGACAAAGAGAATCAGAAGTGCACATCGCCTCATCGGAACTCTCCTCTCTTGGTGACACTGCTCAATCTGTCAAGCAACGCACGGGATTTCCTCTCCGCCGTTTCCCTTGGCGGCGGTTGCATCAGTAAGTAGGTTACCAGTAGAAGCAGATTCCGTCAAGCGCAAGACCCGCCCGGCGGCAGCGCGCCAACCCCGTTTCTTGCGGTTACCACGCTGCCACCTTCCGCCATTTTCTTCCCAACGTTCACCCTCGAACTCTTGACCCCCAGTCAGGCTAATCAGTTCTGCCCCTCCATGAAGAAACTGCTGTAACTATCTACAGATACAAGAGATGACGCAGATGAGCGGCAGGGGGTTCGGTGTCCAATTAGTGTCTGATTGTGACAGGTTGTGACTCAAATCGGGTCACAGCGCGGGTCACAACTTGGCGGCGGCGTTACCACCCTTAATTGTGTGAGATCTCTACCGCTACCGGACGGGATCGAGCAGCAAGGCGTGATTCTTGCCGGCGGAATCCACGCCGTTGACAACGATCTGTCCCGTGGAGTTGATGCCGCCGGCCTGGTTCAGCGTGAAGCCCGAGTTGGCGGGAATGAGACTGTTCAGGTCGGTCATGACGCCATTGGCATAAATGAATGCGTGGTAGGTGTTGGTGTCGGTCGGGGCAATGGTTGACCAGCCCACGATCACGTCGTCATCGTTAATGCCGCCGGAATTGGCCCACTTGCCGCCCAGCGTGCCGCAGTCGTGCAGCTTGCCGTCGTAGAAGAACAAGTGTGAAATCCAGCTCTCCGTCGCCTTTCCGCTGCCGGGCAACTGGGCAGTGCCGGTCGCATGGCCGGCGTTGTTGATGACCATGCCCGAGCTGGCTGGGCCGCCCAAAGTGCCAACGTCCACCATAACGCCCTTGGTCCAGACGAAACAATGGTCCTCGCCCTTGGCGTTGATGGAATCGCCCTCGACCTGGCCGGCGTCGTTGATAGACGAGCCGTAGCTCATGTCCGTGGCCGCCGAGTCGGGCGAGCCGCCCAGTGTCCCGATGTCGGCAAAGCCGCCGTCCTTGGGATTGGCCGGATCGTAGAGGAAAGCGTGGACATGCCCGTTGGGAAGCTTGTACTGACCAGTGATCATGCCGTGAATGTTAAGGGCGTACGTCCTGCAACTGCTGCCGCCCAGGGGAATGCCCAGATCGTGAATGGTGCCGTTGTAGAAGAAGACGACGTGGCCGTTCATATTGCCGCAGACCGCTCCCTTGTCGTTGATTCCCCGGGCGTCGAAGTTGCCGATGTCCTTCTTGTCGCCGCTCGCGCTGGAGTAGATGAACGCATGGCCGCCGTCGCCGATCTTCAGATTGCAGGCCACCTGCCCGGCCGAGTTGATGCCGGCGACATTGCCGGCGCCGATATCGGTGAGCGTGTACTTGCCCAGGACGAACTTCCGGGATTGGGACGACTTTGTGGCTTGGGAAGAAGCCAATGATGTTGGTTGAGTGGGAGTTACTGCGTGCGTCATTGCCAGCGAAATCTGCAGAACCAAGGCTGTCACGATCGCTACCACGAGGCGCATTTGTCGGCTCCTTCATTATGCCCGTTAGCCAAGTCATGAGGTTTTTTGAGCATAGCGAAAATCATGGTTTCGATAACGGCTTATAAGTGGCCCAGATCGTGATGTTTTCGGCTGGCATGAGGAAGGTAAAAGTTGGCTTGGTTGAACCATCCACGCCTGCCGGCCCGCCGGACCAGCCTTCGAACGCCATGCCCACAGGGGGCTCGGCGGCCTCGATTGTTACTGCATCTCCCGCCATGAACGATCCAGCCCCGTTTCCATTCACGACCGTCAGCCTCTTCGCCAAGATCCCCGGCACGGCGTCGGCGTAAGAGCTCGTCAATGAAACGTCGCCGTCGGGCATCACTATCGTCGTGGCGTTGCTGGTGGCATCGGCGATTTGCAGGTCCGCGCCCTGAACTTTCCAACGCACAAACTTCTCGCTGGCAGGATCGATCAGCCGCGGGCCGCTGAAGATGGGAACTACCTGACCTTTGGCATACAGGCCTGAGGTACTGGCCGTGCTGGCGTTGGAATTGATCGTCAGCTTGTGACGTGCCGCACCGGCCCCGATGGCCAGGGTAGCCTTGTCGCTGGCTTGGCTGCCGATGATGTTGCTCACCACCACCGTGTAATCTCCCGCGTCAGCAGCATTCACGGCCTTAATCGTATACGATGACTTGTTGGCTCCCGCGATTGCCTGCCCATCCTTCCGCCATTGCCAGGTCAGCGGGTCCAGGCCACTGGCGGCCACCGAAAACGTCACCTCAGAATCCTCGGCCACCGTCTGACTTGGCGGCTGACCGATAATCTGCGGCGGCAGGCCGATCGTCGCACAATTGCTCGCCACCCGCCCGTACGGGCTGCTGATCACGCAATGGAACGTCCCGCCCTTCTCCTCCGCCGGTATCGTATATGCCGCCTCCTTTGCCCCCACGATCTTGAAACCGTTGCGATACCACTGGTAATGCAGCGGCCCCGTTCCCGTCGCCGTCACCGAAAAACTTGCCGCCTTGCCCGCCGTCAGCGCAGTCGTCGGTGTGGGCTGGGCAGTTATCTTCGGCGCCTCGCCGCCTTCCTTGGCCTTCACGTGCACCATCATGCAGTTGCCGGTCGACCTCGAGCCGTTGACGGCTCGCAGGTTCAAAACGTAATCGCCCGGCGCGCTGAAATACGCCTGCGTCGAAGCCGCCAGCGGCGTGGTGAATGTCACGTCCCCCAGCCCTCTCGACCGCCAGGCATATTTCCAATCGCCTTCGCCCACCGTGCCGGACACCGTCACCGACCCGGGGCAGGCAATGGTCTTGTTCGCTTCCATCTTCATAACCGGCCCGGGAGAGGACGGGGTCCATTTCCAAATCTCGCCCTTGTCCGAACCGATGTACACGTTCACACCGTCGGACACCGGATATGGGGCCGGCGTGAAGGGCTGGCCGGCTCTGGTGATCGCGGCGTATGGCGCGCCCACATCATTCCATTCCAGCACCTCGCCGTACTCTTTGGCCCCATCCTTCTTGGACAGTAGATCATAGATTCTGCCGTCCCTGGTCCCGGTCCCGTGAATGGACATAAGCTGCTGCGTGGCGACTGTCCGGCCGTCGCTGGTATACATGCAATTGTGATATTCGTCACCTAGCAGCACCTCACCGTCTTTGGTTACGGTCGTGGTGGGGAAACAATTGGCAAACCCCCCATGCATCCCCGCCGCCGGATCAGGATAGCCGGGATTGCAATACGCCGGGAATCCGGACGCGTCGCGCTGCGGCTGATAGAAATTCAGATCGAGATTGACCCACGTTTTCCCGTCGTCCAGCGAATGCCACAGCCCGCCCGTCTCTGTGCCAAGAAACACTTCGCCCCACGGCGTGGTGAGCTTGCCCACTTGGATCCAACCCACCGCCGCCATCATCACGGAAGCATTGGAGCCTCGAAGGGGAGGTCCGCCGACGAATTTCGCCTTGGGCGGCAATGGGCCAGGGCAGGCGCAAAAATCATCCAGGCTCGACAACGCCGTCCACTTGCCCCCGTACCCCGGCGACTCATAGACGTGGTGGTCACTAAAACTGGGGACGTAATTCAATAACCGCCCCGAAGCTGCCCGGCAGGCGGCCATGCTCGTCCCCGGGTTGGTCTCCGGCCATTGTTTGGCCAGGTCCTTGGCCGCCACGCTGAAGACCAGTTTGAACTGCGAAACCTTGTCCGACAGCCGTGCCTGATAGATCGAAATCAGTTGGTCGGGGTCGTGATTCCTGCGGGAAGTGGCGGTGGTCGGCCCCCGCGGAGCGCTGGGATAGGCGAGGATCATGTCCGGATCAGCCGGATCGATGCGAACGCCGATCGGGCCGCCCACCGGCAAACCGTTGTTTGTGTCCGCCCATTTGACCCAGTTTCCCCCCGGCGGCGCCCAACCATTGCCCGCCGCCGCTGATTGCCCCAGCGCCATTTCCGAGGCCATCAGCCAGACACATCCCAATGCCAGCACCGTCACAAATCGCTTCATGTCTCATGCTTCTTTCTTCGGCCGTGCCCCGGCCTGTCCATCGGAATTATCCGGAATGGCCCATATCGCCATGAAGGTTCCCAAGAATGTCCGCTCATTCGTCGCAAACCACAGCACCAGCATATCCCTAACCCTGGATTCCCCGTTTACCTTTGCCCCGCGACTGCCGCGGGGCATTGTCATATTTTCTTTCCCATGTCAGCGGACTTCCTGTCCAACCGGTTGTGAACTGCTGCTGGTGGTCTTGGCGGGTCGAGTAGCCGGTGACATCGGGCCGATAGGGCCGACCTTGGTCATGTCTTCCGCCATCAGCACACCCACCAGCGGGCCGAACCAGCCGGTTCTCCAATCATGGTCGGGCCGGATGGTGTCGTCGCAATAGTGCGGGATTTCGAGCTTGGTCATCAACTCGCTGCACTGCTTTATGTTGCCCGGCTCCGCGCCGAAACCTTTGCCCGCTATGGCAAAGCGTGCGGGTTTGCCCTTGAAGATGCCGGCGTTGCGGGTCAGCAGGTCGGGAATATAGTAATTGGCCATGAAGTACTCCTGAGGACCGTAGAACTCAGTATGGGTATTGTTTTGCATGACGGGCGAGTCCCACGCCCCAGCCCGGCCGAATACTTCCGGATGTCGGAGCAATTCGGTCATCGCCCCCAGGCCGCCCTTGCTGTAACCGATCAATGTGCGACCCTCGGGCTTGGCGACGGTGGGGTAGGTCTTGTCGATGAACGGTACGACCATCTCGGGAAGATAGCTGTCGTAGAGCATCTTGGGAGTAGTAGGATGATCGGCGTACCAGCACATGCTGACGTAGTCGGGATTGACGCAGATGACGTCATGCTTGTTGGCCAGGCCTAGTTTCCTGGCTTCTATAATCCCCTCATTGCTGGGGCCCCAGCACGGCAGGATGTACAGCACCTTGTAACGCTTGTTCTTGTCGAAGTTGTCCGGCAGCAGCGCGTACAGCTTGGCGGGCGATTTCTGGTAGTCGCTGTCCACGGTGTACACTTCCAGGCCTTTTTCCTTGACCGGGCCGGTGATGGAGCGGACCACCCGGCTGACCGGCGCGCTGGCCGAGGCCGTGGCGACGGGAGCAATGTTTTTTCCGCCGCCGGTCTGGGCGTTCAGCGTGGCAAGGGCGAAAAAAGCAAGGGCCAACATTGAAATAGTCAATACTGTGCGCATGGCTTCTCCTACTGGCCGAAGGCGGTCGGCCTGCTTACGCTCTTAACCGGCATTTCCCATATTATTGGTGCGCAGTACCACCCAATCCTAAGGTTATTCCAACAGTTTGATTACTTCCGCTCTGGCTTTATCCCAAGCGGATTCGTCGTAGCTCCACATCGGTTTTGCGGGATCATAAGGACTTATCCCCATGGAGGAGTAAACCTTGGACACAATGGCCTGAACTTTTTCGCGTCCGACCTTTTTCTCTGCCATGCGCAACATTTCCCACTCCTGAATGCCATTGCGCAGGAGTTTCATGCGTCGCGAGATGACCGGTCCTTTAATATCCTTTACCAGTACCCAGGAAGGCGCTCCCGGCAGCGAGAAATTGCCGGGATAAAGCAGCCAACCATCTCCAGGTGGTAATTTCGCCGGCAGAATCCAGGTTTCTTCGTGCATCAAATCGTAGTAAAGATGGCCATAGGCCTTTTCAAACCACCAGGCCCAGGGCAGGATGCGCGCTTCAAAGGCCACTTCAACGGCATTGACATCGAACGTAGGATAGGGCGTGCCCTGGCAATTCGAAACATAAAACCAGATTTGCTGGCCGTCAGCACGGCGCTTGTCCCATTCTTCACGACCATCATATTTGGTGGAGGATCTCCAGGGGCCATACTGACTCAATGGCCGGACGTCGTGAGTGATGTATGGATTCAATTCCAGTTCTTCTTTGCCTCCGAGCGTATCGGTTATCTTGCCCTTCCATTCCGGCACCTCGCGAAGGATCAACTTGGCCATTTCAATCATGCCGGGATAATCACCGGAGCGCGGCTCATCCTTTAACTGCAGAAAACTGTTGTCGAACAGCCTTCTTTCCTTCAGATGTGCCGTTATTGTTTTCAGGCTTTCGACAATTTGCTTTTCCTGTTCCGGCGTAGGTTTCGTCGTATCAGCGTACATCAGGCTGACGAACCCTTTGCCATTGGGGTTGTACCGATCCGTCACTTTCGGATCCATTTTCACGCACCGGTAATTGGTAGGCTGTATCCGGTGAGCCATGATCTCGGCAACGTAGGCATCCAGATTTGCCAGAATATGCTTGTGATCACGGAGATTATACAAAGAGGGAATGGTTGATTCTGCCGGTATCTCCACGTTGGCCACGGTCAGATTGACCGGGATGGTCAAAGGCTTGCCGCTGGCCTTGAGCGTGATGCTGCCGGTGTAACTGCCGGCCGGTGCGCTCGCGGGAATGAGGATGTCGACCCAGAACTCCAGCGTCTTGTCTTTCTCAGGTTTGATTTCGTTAGCCACGTTGACCCCGTCGCGCGTGTATAAGGGCACCAAGGCGTCGGGGAATACGCCATAGGGGCGACTCCTTGCCGGATCCTTCGCCTTGTTCTCCTTAGCCGGGAAATTGACCGCAATATCTGCTCCTCTAAACAGCATGACATGGTTCTTCGGTATTTCCTTGCCGGCCGGCCCCGTGAGTGCAGACCATTCAAAGGAATAAGGCTGAGTGGTTTCTTCCTTAGCCCGTAATGCCAGTTGCGCGGACACGTATTCATTGCGCATGCCGGTTAAGACAATTTCCTTAACCTTACCTTCAGCACGATCCGCTAGGACCATGGATCCGGACGTTTCTACCCACAATGCCGGCGTGGATGAAGCCTCCGCCTGGGCTCTGACCGCGTCCCGCCCCAGCACGGTCATCAACGACCCCAGAATCAGCAGCAGCACGGTTAATTGTTTCATGGTCATTTTCTTCCGTAAGCCAGGATTTCCCAAATGACCCTGCCCACGACCGTCGTGGGCTTCTGATCTATGATTATCTCTCGTCTCCACGGTATTCCAAGCTCTTTTCGACCCCCAAAGCCATCGGTTCTGCCTGTCCCCGGACCACCTTTCGGCGCTTTGCCGGCGCCTCACTGGAAGGCCGGGCCCGGCGGGTCAATCTTAGAGTAACTCTGCCCAACACGATTTAACCTGAGTCATCCTAGCGATTCTGGGACGGAACGGTGAGCGTAGCAACCTGTCATTTTTCCGCGCAAAAAGAGGGCGACCCGCTTTGAGCCGCCCGTCTGCATGTAATGGCAATTTGGCTAGTGCTCGACTACCTGCGCCGCCGAGCCAGGGCAAGACCGCCCAGAATCAGCAGGGACAGGGAAGCGGGCTCGGGGACGCTGGACTTGCCGAAATTAGCCTCCCAAATCTGGTAGTCCGCGAAGGTCACAGCGCCGTCGCCGTTGAAGTGGCCTTGTGCCCAGGTGGTCCCAGTGCCGAAGCCGGCTTCAAACGCCTGGTAATCGGCGAAGCTGACTGTGCCGTCCCCGTTGGCGTCAGCGGTGCCACTTGAGCAGCGTGCTCGGCGAGAACAGCGTGCCGAACTGGCGCAGCAGATCCTTGCCCAGCTTCATGGCGGCCGTTGCTAGGCGCCGCTTCTGGGACTCGTTCAGGATGAGGTGGTTGTGGCCGAGCTTTTCCCGCAGAATGCGGTTCTCTTCCCTGAGATACTCGATAACCTCCTGTTGCTGGCGGTTCATCCAACCGGCCAGGGCCACCGCGAAGAACATCAGCGGTTTCCAGGTCATAAGGACGAAGATTCTACTGACCGTTGACGAAAAAGAAAGCCGCTCGGCCGGGGGGAACCGAACGGACTTGGGGTCAAATGGTGGTCGTATATTACGTCCACGTCGATCGGACGCAAGGCCAACTTTCGCAATGTCATGGACGCAGCTCCGGCTGGCTGCATGGCGCGCTCACTGCTCAACGAAGATCAGCTCTTCCGTCCGGAATCCCCAGCCCTTGGCCTTGCCCAGGAGGTCCTTCTGGACAGCCGCGTCAAGGTGCTTCTGGCGGGCCAGGATCCAGAGGTACGAGCGGCTGGAGCTGGTCACCATGGCGTAGTTGTATCCTTCACGGTCCAGGGCAATCACGTGGTAGCCGCCCGAGAACGGCCAGAAGAAGGTGACCTTCAGGCTTGCCACGTCGGATGGGCCGACGAAACGAGCCACGGCGCGGGCCTCGCGCCACCTGCCCCCTTGGGCGTCGTAGCCGCGGTTGACCACCTGGATGCTCCCGTCGTCCCTCTTGGAATACTCGGCCGTCGCCTTGCTCAGACCCCGCTCGAAGGAGTGGTCAAGCCGAGCGATCTCGTACCATGTGCCCAGGTACCGCTCGGCCTCGAAGCCGGTAACAGGTTGCAGGCCCTCGGGGGCTGCAGCGCAGCCGCCCAATAACGCTGTCGCCAGAACCTGGCAGGCGCGACTGATTATCTTCCGCATGGTGTTCGCTCCTCACTTTGCGGCCGGACTGCTCCGGCCGATCATTTCGCCCGGCCCCTCGCCTAACGAACAGGCGTTTCTCTCTGACGCCACGAAACGCCCGACAATGAGAAGCCACAAGAATGCCCAAGCCAATCC
>PMYM01000074.1 GCA_003171235.1 Phycisphaerales bacterium | reverse complement strand
CGTCATCAACGGGCGTGATCGTCACCGTGGCCGAGGCCTGTCCGGCAGGAATCACGACGCTTCTGCCGAACGCGTCGTAGTCGATTCCGTATCTCGCCGTGCCACCGATGCTAAGGTTGACCTTCAGATCCTGGTCCGTCACTACCGTGCGCGTAACGGTGAACACCGCCGTATCGGGGCCCTGCTCGCCGGCGACAAGGTCGGTGCTGGTAAGGCTCACGCGGGTGCCCGACAACAACATGCGACTTTCCAGCGGCTCAAACGTAGCTGCGAGGCCCCCCTCTCGGCACATTCGAGAGTTGAGGTGCCTTGCCTCAGAAACTCCCTGGTTGACCAACACCGCCCGATACCACCGCCGCAACATCTTCAGTGCGTGTTCAGTCTGTGACATGTTTTCTCCTTGCGCGGACAGCAGAGGGATACTGTCTGCTTAGCGCGAAGCTGATACCTGCGATTCTATGCGTGAACTGCGGTCTTACGCGTGAGGGAGATGAGGTGGCGCGGTTAGTAAGCCGCGTGCTGACAGCTGAGCAGACTTGCCGATTCCCAGAAACAACTGAGAATCCAGTAGATACCGCCCCCATGTGATAGCTCATGCTGCCTTCTATCCCGACCCGTCTGGGCTATCGGCGAAAACTTTCCCCTACTTGAATTGCCTGCGGAATTTTTCGGGATGTCGGTGTCGATCGCCACGACCTCATATAGTCGGGGATTCCATGACTTCCCGCGAGGCAGACGGCGGGATGCTACTGATCCGGTATCGCGCCTTCTGGATCAATACTGACGGCATCCTGTACATCGGGTATGGCAAGGCGGCATGATGTCTTCCTCGGGCGCCCTGGCAGAGGCTTGTAGAGCACAGTTCACCGTCGTCAACTGTGCGCCAGACGCATTTGCTGGCGTCCGTCAAACTAGGGACGGCTGAATGCCGTTATGTGCTGAAATCCAGCGGCGTCTGCTACCGCTGCCGTCGTAGGGCTGCGGGCTAGAAAAAGCTTTGGGCACCGCTTGCACGGCGCGGCATAATGGCTACGGCGCGGGCGCCAACGAGGCGCCCGCTGCTGCCTTATCTGGGGATACGCTATGACCGTTTACTCGCACAGTAGACTCAGGGCCTTCGAGGACTGCCCCCGTAAGTACTGGTACAACTACATCGAAAAACCCGACATCGAGCGGCCCGACACCATCGAAGCTTTTTTGGGCAAGTGCGTGCATGAGGCGCTGGAAGAGTTGTACAACCAGCAGATGGGCGGGCGGCTCATGTCGGCCGATGAGTTGCTGGCTTGGTATGAGGCTGCCTGGGATAAGGCCTGGCATGATGGCATCGTAATCGTCAGCGCGACCTTCCAGGCCGCCGATTACCGCGAGGTCGGCCGCCAGTCGCTGCTGGCCTACTATCGCCGCTACCAGCCCTTTAATGGTTCGGTCACGCTCGGGCTGGAAACGTTAGTTCGGCTCAACCTCGACGGGGACGGCAAGTACAAGATGCAGGGCTACATCGACCGCCTGGGGCGCCAGCAGAACGGCACCTACGAAATTCACGACTACAAGACCAGCCGCCACCTGCCCACCCAGGCTGAGGCCGACGCTGACCGCCAATTGGCCCTCTACCAGATTGCCCTCGCCGATATGTGGGACGACGTGCGGGAGGTGGATCTCATCTGGCACTACGTGCGGTTTGACCAGGAAATCAGGTCGCACCGGTCGGCCGAGCAGTTGCAGGCCGTCCGCCAGTCTTGTATTTCATTGATAGACGACATCGAGGCTCGCGGCACCGACGCCACCAGTTTCCCCACCAGCCCCTCGAATCTCTGCGACTGGTGTGACTTCAGGACGATTTGCCCAGCCATGCGGCACGCTGCCAGCCTTGAAAACCTGCCGCCGGCCCAGTTCAAAGCCGACGACGGGGTGAAGCTGGTGGACGCCTGGGTCGCCCTGCGGGACCAGCGGCTGGGATTCCAGCACCAAGCCGAGGCCCTCGGGCTACAAGAAGAAGACATCCAGAAGCAGGTTATTCAATTTGCCCAGCAGCAAGGCCTGGAGGTGGTTCGCGGCTCATCCCACCAGGCCCAGGTCCGGCAGGAACTGACCCTCGATTGCCCAAAAGCTAATGACCCGCGACGCCTTGACTTTGAAAACGCTCTGCGCCGGGCCGGCGCATGGGACGCTGTATCTGCCGTTAACCCGGCGAAATTGCTCAGCCTTTGGAGGAATACGACATCCATTCCCACGGCAGATCGCGCTCTGCTATCGCAGTTCGTCGCCGAACAGACTGACCTCGCTGCCCGGTTGAAGAAGGTCCACCAACGTGAGGACTGAGGCGATGCAAAGCGGGCAGCGTCGGCCCGACAAATTGGTTCGTGACCCGAAGAATATCCCACGGAAAATGACTGCATCCCTGCGATGCCCGCGTTTCTAGAGCTTCTTTACTGCAAGCGGTGTTCCACTCTTAGGTCAGCGCGATCGGAGAGGTTCCAACCGGGGACGCCAGCATTACCGATCAGCTTCGTTCCAATAGAAAAGCTGGAAAGCCGTCAATATCCCCGAGCCATTGCATCAGCGTTAGGATCGTATGGACCTTGATGCCCCATGTCAGCGAATGCTCACTATCACCGTCGTTCCCTGGCCAGGCTCGCTTCGCAAATCGACCTTGGCCCCCAGCCGTTCCGCGGCGTGCTTGACGATGGCCAGTCCCAGGCCGGTGCCGCGGGTCTTGCTGGCGCCGCTGCGGGCGGCGTCGCTCTGGTAGAAACGCTCAAACACCCGCGGCTGGTCTTCCGGCTTGATGCCACAGCCGGTGTCGCTGACACGGAGGAACACGCCCTTGTCGGTCATGTCAAAGCCGCAATCGACGCGCCCGCCAGGAGCTGTGAACTTAATGGCGTTGTCAATTAAGTTGCGTAGGATCAATTCCAGGAGCTTGCGGTCCGAGCGGATGTGATGCTCGGGCAAGGAGGCTGCGACCGACAGTGCCAGTCCCTTTTCCTGGGCCTGCGCGGCAAACTGCGCCCGGGTCCAGTCGGCCAGGTCGCCAAGAGCGATGTCCTCCAATCGCAGGGGGAACTTGGCCGACTCGACCATGTGGAGGTCCAGGAGGTCCTTGGTCATCTCCTCCAGCCGGGTGACATGGCGGTCCAGGACGCCGGTCAGCTTCGTCAACTCGTCCTTGTCACCGGGTTGGGCTGAAGCCAGTGAGTCCACCGCCGCCCGGATGGTAGCCAGCGGGGTGCGAAGCTCGTGCGAGGCGTTGGCGACGAACTGGGCCTTCATGGCGCCGGCCATCGCCAGCTCGGTCACGTCACGTATCACCAGAAGACAACTAATGCTGGACGGCCCCGGCGCGACCTTCGTTGCGTGGACGTCCAGGATGCGGCGTCCTTCAGGAACGTCGATTTCAAATTGCTTGCGCAGGGGAGTGCCGTCTGCCATTGCGTGTTCCTGGAACTCCAGGATTTCCAGCGATCGCACCACAGACGCCAGAAACCGGCCGACAGCGGTCTTGGGCGGGACCGACAGGAGATCGCCCGCGGCCCGGTTCATCAGGATGACTCTCCCTTCGACATCTGTGGCGATTACGCCTTCCTGAAGGGTGGCGAGCACTGTCGAGAAGTCCTGGTGCTGCGAAGCGATCTGCCCCAGGTACTTGCCCAGGTTGTCCCGCGTTTCATTAAGGGCCACTGCGAGTTCCGCCAGCCTGCTCCTGCCGGTAAGATCCGCCTTGGAGGACAAGTCGCCGGAGGCCATTTGTTTGGCGGTCCGAGTTATCCGTCGTAGCGGGGCATACCACATCCAGCTCGACAGCAGACTGAGCAACACCGCGCCCACGGCGCCCATTGCGGCTGCCACGAGAATCGTGTTGCGTATGAACCTTTCCCCCTCGACTATTGCCTTGACGGGCACGGCCAGACGAACAGCCGCCACCACCTGTCCGTTGTGGGTCAGGGGCAGCGCCACATACCGGAACGGAATACCGAGCGTCCCGCTGTGCCTTGCGTCTTCGCCGCGCTGGCCGGACAGGGCCGCCAGGACCTCGGGCCGGTCGCTCGTGCGATGGTTGCTCATTCTCGCCGGATCGGTCTCGCTGTCTCCCAGGACTGCGCCATCGGCGGCAACGACGGTCAGGCGCATGGTCGGGTCGTGGAGCAAGTCCTTGCATATCCGATCCACGCTCGGCTGATCCAGCGGCCAGAGCGCCTGAAAATGCTCCATCGCGACAGATACCAGACGGTTCTGGTTCTGGAGCGTCTCCCGCTGGTAGTTTGCGTCGAGCTGCTGATAGGTGAACGCGCCGGCCAGGGCGATGATGACAAACACAACCAGCAGGTTGTCCAGGAACAGCTTGAGGAACGTGCCGCTGGGCCTCATGGATCGCCTCCCTCAGCCTTGCCGGCGCCGAACCTGTATCCGACACCCCTGACGGTTTGGACGAACCCCCGGGCCTTGCCAAGTTTGCGCCGCAGCATCGTGATGTGAACGTCTATGTTCCGGTCAGTGACGACGACATCCGGACCAATCGCCTGATCTATCAACTGGTTGCGGGTCAGTACGCGGCCGTTGGCGATGGCCAGGGCCGCCAGGAGCCGGAACTCCGTCAACGTCAGCGCCAGCGGCTTGCCTTCGAGTTCGACACAGTAGCGATGCTGGTCGATCAGCAACGGGCCGGCCCTGAGGGAAGCGCTAGCCTGAGCCTGGGGCGAGGCTGTGCGTCGCAGCAAGGCGTCGATTCGAGCCGTCAATACGGACATGCTGAAGGGCTTGGTCACGTAGTCGTCCGCGCCGAACTTCAGGCCGACGACGATGTCGCTCTCTTCGCTCTTGGCCGTCAGCATGATTATCGGCACGCCCCCGGTGCGCGGATCGTCACGCAGCTTGGCAGCGATCTCGGTGCCGGACATGCCGGGCAGCATGATGTCGAGCAAGACGAGGTTGGGCGGCTCGGAGCGGATCAGGTTAAGCCCTTCAAGCCCGTCGTGGGCGACATCGACCTTGTAGCCTTCCCGCCGCAGCCTTGTGGCCACCAGGTCGGCCATGTCGCGTTCATCTTCGACGATCACGATGCGTTTGTTTGGCATTGCCTGCATTGTACAGGATGCTTTCGATGCCACGCAACGCACCTGATCGGAACTAGCGCAACCTTAACCTGGGCGATACGCCGTATTAACAGGCCCCGGGAATAATGTAGTGGAAGGAAGGCGTAGATGAGGCTCGTCTGGCGGATTATCGGAAGCTTAGGCCGATCTTCACACCCGCTTGAGCCGGGCCTGTCAAACTGGAGTCCAGCGCCGCGGGTCGGCCTGTGGCAGAACTGACGGAAACCAAAAAAGGAGATCATGAGATGAGAAAGACTTGGCAGGCGGTAATTTGGCTGGCGTTGGCGGCGATGCTGTACGGGACGGGCTGCAACAAGTCGACCCAGGAAAACAAGGACAAAACG
The DNA here is from genome assembly GCA_003171235.1 of Phycisphaerales bacterium. GTDB lineage: Bacteria > Planctomycetota > Phycisphaerae > SM23-33 > SM23-33 > FEN-1344. The sequence goes on along the minus strand of PMYM01000074.1, from coordinate 9,875 downwards.
TCCGTTACCGGCGCCGGCGCGACGTTCCCGTATCCCATGTATGCCAAGTGGTTTGACACCTACAACAAGCTTCATCCCGACATCGAGATCAACTACCAGTCGATCGGGTCGGGCGGCGGCATCAAGCAGGTCACCGAAGGCACCGTGGACTTCGGTGCCACCGACGGCCCAATGAACGACCAGCAACTCAAGGAGTTCCAAGACAAACGCGGCTGCGATATTCTGCACTTCCCGACCGTGCTGGGCGGCGTGGTCCCGACTTATAACATTCCCGGCGTAACTGGCGAGCTCAAGTTCACCCCGGCGGTTCTGGCGGCTATCTACCTCGGAACCGTCACCAAGTGGAACGATCCGGCGATTGCCGGCGCAAACCCCGACATGAACCTGCCGGGCAATGACATCGTGGTCGTGCACCGCTCCGATGGCAGCGGCACCACCTATATCTGGGTCGATTTTCTGTCCAAGGTCAGCCAGGACTGGAAGGAGAAGGTGGGCGTTGGAACATCAGTCAAGTGGCCCGTCGGCCTGGGCGGCAAGGGCAATGAAGGCGTTTCGGGGCTGGTGAAGCAAACGCCCAATTCCATCGGCTATGTCGAGTTGATCTACGCGAGTCAGAACAAGCTGTCTTACGGCTCGGTCCAGAACGCAGCCGGCAAGTTTATCAAGGCCAACCTTAGGTCCGTCACAGCCGCCGCTGCCGGAGCGGGCAAGGACATGCCCGATGATTTCCGTGTTTCGATCACCAACGCACCGGGCGACGGCACGTACCCCATTGCCAGTTTCACCTGGCTGCTGGTGCCGGACCAGATCAAGGACAACGCTAAGCGTAACGCTATTGTGGACTTCCTCAAGTGGATGCTCGATGAGGGACAGAAGGCGGCCGATGCCCTCGAATACTCCCCTCTGCCTAAGGAAGTGATGGAAAAGGAAAAGAAGGCCGTCGAGAAGATCCACGGATGACCACGGGCATGCTGCTTTCTGAATCCGATAAAACACCGGACCCGGGTGCGCCTTTGCGTACCCGGCTTTCCGGCTTCCTGGCTCGCCTGGGGGATCCGCTGTTTTACGGCCTGACGCTCTGTTGCGCAGCCAGCATCATAGTGATTACAGGCTGCCTGGTGTATCAACTCTACGCGCATTCCGCCGAGGCGCGCCACACTCTGGGCTGGGGATTCCTGACGTCGCAGGAATGGAACCCTGTTTCCGGTGAGTTTGGCGCCCTGCCCTTTGTCTTTGGAACGGTCGTCACGTCCATCCTGGCGATTCTGATCGCGACCCCACTGGGCGTTGGCACGGCAATCTTCCTTGCCGAGATGGCGCCGCGGCGGTTGTCGAACATCATGGCCTTTCTTGTGGATCTGCTAGCCGCCGTCCCCAGCGTGATCTATGGATTGCTGGGCATTTTCCTCCTGGTGCCGTTGCTGAACAGCACGGTTGTCCCGCCGATGCAGAGGGTGTTGGGATTCCTTCCGATCTTCAGCGGTTCGTTCTACGGCGTAAGCCTGTTTTCCGCGAGCCTCGTGCTGGTCATCATGGTGGTGCCCTTCATCGTTTCGATCTCACGGGAAGTGCTGCTGGCGGTTCCGGTCGAACAGCGCGAGGCATCCTATGCGCTGGGATCGACTCACTGGGAAACCGTGTGGAAGGTCGTCCTGCCTCATGCCCGGCGAGGCATCTACGCATCGGTGTTCCTGGGCCTGGCACGGGCATTAGGCGAGACGATGGCTGTGACGATGGTCATCGGCAATACCCCACAGATCGCCAAGTCCCTCTTTGCGCCGGGCTACACCATCGCAGCCGTGATAGCCAACGAATTCACGGAGGCCACCGGCAGCCTATATCTTAGCGCGCTGATTGAACTGGGGCTGGTCCTCTTCGGCATCACCATCGTCATCAACGGGCTGGCGCGGCTGTTGATCCTGGCAACCACCAGAGGGCTGCAACATGGGTAACCTCCTGTGGCGCAGAATGACCAACGCTGTCATGTTTTCCATGACGTTGATGTGCGCGCTGGGGGTCGTGGGCGTCCTGTTCTTCATCTTCGGTTACCTGTTCTGGAACGGGGGACGTTACGTGAATTGGGACTTCTTCACGAGGCTGCCCGCGCCCGTCGGGGAGAGCGGCGGGGGCATGGCCAACGCGATCATCGGCAGCGCGAAACTGCTACTGTTGGCCACCCTGGTCGGCGCGCCGATCGGATTCTTGGGCGGGATTTACCTGGCTGAATTCGGGGGAAAGACATTTCCGTTCTTCGTGCGGTACGTCACGGACCTGCTCAACGGCGTGCCGTCGATCGTCATCGGCATCTTCGCTTACGCCGTGGTGGTGTTGAGAGTGCGGCACTTTTCCGCCTGGGCCGGCGGTTTTGCGCTTGGGATCATGATGATTCCCATTGCCTTGCGGAGCACCGAGGAGTTTCTGCGCCAGGTGCCCACGAGTCTGCGGGAAGGCGCACTTGCCCTGGGGGCCACGCGCTGGCAGATGATCCTGACGGTTGTCGTGCCGGCGGCGATGCGGGGGATCCTTTCGGGCATGATGCTCGACATAGCCCGCGTCGCCGGAGAGACAGCCCCGCTGCTGTTCACGAGCTTCGGCAATCGTTTCTGGAGCGAAGGGTTCGACAAGCCCACGGCCTCGCTGCCGGTCATGATCTTCACCTATGCGATCGGACCCTATGACGACTGGCACCGCCAGGCGTGGGCGGCGGGGTTCGTGCTGCTGGCGATGGTCTTCATGTTCAACATCACCTCACGCCTGCTGATATCCTGGCGGCGAACACGGTAGGAGGCGCGGATGGCTACTATGGCAACGGACCTGACTCAAGAAACGTCGGTGCTGCCCGAACAGGATGAAAAGAGAGACACAAGGCCAGAGGTGATCGCGTTGGCAGACAACATCCGCATCCAAGACGACGTCCCACGCTTCGACATTCGCAGCCAGTGCCTGCCGACAATCATCCGCGCCGAGAAGTTCAGCGTGTACTACGGCAAGAAGGTCGGCGTGAAGGACATCACGATGGACATCTGCTCGCGGTCGGTGACGGCTATCATCGGCCCCAGCGGCTGCGGAAAGAGCACGTTTCTCCGCAGCATCAATCGGATGAACGACCTGATCCCCATCGCGCGGGCCGAAGGGGCGCTATACGTCAACGGAGTCAACGCCTACGACCGGCGCGTCGACCTGGTGAACCTTCGTCAGCGGGTCGGCATGGTCTTTCAGAAGGCCAATCCCTTCCCCAAGAGCATCTATGACAACGTGGCCTACGGCCCTCGCCTTCAAGGCGTCCGAGGCAGGGCGCTGGATGACCTGGTGGAGAGCTGCCTGCGGGACGCGGCCCTTTGGGACGAGGTCAAATATTCGCTGGGCAAGTCGGCCTTGGCCCTTTCCGGCGGGCAACAGCAGCGGCTGTGCATCGCCCGGGCACTGGCCACCAAGCCGCAGGTGCTGCTGATGGACGAACCCTGTTCTGCCCTGGACCCTATCGCCACGGCCAAGATCGAGGAACTCATCGCCGGGCTGAAGCACGCCTACACCATCGTCATCGTCACGCACAACATGCAGCAGGCGGCGCGGGTCAGCGACCGCACCGCTTTCTTCTGCCTGGGAGAACTGATCGAGTACGGTGACACCAGAGCGATCTTCACCAAACCATCCAGGAAGCAGACCGAGGACTACGTCACCGGCCGGTTTGGTTGAGATTGCATGCTCGCCGAATTTAGCGCGGCCTTTGCCATGTCTTTACACCGCCTTTCTATCAGTATCCGATGATGATGTCAGGATATGCGACGGAAGGAAGTTGAATGTTGTCAGTAAATGCGATTCCATCAGCGATTCAGACTCCGCTGAACACACCTCCAGGTGAATTACCCCATCGATGGCTCAAGCATGCGGTGTGGCGTGCGGCCAACAGTTGCATGCTCGGCGGGCTGATTAGCTGGCCGCTGGAGCAAAGTTGGGTGCGGGTAGAACAACTGTCCATGCCCCTGCACAACCTGGGACGACCGTTTGATGGCGCCCGCCTGGTCCACCTGAGCGATTTGCATTGCGGCATGCTGGTCCGCGAGAAGCACCTGCGCCGCCACGTCGAGATCGTCAACGCGCTGGATGCGGACTTTGTCGCCATTACCGGAGACTTCATCACCACGGGTTCGCGGCGATATGCCCGGACCGTGGCTAAGGTCCTTGGCGATGTCAAAGCCGCTCGCGGTGTCGTGGCCTGTCTGGGAAATCACGACTATGGCCGGTGGCATCCCAAGGGTTGGGGCGAGGTCAAGGGCATCGCGGATTATCTTTCCGAGAGGCTGACCAACGCCGGCATCTCCGTCCTGCGAAATGCCTCCCGCAAATTCGTTGTCGGGGAGGCAATGCTTCAGTTCGTCGGGTTGGAGGACTACTGGTCCGGGCAATATGACGCGGAGGTCGCCTTCGAGAAGGTGGATTGCGAACATCCTGTAATCGCCCTGGCCCACAATCCCGATGCCGCCCCGCAGTTGGCCGCGATGGGCGCGGAATGGATTCTGTCGGGCCACACGCACGGCAAGGCCACCCCCGACACGCGGTTCTGGGACATAGTCTATCCAACCCGGTACAAGCAGTTCATCGGCGGGCGGTACGCGTTAGGCCGCGGCAGCCTCCTGTACGTCAATCGCGGCATTGGCAATGCCTGGCGGGTAAGGGCAATGCACCTGCCAGAGATCACGCTGTTCAGCCTCCGCAATGCGACACAGGGCCAGCGGTCTTTGTTGGCGCCTGCACGCCAGACCGGTGACCGAGGCGCGCATTCAGTGAGGCTTCCGCACCGGCTTCATCAACTTGAGGCATGAAGTCTGCGGGGGAAGGTGCCCCATGTCGGAGAGGGCGATTTAATCAAGTCCTATCACTTCCTCAATATTCAAGTAAACATCTCCTGCTACCGTTCTGGCAGTTGCGTCGTCCTCCGCAAGGACGATCACAGCCGCTACTAGAGGCGCGACCCATGCGAGCATACCGGCCTAGCCGCTTCGGAAGTCCAGGGGACATGTGGCTTGCCCCGCTGGAGGAACGTATCGCCAAGTACTCCAGACGAGTCCTGGCCGAACTGCCGTTGTTTGACGAGGAGCCGGTCACCGTGCCCCCGGCCGGCGACTGTGGCGCTGCTTCCAAGGACGAGACACCCGTTGTCCGTTACAAGGAGATACCGTGGGATACCGCATAGCACAAAGGCGTTTAGGGACCGGCGAATTGCAGGAAAGCCGGTACGTCCTGCCGTCACTGGATATTGCCCGTAAGGTTGCCCTGGCGATGGACGCGCTGTGGCCTCACATGCAGCACTGGCCGATAGCCGTCGATGGGGCCTCCGATCCGGAGGCGGACAGCATGTGTGCCAATACGGCTGACTTGATCGTCGCTCAGGAAATCGTGAGCAATGCGTACTGAGGTGGGCCTGAACTTTGCCGCCGGCTGCTATTCAGGTGATGGGGACTGCTGTTTCGCCAGCGAGCGTCTAAGATATCCAACGACCAAGTCCTCGTCTGACTGCTTGACATAGGTGCGATCTTCGTCGGGAACTTCGGATTCCTTTCCATTCCGCACCAGTACGCGTGTCTCCTTCAAGACTTGGTCCAGGTCCCACTGCGAGCCGTGCGGGTAGAATTCCAGCACATAGCGGCCCTTGCTGGAAGCCGTCCGGCCATCTTTGATTTCCGACTGGTAGGGCACAGAGATCACGCCTTTGACTGGGTTACGCGGATTGTTGGTCTTCTGTATCTCGCAGCTCCAGGGCACAACAGCCTTTTCAGCGGTCGAAAATGTCAGCAGGTTGTCCGTGGCGTCCCGGGTGCTTGTACCGGTCAGCAGCTTTTCCAGCTTGGTCGCAATTTCCTGCAATTTGGGGTCGCTGACGGGGGCAGTGGCGGTCTGGTTCGCTCCTTTGTCAGCCGGCGCCGAGGCTGGCGCGGTGTGCGCCCCTCGGAAGGCAAAGTATCCTCCGGTCGAGATAGCCAGGGCGGCCGCGAAGATACCGGCGATCATAATCTGCCGTAGGCGCGGCGGCTGGGCGGCTGCACCGCCGGCTTTGCCCGTGGAATGTTCGCTCCTTCCCGTGCGTCGCGGAGAAAGGAGGCGAAGGGTCTCATCCAGGAATTCCCCGCAGTGTTTGCATTTGCGAGCTCCCAGCATAATCAGTTCGCGGCAGTAGGGGCATCGCGCCATGGGATCGGCCGGCGGCAACCCGGGGATGCCCGCCGAGGGATGGGCGGGACGGCCGGCTTCGGTTTTCGCCGGCAATGTCTCTGTCGCGGAGGGGGCAGTGGCAGCCGGAGAATGCTGCATGCCGGAGGGCAAGAGTTGGTGACAATACGGGCAAAGCTCAGCCTGCGCCTTGGTGCGTTCGCCTGGAATGTAAGAGCCGCCCGCCGAGACATGGCCATCGCCGGCGCCGACAAGGGGTGGAGAGGGATGTTCATTGGAGGATGCTTCGGGCCCTGGCACGCGGCCGATGGTTCCGCACTTTGGACACCTGGTTCGCCGGCCGCCAAGTTCGGCCCGTACATGGAGCTCGAAGCCGCACTGGTCACAGTGAAAAACGCTGGCGGTGGTATCGTGCTCGTTGCCCATTTGAGACTCTCAGATGAGGGCCGCTTCGCTTGGGCTGGGCGCCACATCGGCAATCAGCCCAACTTGTCATTATGTCCGGCCCGCGCTAAGGGTGCGCAAGCAAGGGATAAAGTTTTGATTGGATCTGCCGGGGGTGACAGTGCGTGACTTTATGCAGAATTAGCGCACCCTTTCTACGAACCTAAGCCAGGCAGTCTATTCTCCAGCCATGCCTAGAGGGCAGTGCCCGTAGCTCTGAACGCATGAAAGTGGAAAAGGAAAGGATAGGAACATGGCACTTACAGAAAGGAATGGAAGCATGAAAGGACAAAGACTCGGACGTACCGGCTTTACGCTGGTGGAACTGCTGGTAGTTGTGGCGATTATCGGCTTGCTGGCCGCCATCCTCCTGCCTTCGCTGGCTAATGCCCGCGAGATGGCCAAGGCGTCGGCCTGCCTGAGCAACCTGCACAACGCAGGCACGCAGCTCATGCTGTACTACAACGATAACCACGGGCTCTTCCCCAGCAGTTACAGTTACGTTGACGGCAACAGCAGCGCCGGCGGGTACTACCACTGGACCGCTGCCATCTCGCCCACCGATTACAAAGATCCTGTCAACAGCGGCAAGTACCCCAAGTATTCCGAGCAGTACGTTTGCCCCTCGCACACCCCCGGCGGCTGGGCGCCCTCGAACTTCACCACCGGCCGCATCCCCAGTCCGCCAAGCGGGCAGGTGTCGCAATCGGCAGGCATAGACGACAGGCAGGCCGCACGGCTGTCATACGTGGCCAACGAGGTCATCATGCCGCGAAAGAAATACAACGCCGATCACGACATCGCCTCGCCGCCTGGCACCAGCAACCTTTGCCTGGTGAGCGCGGACGAAGTTGAACAGGCCCAGCACACGATCCTGCTGGGCGAGTTCAGCCAGAGCGCCAACTGCATCTGGGGCAGTTCAGTCGGCGGCGGGTCGGCGTATAAGAGCCACCGGCCGACCAACGGCATCAAAGTGGTCGGCGGCGGCGTGTTCGATGGCGAAGGCTACGCGACGGGCACCCAAGTGGCCAAGCTGACCTACGCCGAAGCCCAGGGCGCCATCGATGCCGTGCTGGCGGACAAATCCGTGGCCGCCAGCAGCCATCACATTTCCTACATCGACCCCAACTGCCACAAGAGCGGCAGCAACTACAACTTTGTCGATGGCCATGCCGCCAAGTTCACGCTCCAGGACACGCTGGATCAGGGTAACTACATGTGGGGCCGCAAGGTCTACTCCTGTGCCGATAAGCCGGTGATCCAGGACAACTAGTTCTCTTCTGGCCGCCTCAGAGCATGGTAGTGAGTATAGAAGGGCCCGGGCCTGTTCGGCCGGGCCCTTTTGCTGCGCTGGGCGCGATTGCGGAGGCAGGGAATATTAAAATTCCATTAAACCACTGTGAGGCCGAGGATAAGATGCCGATGAGATATTGGCATGAACACCTTCAGCCCCAGCGCGATTCAGACGATGAACGTCGCCCCAGCGGCGGCGCCCCCCCGCTACGGCCACCCGGGAAGGGTGCTGGCGCTACTGCCGCTGATCTGGGCCTTGAACCTGCTGGATCTGGTGTTCACGCTCCTGGCCGGCACGATGCGGGACTTTGTTGAACTCAACCCCCTGGCCTCTCCCCTGAGGCCCTTCGGGCAAACCGCCCTGAAGCTGGGAATGCTGGTTTTTTGCACCGCCATCTTCGTGGCCTTGAGGCGGCGGCGATGCGTCGAGTGGGGGTGCTATCTGCTGCTGGCTGTATACGGTGCATTAGCGGCGGTGTGGCTAACCGCATTCCCCTTCCTACTGAGGCCGATCCATCTGCGGCAACTTCTCGTGAGCTTCTAGGGATTACAAACCGCCGAAGCTTTCGTATCATGGCTTGAGCGCATCCCCGGAGGTGATATCCTTTCCCCAGGCGAGGACGTCTGCTGGTCACTCTCCAGCATTTACTCAATAGTTGTCATTTGACAGGGCCGGCCAGGATTGAGACTGCTTTTACGCATACTAGGATTTGGCCCGTTCCCAAGCGTCAGCCGCCTTTGGCGCGATGGCATCGGCAGCTACAATTCGAGCACGCCGCTTGGTTGCCACTGGCCGAGAGCCGGACAACCAAAAGCGCAGGGTCATGCGTAGGGGGTATTTTGATTGCACATCCGAGCCGCCGTGGGCGACAAAGCGGGCGTAGAGGTCGTTGAATTTGACGGGCTGGTCCAGCTCGGCCAGTGCGGCGACGGCGGCGTCGTAGTCTTTGCGGGTGACGGCGAAGCTCTTGCGGCCGCCCTCGCGCTCCTCGAACAGCACTTCTTGGCCGTCACGCCTCTTTCGGACACTGTAGGTGACGGTGAAATCTGCTCTGCGATGCCCAGAGCGCGGGGTCGGTTGGCCTGAGACCATAGCACCGGCCGAGCCGGCTTGCCAGATGCCCACAGTTGCGGCAAAGCGGTTCAGGTCGGAGATCAGCTCCAGCAGGGCGGTGCGGTCGCCGGTCAGGTCGGCCAGCCTCGTCGCAGCACGGATGACCTCGTTGATGGCGTTTGCCGCAGCAGCCGCCGACGGCCCGGCCGCCTGGCCACCACCAGCCGCACCCGCAAGCCGAGTTAAACCAGCTAGCACATCCGCAACTGCCAGTCGCTGCTGGTCGTCCTGCCAGCCGGCGGCGACGATCCGCCCAACCGTGCGGTCTAGCAGTCCTTGGGCGCCGCCAGAATGACTCTGTCGCTTGGCCATGCCAACAATTGTGTTTGTTGGACTACAGAAAGTCAAAGTGATTCCGTCTCCAGGATGGCCAAAACGTCAATTGTGGAGAAGTAATGCAAGGGGATGAAAGATTTTTTCAGAAATTCCGGAAACGAGCTTTAAGACTACCAAATTAAAGCTGTAGTCTTCCTCTAGGCCATGAGGATACGCAATTGAGATATGCCACTGTCAGACAACTGGTTGACTTGTACCTGCCTGGCGCCCGGCTGACCCGTAGCACGGTAGCCCATGCATTGAGGATGGTCAGCGAGGAATGCCGCGTGCCCAACTTCCGCCCCGAAGCAGGTGACTATGACCGGACTATGGTCCTTCTGTAAATCGACCACCCCCTCTGGCCGCTGTACCGACGCATGCAGCAGCGGCGGGCTCTGCTGCAACGGGGGCTGGTCGAGGCCACTCTGAAGGGCATCCTGGAGGAACCCGATGTCGGCTACCGCCTGGGCCGGCACGGGCTGGCCGTCGTGCGGGCCGACGCAGGCATCGTGGAGTTAGCGCCCACCAGCCCTCGCTTGGC
>PMYM01000012.1:14033-15372 GCA_003171235.1 Phycisphaerales bacterium | reverse complement strand
TCGGCGGCAACGACACGATCACGACCGGAGCCGGACGCGACGTGATCGTCGGCGGCATGGGCAACGACACGATCAACGCGGGCGACGGCGACAACGTCGTGTTCGGCGACAGCGCCGACCTCGTGTTCACGCCGGTGACGAGCGTGCTGACCACGGCGACCTCGCTTGCCCCGGGCTTCGGCGGCGACGACACGATCACGACGGGCGTCGGCCGCGACGTGATCGTCGGCGGCTTCGGCGTCGACTCGATTGCCGCCGGCGCCGGCGCGAATGTCGTGATGGGCGACAGCGCCGCGCTGACGTTCGACCCGGTGACGGGCGTGCTCCTCACCGCGACTTCGATCGGCACGAGCTTCGGCGGCAACGACACGATCACGACCGGCGGCGACAACGACGTCGTGGTCGGCGGCACCGGCAACGACACGATCACCGACGCGGGCGGCTCGAACATCGTCCTCGGCGACAACGGCACGATCGGCTGGACGGCGAGCCAGGGCGGCTTCACGGGAATCAGCGCGACGAACCCGACCGACGGCGGCCCCGACACGATCACGATCCTCGGTACGGGCACGAACTGGGTGATGGGCGGCACCGGCGGCGACACCATCACCACCGGCGACGGCAACGACCTGATCTTCGGCGACTTCGGCTCGCTGACCGGCAACGTCCCGGTGACGCCGTTCGTCCCGAGCGTCCCAGTCGACTGGGCCTACACGTCGATCTTCACACAGAACGCCAGCACGCCGCTCGGCGCCGACGACGTGATCCATGCCGGCAACGGGCGCAACGTCGTGATCGGCGGCCAGGGCAACGACACGATCATCAGCGGCAGCGGCGACGACGACCTGATCGGCGGCCACAACGTCGCCGGCGGCCAGGACGGCAACGAGACGATCGACGGCGGCGCCGGCAATGACGTGATCGCCGGCGACAACGCCGCGATCCTCGGTAACGGCCTCGTCACGAGCCCGCTCGACCGCACGCTTACCGCGCCGACGATCTACAGCGCCGTCCTCAACCCGGACGGCTCGTCCACGTACCTGCCGAACACGAGCAGCGGCCCGGCGCTCGACCCGACCGGCGTGCTCGAGCGGACGATCACGCTCTTCGACGGCGGCACGACCGACGCGACGCTCTACGGCAACGACGTCCTCGCCGGCGGCGCGGGCAACGACCTGATCTTCGGCGAGATGGGCAACGACGTGATCCAGGGCGACGGCTCCGTCACCCTGAACGTCGGCACGTACACGACCCCCGGCACCACCGTCGGCGACCTGGTCGGCCCCGGCAGCGACGGCAGGGACTACATCGAGGGCGGCGGCGGCAACGACCTGATCTT
>PMYM01000012.1:0-14003 GCA_003171235.1 Phycisphaerales bacterium | reverse complement strand
CAGCGGCCGGACGGCGTCGACGAGATCTTCGGCGACACCGGCGCCGCGATCGGCCTGAACGACCCGGGCGATACGTCCGCGAACGGCCACTCGCACGATGCCGATGTCATCCTCGGCGACAACGGCGACATCTATCGTCTCGTCGACGCCAACGGGCAGTTCCTGACCTACAACTACGACAACTACGCCGGCGAGACCGAGCACATCATCCCGACCGCGATCAAGCTGATCGACTACAGCCCGTACGGCGACTCGAGCTACACGACCTGCGACAGCACCGATCCGGACAACTGCTGGACGGTCACGACCACGCACCCGGCGAACATCGGCGGCGGCGACATCCTGCACGGCGACGCCGGCAACGACGTCGTCTACGGCGAGACCGGCGCCGACACGCTCTTCGGCGACGGCCAGGACGACCAGCTCTACGGCAACTCCGGCAACGACTGGATCTCCGGCGGCACCGGCGACGACGGCGTCCTCGGCGACGACGGCCTGCTCGAGCCGGCTCGCAACGCGATTGCCGAGCCGCTGTTCGGCCTCGCTGCGACGACGCAGCTCACCCTCGGCACGGGCGACGAGGACTCCGACAATATCGTCATCACCGTCAACGTCACCGGGCAGCTCAACTACACCGCGATCGAGCAGCCGTTCTTCGCCGGTGGCAACGACGTCATCTACGGCGGCCTCGGCAACGACTTCCTGCACGGCGGCGGCGGCGACGACGCGATGTCGGGTGCCGAGGCGCTGCCGCTGTACTACGACAACGGCCACAACCCGCTCGGCGTCCTCGCCTCGCTGGCCGCGTACTACACGCCCGGCAACCCGCTCGGGTACAACAGCTCGTCGCAGGAGTTCCGCTACTACAACCCATACGACCCGTTCGAGAAGATCATGGTCGGGCCGGGAATCGACTTCCTGCTCAACTTCGTCTCGGCGACCTCGTTCGACGCGACCACGCCGCAGACGGTCGTCGACGACGGCCAGGACGTCCTCTTCGGCGACGGTGGCAACGACTGGCTCGTCGGCGGTACGAACCAGGACGTCATGTTCGGCGGCTACGGCAACGACCTGCTCCAGGCCGACGACAACCTCGACTCGACGAACGTGTCGACCCCGGTCACGTACAGCAGCCTCTGCTCGCTCACGACGTCCTATTCGTCCAGCTCGTACGAGGCGCGCGATCTCTGCAACCAGCTCAACAACATCCAGTACTCGGATGTGCACTACCGTTCGTACGACCCGACGAACGACCTCGACGAGTGGGCCGAGCAGGTTACGAGCGACATCAACTGCGTCTTCACGGCGGACGAGACTGCGACGCTGATCCGCTTCGTCCAGGCGCTCAAGCCCGGCTACGACCCGAACGCGAACAACACCGTCGACCCGCGCGGCACGGGCCCGACGAACGCCGACATCGCCTTCGGCGGCGCCGGCCACGACATCCTGATCGCGAACACCGCGGGCGACCGGCTGATCGACTGGCAGGACAGCTTCAACACGTACATCTACCCGTGGGAAGGAAGCCCCGGCCCCACCGTCATCGACGACGAGTCCGAGGACGTGGTGCAGGTCCTCTACGACCTCGGACTCGCCCTCGGCGCCGACCCGACGCGGCCCGAGACGGTGACCCCGTGGTACAACCAGCCGGATCCCTCGTTCCGCAACGGCGAGCCGTTCGGCGAGCTCGGCCTCGTCGAGCCGGAAGACGGCGACTGGCACGAGCAGACCGGACCCAGCCCCTGGTGGCCGTGGTGGCACGACGGCACGAACCCCGGTCTCGACGTCGAGGGTCACGCCGATTACGGCAGCCTCGGCACCATCGTCCTGCTCACGCCGTCTGCGCACCCGCAGCGGATCGAGGACATCCCGCACGTCGACGACACCGCCGAGGCGCTCCTCAACCGCATCGTCGTCCGTGGGCAGCTCACCGCGGCCGAGTACGCGAGCCTGTCCTCACCGAACCTCGAGGCCCTCAACGACCTGATCTGCGACGGCCTCGTCGTGAAGGTTGGCGGCGTCTGGATGCCGACCAACGAGACGTGGCTCGACCTCGGGCTCGCAGACCCGCCGGTGATCACCGGCCTGAGCGCGCCCTCGAAGCCGACCCCGACGACGCCGATCGTCGTCTCGGGCACGGGCGACGCCGGCGACACGATCACCGTCTACTCCGACGCCACCTCGGTCGTCGGCACCGGCACCGTCGCCGCCGACGGCACGTGGTCGATCACGATCTTCCTGCCGGTCGGGTACTCGCACGACATCACGGCCACGCAGACGGTCAACCAGCTTCCCGAGGTCGGCCTGACGAGCGGCCAGAGCTGCGACGTCGACGTCACGGTCTACCCGAACCCGCCGGCGATCACGTTCACCTCGACGCCCGGCCCGACGACGAGCTCGACTCCCGTGACGGTGAGCGGCATCGGCGACGCCGGCGACACGGTCACGCTCTACGACGGCTCGCACAGCATCGGCTCGGCGACCATCGGCGCCACCGGCACGGTGGAACCCGAAGAGGTCGTGGACATCGGCGCCCAGGTGGCCGGACAGATCGCCTATTTCGGCAAGGACGAAAGCGGCAAGAGCATCGACTACGGCTCTTTCGTCGACGAGAACACCGTCCTGGCGAATATCGACGACTCCCTGTATGCCGCTGACGTCGCTTCGTCCAAGGCGGCGTTGGATCTGGCCAAGGCCGGCCATATCAATGCCGAGGCCAACCTGCAGCAAATGAAGGCCAAACTGGTCCAGGCCCAGGCCGACTGGGACAGGGCCCAGAAGCTTGGCCCTTCTTCCGAGGCGCTGGCGCCCACGCAGTATGACGCGTACAAGGCCAATTTTGACATCGCCAAGGCCAACGTGGCCGTCGCCGACGCGGGGGTGGCCCAGGCGGCCGCCTCTATAGGCCAGGCCCAGGCTGCCTTGGATCGGGCCCAGCGCAGCCTGAGTTACTGCACGATCAAGTCTCCCGTCAAAGGTGTGATTATCGACCGGCGGGTGAATATCGGCCAGACGGTGGTGTCCAGCCTGAATGCCCCCAGCCTGTTCCTGATTGCAAAAGACCTGACCCGCGTCCAGGTCTGGGTATCGGTCAATGAGGCCGACATCGGCAGCATCACACCAGGCATGCCGGTGACCTTCACGGTTGATGCCTTCCCAAGCAAGGTCTTCCTAGGGACGGTTGGAAAAACCCGTCTCAACGCGACCATGACCCAGAACGTGGTTACTTACACCGTTGAGGTGAACACCGACAACCCCGATGGGAAACTGTTGCCGTACTTGACCGCCAACGTGCAGTTTCAGACCGGGCACCGTGAGGATGTGCTGTTGGTGCCCAACGCCGCGTTGCGGTGGACTCCCCGGCCTGATCAGATCGCCCCCGCATTCCGCCAGCAGGCGGAGCCTGCCTCTGGCGCCGGAAGGCGGGCCTCCCAGCCTGCCAGTTCGCAGGAGGGCGCCGACCTGCACCGTGGCACGCTCTGGGTGGCGCAAGGCCAGTTCGTGCAGCCCGTCAAGGTTCAGGCCGGCCTGACTGACGGCGCCCAGACCGAAGTGCAGGGGAGCGATCTGGCTGAAGGCCTGCAGGTGGTCGTGGGTGAGCAGTCCATGGAGAGTGGCGCCAGTGCCGGGGGGGCCAGTCCGTTCACTCCTCAGTTGGGCGCGGCAAGGCGTCCGGTGAACGCCCCCGCCGGCAGCGGAACCGGTGGCGCCCAGGGTGGCCCTGGAGGCGGGCGGTAAGGCCGGCCGAGGAGACGATCCACGTGGACCTTATTGAAATAAAGGACATTTACAAGACCTACTACCTGGGCGAGGTGGACGTGCCTGTGCTCAAGGGAATCTCCATGTCCATCGGCAAGGGCGAATTGGTGGCGTTGATGGGAGCCAGCGGCTCGGGCAAGAGCACCTTGATGAACATCCTGGGCTGCCTGGACCACCCGACGGCCGGGGAATACTGGCTGGACGGCAGCGAGATCTCGCGCTATTCGGCCAAAGAACGTGCCAAGCTGCGGAACCGGATGATCGGCTTTGTCTTCCAGAACTTCAATCTCCTGGCGCGGACCAGCGCACTGGAGAACGTCATGATGCCGATGACGTATTCACACGAAGATTTCTCCGAAAAGCAGATGCGCCAGCGGGCCAAAGAGTTGCTCGACCGTGTCGGCCTGAGCGATCGCATGGACCATCAGCCGTCGCAGCTTTCGGGAGGCCAGCAGCAGCGAGTGGCCATTGCCCGCTCGTTGGTCAGCCAACCCGCGATCTTGCTGGCTGACGAACCCACCGGCAACTTGGATTCGCACACCAGCGAGGACACCCTGCGGATGTTCCAGGACCTGAATCGGTCTGAGGGCCTGACCATTATCCTGGTCACCCATGATCCGGGCGTGGCTCAGCATGCCCAGCGGGTTATCCGGATCCAGGACGGCCTGATCCTGGACGGCGGCACGGCGGGCCGCGGCGTTGCCCCGCCTCCACCGGTACCGCCTCCACCGGCAGGAGGCTCTCCATGAAGTCCTACCGCACGTTCAAGACGGCTCTGCGGGCACTCCGCCGCAACATCATGCGGGCTGCCTTGACCACGCTGGGAATCGTCATCGGGGTCGCGGCGGTAATCGCCATGATGGAAATCGGCAACGGCTCCTCCGCGGCCATCCAAAAGACCATTGCCAGCATGGGCGCCAATACCCTGATGGTCATGCCCGGCCAGGCCGCCAGCGGCGGGATCAGTTTCGGGGCGGGCAGCGTCCTGACGATGACACCCCAGGACGCCGACGCGATCTCGAAAGACTGTCCCAGCGTGAGCGGCGTGGCGCCGGTGGTCCGTGCGCGGACGCAAGTGGTTTACGGCAATAAGAACTGGGTTCCCATGAGCATCTACGGCACGACCCCCTCGTTCTTGGACGTGCGGGACTGGAGCGACCTGGCCGAGGGCGACCCCTTCACCGACCGCGATGTGCGCAATACCAGCAAGGTTTGCCTGGTCGGCCAGACTATCGTGCGGGAATTGTTTGGCGGACAATCGCCCGTGGGCAAGGAACTCAGGATGCAGAATGTGACCTTCAAGGTCGTCGGGGTCCTGCAACCCAAGGGCTCCAACATGATGGGAATGGACCAGGACGACATCGTCCTGGCGCCGTGGACGACCATCAAGTACCGTGTCACCGGAGCGTCCCTGGCTAACCCCAACCAGAGCAGCGCCGTCTCCGGCGAGACCTCCTCTGGCGTGAACAGCCTCAGCCAGATATATCCCAACAGCCAGCTCAACGTTTACCCGGCGCCCTCCGCGATTCAGCAAGCAGACACTCCGCAGCCGGTGCGTTTCACCAACGTGGACCAGATCCTGGTCGCGGCGAAGATCTCCGCCCAGATCCCCGGGGCCATTAAGGAAGTCACGGCCCTGCTCCGTGAAAGGCATCACATTCGAGTTGGGGAGAACGACGACTTCACCATCCGCGATATGACCGAACTCACTAAGGCCATGTCGTCCACAACCACGCTGATGACCACGCTGCTGCTGATCGTGGCGGCGATCTCACTGGTAGTCGGCGGCGTGGGGATCATGAATATCATGCTCGTGTCCGTAACCGAACGGACGCGTGAGATAGGCCTGCGCATGGCCGTGGGCGCCCAGCCCGGCGACATCTTGCGCCAATTTCTGCTCGAGGCTGTCGTGTTGTGCTTGCTCGGCGGCGCCATGGGCATATTGATAGGTCGTGGCAGTTCAATGCTTGTGGCCAAGTTCCTGCACTGGCCCACCGAGATATCCTTGGGCGCGATCGTGGCGGCCGTGGCGGTTTCGGCCAGCGTGGGCATCATCTTCGGTTACTATCCGGCATGGAAGGCATCTCGCCTGGATCCAATTGAAGCCCTAAGATACGAATAACCAAAATCCCACGTGTGCCCAGGCTCCAGGAGCGAAAGAATGAAGAAGGAAGGCCGCGTCGTACGAATGCTCTTTGCCGCCACTGTTTCGCTTTCACTGATGATCGCCGGGTGCATGGTGGGGCCGGACTATCACCCGCCCCAGGCCAAAACTCCCCCGGCGTGGGCGGGGGCATCCAAAGAAAGCACATCGCAGCCGACGGCAGCCACCTCGCAACCGGCCGAGTTGGCACTATGGTGGGGAAACTTTGGTGATCCCAAGTTGACCGGCCTCGTGAATGAAGCACTCCAGGCCAACCTGAGCCTTCAGTTGGCCCAAGCCCGCCTTCGCCAGGCGCGAGCCCAGCGAGGCGTTATCGTGGGCGGCCTTTTCCCCGCCGCCAGCGGCACGGCATCCTATCAGCGTGGCCGCCCCGCGGGCGTCGGTCCTGCAATCCACGACCAGAACCTGTTCCAGGCCGGCCTTGACGCCGTGTGGGAACTGGACGTATTTGGGGGCATAAGACGAAATGTCGAGTCCGCCGATGCCACCATCATGGCCGCCCAGGAAAGCATTCGTGACGTGCAGGTAAGCCTGGCCGCGGAGGTGGCGCTGGACTATGTGCTCCTTCGTGGGTTCCAGCAGCAGATCGTGATCGCTCGGGATAACCTCAAGTCACAGCAGCATACGGCCGGTATTACCCGTCAGCGATTGGCGGCCGGGTTTGTCGGCGGCCTGGACGTGGCCAACGCCGACGCCCTAGTGGCCACAACGGAATCCATCATTCCGGTGCTGGAAACGTCGGCCCAGCAGACCATCTATGCCCTCAGCGTCCTTCTGGCTCGCCCGCCGGCCGACCTGCTGAGGGACCTGTCGCAAACGGCTCCCCTGCCCGCTGCGCCGCATGAGATACCCATCGGCCTGCCCTCGGAACTGCTGCGCCGCCGCCCGGATATCCGCGCAGCGGAAGCACAAATCCATGCCGCCACGGCTCAGATCGGCGTGGCCACAGCCGACCTCTTCCCCAAGTTTTCGCTGACCGGCAACATCGGTTGGCAGAACACGCTGGGAGAGAATCTCTTCAAAGATATCAGTCGCTCCTGGTCGTTTGGGCCCTCGGTGAGTTGGGCCATCTTCCAGGGGGGAAGCATCCTGTCGAATATCCAGGTGCAGGAGGCGCTGCGGGATCAGGCGTTCATCACCTACAAGCAGACCGTGCTAACGGCTCTCCAGGACGTTGAGAACGCCCTGATCGCGCTGGCCAAGGAGCAGGAGCACCGCAAGTCCTTGGCCGAGGCCGTCGTCGCCAACCGCAAGGCCGTGGATCTGTCAATGCAGCTCTATACGCAGGGGCAAACGGATTTCCTCAACGTGCTCAACGCGCAGCGATCTCTGTTTGCCTCCGAGGACGCCCTGGTCCAGAGCGACCGCGACGTGGCGACTGACCTGATCGCCCTGTACAAGGCGCTGGGCGGCGGATGGGAGGATCCGCCCAAGCAAGGGCAGGTAACCTCTGCGCCAACGACCATCCCCGCTACGCTACCGGCGAAATGATGCGTAGGCCCCTGCTGGGACGGCACATCTTTGATTTTCGATTTTCGATTGTCGATTTACGATTTAGGAAGAGAGTCTTCCTCTTGCCTCAGGCTCCTGCTGTTAAATCGAAAATCGTAAATCGAAAATCGAAAATTCCTATATCTCGATCACCACCTTGCCGAACTGCCCGCCGGCCTCCAGATAGCGGTGTGCCTGGGGCAACTCTTCCAGGGTGAAGGTGCGGTCGATGACGGTCTGAAGCTCGCCGCCCGCCAGCAGGTCCAGGCAGCGGGCGAGGTCCTCCGGCCTGCCCAGGGTCGAGCCCAGGACCGACTGCGACTGGTAGTACAACGGCCCCAGGGCAAGGGGCACGTCGGAGCCGCCGGTGACGCCGCAGATGACCAGCTTGCCCCCGCGGGCCAGGGCCGCCATGTTGGCCGGCCAGTTGGCCAAGCCGACGTGGTCGAGGATGACGTCGGCCCCGTGCCCGCCGGTAATCTGGCGCACCCGGGCGGCCACATCTTCGGTCTTGTAGTTGATGACGTGGGTGGCGCCGAGCTGGGCGGCGCGGGCGAGCTTCTGGGGTGTGCTGCTGGTGGCGATGACGCGCGCCCCGGCCAGGCGGGCGATCTGGATGCCCGCCGAGGAGACCCCCGAACCGGCGGCGTTGATCAGCGCCCACTGCCCCGGCGACAGGCCGGCCCGCGCCATCAGCATGTGCCAGGCCGTGGTGAACACCACCGGCACAGACGCCGCCTGCACGAAGGACAGCCGCGGCGGCTTGGGCAGGCAGTTGCGCTCCGGCAGGGCGACCAGCTCGGCCATGCCGCCGTCGCGGTGGGCGCCGATGATGGCAAAGTCGTCGGCCAGTCCCACGCTGCCCCCGGGGTAGGGCGCCGGGGCGGTCCAGACGCCCGGGAAGACCACCACCTCGGCGCCGGTGTCCGTGCGGACGCCGGCGATGTCGCAGCCGGGCACCAGCGGCAGGGGGAACTTCCGCCCCCCGCCCATCCGCACCCACAGGTCCAGGTGGTTCAGCCCGCAGGCCTTGACCGCCACCAGCACCTCGCCGGGTTTGCACTTGGGGTCAGGCCGCTGGCCGACTTGTATGACCTCCGGCCCGCCGTGCCGTTCGATGTACGCCGCCTTCATGGGTTTGGCTCCTTTGTCGCTGCCGTGGTACATGGTAGGAACGAGCTTCCCAATTGCGAGTCTTGAGCATTGAATTTGAAAGTCCAAGATCATACGCAGAGGCGCAGAGGGCGCAGAGAGAAAAGAAAAAGCCGAATTGTTTTTGGGCGTTTCTTTTGTAAGACGCCTTTCTGTTCTTGCTTGTCTCATTCCGTTCTCTGCGTTCTCTGCGCCTCTGCGTAGAATCCCGGTTGCTCAAATAATTCATCTGCTCTAATCTGTGGCAGTACAGGAGGCTTAGGCCTTGCAGACGCTGACGCAGATAAAGGAAATCCTCTCCGCCGCCGGCAGGGAGCCCAATGGCCGGTTGGGCCAGAACTTCCTCATCGACGCCAACCTCATGGCCAAGCTGCTGGAGTTGGCCCAGCTCGCCCCGGCCGATACGGTGCTGGAGGTCGGCCCGGCCACCGGCTCGCTCACCGAGGAACTGCTTGGCCGCTACGGCAGCGTGGTGGCGGTGGAGTTCGACCGCGGACTGGCCGAAATCCTCCGCGCCCGCCTGGGCAGTCACCCGCGCCTGACCGTCCTGTGCCAGGACGCCCTGGCCGGAAAGCATCAACTCGCGCCCGAGATGCTTGAGCAACTGGCCGTTTCCTCCTCTGCGCCCTCCGCGGTGAGCTGTTCCCTGGTCTCCAACCTGCCCTACAACATCGCTGTGCCGGTGGTGGCTAATTGCCTGGAGCAGTCCTGGCGGGCGATGCGCGGGCGGGCCGACCACCCGGTAGTGTTCGACCGGCTGACGTTTACCGTGCAGAAGGAACTGGCCGGGCGTTTTCTGGCCGGGGCGGACGATGAATCCTACGGCCCCGTCAGCGTGCTGACGGCCCTGCTTGCGCATGCCCAGGCGGGCAGGGTGCTGCCGCCGGAGGCCTTCTGGCCGCGGCCCAAGGTGTATTCGCAGATGGTCCGCCTGGACTTCGACCCTGCCCTGGCCGGCCAACTGACCGAACTGCCAATGCTCAGCGCCGTGCTGGCGGCGGCCTTCTCCCAGCGGCGAAAGAAGATCATCGCCGCCGCCCGCCTGAGCAACCTGGGCTTCGCCGGCGAGGCCTTCCTGGCCGCCCTCCAGGGCAGCGGCATCGACCCGGGCCTGCGCCCCGGCAGCATCCGGCCGGAGCAGTATCGGGCGCTGGCGAACTTCCTGGCCGGAGACACAAAGCTGAAAGCTAAAAGCTGAAAGCTGAAATAGGAATTGGGCACAACCAGAGTCCTGTTCTTCTTTCAGCTTTAAGTTTTCAGCTTTGGGCTTTGCCGTTATCCTGACATCCCCGCGATGGTATAAAAGGACGATCCAGAGACCGAAAGGACGCTGATGGCCGGTAAGATTCCCTCGGACATAGAGATCTCCCGCGCCGCCAAGCCCATGCCCATAGTCGAGCTGGCCCGCCAAGCCGGCATCGCCGGCGAATTCGTGGAGTCCTACGGCCAGTTCAAGGCCAAGGTCAAGCTGGACATACTGGCCTCCCTGGCCGGCCGGCCCAGCGGCAAGTACATCGACGTGACGGCCATCACCCCCACGCCCCTGGGCGAGGGCAAGACCACCACCAGCGTCGGCCTGACGCAGGGCCTGGGCAAGATCGGCAAGCGCCCCTTCCTGTGCATCCGCCAGCCCTCGATGGGCCCGACCTTCGGCATCAAGGGTGGGGCGGCCGGCGGGGGCTACAGCCAGGTCATTCCCATGGAGGAATTCAACCTCCACCTCACCGGCGACATCCACGCCGTCTCCATCGCCAACAACCTGCTGGCGGCGGCCATCGACGCCCGCATCTTCCACGAGGCCAACTCCACTGACGAGCAGATCGCCAGGTCGCGCCTGAAGCGCCTGGACATCGACCCCTGCGCCGTCACCTGGCGGAGAGTGGTGGACGTCAACGACCGGGCGCTGCGGAACGTCACCACCGGGCTGGGCGGCCACGACGACGGGCCCACTCGCCAGAGCGGCTTTGACATCTCGGTGGCCAGCGAGGTCATGGCCATCCTGGCCCTGGCCGGCGGCCTGGAGGATATGCGCCAGCGCCTGGGCCGGATCATCATCGGCCTGAATCGCCGGGGCGAGCCGGTTACCGCCAACGACCTGGGCGCCACCGGGGCCATGCTGGTGCTGCTCAAGGACGCCATCAAGCCCAACCTCATGCAGACGCTGGAGGGCCAGCCGGTATTCGTCCACGCCGGGCCATTCGCCAACATCGCCCACGGCAACAGCTCCATCATCGCCGACCGCATCGCCCTGAAGCTGGCCGACTACGTGGTCACCGAGAGCGGCTTCGCCGCCGACATGGGCATGGAAAAGTTCATGGACATCAAGTGCCGCTCCTCGGGCCTGGCGCCCGACTGTGTGGTGGTGGTGGCCACCATCCGCGCCCTCAAGATGCACGGCGGCGGGCCCAAGGTCACGCCCGGCAGACCCCTGCCGGCCGAGTACGTCCAGGAGAACCTGCCGCTGCTGGAGAAGGGCACGGCCAACATGGCCCGCTGCATCGAGATCGCCCGCATGTTCGGCGTGCCGGTGGTGGTGGCCATCAACGCCTTCCCCACCGACACGCCGGGGGAGCTGGAGCTGGCCCGCCAGGCGGCAGTATCGGCTGGCGCGATGTCGGCCGTGGTCGCCAACCACTGGGCACAGGGCGGGGCCGGGGCGGTCGAGCTGGCCAACGCCGTGGTCGCCGCCTGCCGGCAGCCCTCCAACTTCAAACTGCTGTACCCCGACGAGATGTCCATCAAGGACAAGATCCATACCATCGCCACCAAGGTTTACCTGGCCGGCGGGGTGTCGTACGAGCCGCTGGCCCAGAAACAGATCGCCGCCTACGAAAAGGCCGGCCTGTCCAACCTGCCCATCTGCATGGCCAAGACCCACCTGTCGCTCTCCCACGACCCGACCCAGAAAGGCGTGCCGCGCGGCTTCATCGTGCCGGTGCGCGAGGTGCGGGCATCGGCCGGGGCGGGCTTTCTCTACCCCCTGCTGGGGGCCATGCGCACCATGCCCGGCCTGCCCTCCCGCCCGGCCTTCATGGACGTGGACCTGGACAAGGACGGGAATGTCATAGGAATGTTCTGATTGCCGATTTTCAATTGCCAATTGCCAATTGCCAATTGAACAGGGAAGTGCCGTTGGCCCCTCCTCAATTGACAATTGGCAATTGGCAATTGGCAATTGACTCTCTAGCGTATGGGCATGACCTGGGCAGCAGGCATCCTTGCCGTCGGAGCCCCGGCGGAGAATTACGTCCCGCCGGCATGGTCGGCTGCGCCCTTCGTGGCCCTGCTGCTGGCGATTGCCCTCCTGCCCCTGATCCCCGCCTGCCACCGATTCTGGCAGCACAATCGCAACAAGCTGCTGATCGCCCTGGCCCTGTCGCTGCCGGTGGGGCTGTTCTACGGCCTGGCGCACCCGGGCACGATGTTCCTGGAGCACGGGCAGTACGCCGCCATCGGGGCCGGCTGGCCGATGCTGATCCACCAGCTCCGCGCCGCCCTGCTGGATGAGTACCTGCCCTTCATCGTGCTGCTGTTTGCTCTCTACACCATCAGCGGCGGCATCCAACTGCGGGGCGACCTGCCTGCCCACCCCCGCACCAACACCCTGTTCCTGGCCGTTGGGGCGGTGCTGGCCAACCTCATCGGCACCACCGGTGCGGCCATGCTCTTGATCCGCCCGCTGCTGCAGACCAACTCCCAGCGCCGTCACGTCAAGCACACGGTGATCTTCTTCATCTTCCTGGTGTGCAACATCGGCGGCTGCCTGCTGCCCATCGGCGACCCGCCCTTGTTCCTGGGCTACCTGAGGGGCGTGAGTTTCTTCTGGACGCTGGGGCTGGCGGGCAAGTGGCTCTGCTGCGTGGGGCTGCTCCTGGGCATCTACTACATCTGGGACGTGCGGGCCTACCGCCGCGAGAGCCCCGGGACCATCGCCCGCGACCAGGCGGTCGTCCAGCCCCTGCGCCTGGCCGGCAAGATCAACCTGCTCTACCTGGCCGGGGTGGTGGGGGCCGTGGCCCTGCTGGTGCCCGGACAACCCATCCTGCCGCGATACCTGGGCGAACTTAGCCGGGCCGTCGTGCCCGACTTCCTGCGCGAGTTGGTCATGCTGGGCCTGGCCGGCCTCTCCCTCTTGACCACGCCGGCGGGCATCCGCCGGGCAAACCACTTCAACTTCGCCGCCATCGCCGAGGTGGCCGCACTGTTCCTGGGCATATTCATCACCATGCAGGCCCCCATCGAGATGCTCAAGGTCCAAGGGCCCTCGCTGGGTCTGACCCAGCCCTGGCAATTCTTCTGGGCCAGCGGGGGCCTGTCCAGTTTCCTGGACAACGCCCCGACCTACGTGGTGTTCTTCGAGACGGCCGGCACGCTGCCCGTTGCCCCCGGCGCCGGCGTCACCGCCCTGCTGGGCGGGGGCCGCATCGCCACCGACCTGTTGGTGGCCCTGAGCCTGGGCTCGGTCTTCATGGGGGCCAACACCTACATCGGCAACGGGCCAAACTTCATGGTCAAGGCCATCGCCCAGGAGCGCGGCGTCAGGATGCCCAGCTTCCTGCACTACATGGCCTACAGCGCCTGCGTGCTGCTGCCGGTGTTCATCCTGCTGACATTTGTGTTCTTCGTGCTGCGCTGGGTATGAACCGGGCCATTCCAGCCTAACTGCTTGTGCTGCCACAAACTGCGCGCATTGCGCGGGGGAACCATTCGGAACCAGACGGAACGGATCGGAACGAAACGCAGCGGAAAGAGAAGAACTTAAACGCAGAGGGCGCAGAGGACACGGAGGACTGAAAGATTCAGAATAAAGGGCAACGGAAAGAGAAGAATTTAAACGCAAAGGACGCAGAGGACACGGAGGACTGAAGGATTCAGAAGAAGGAGCAACAGAAGAATCGACACAGAGGCACTGAGGCACACAGAGGAATTCCAAGAGACCTGTTTTCTCTTCTCTGAGTCTCTGTGTCTCTGTGTTGAGTTTCTTGTGCTCTTCTGTCTTCTTCTTGCAATTCTCGGTGTTCTTTGTGTTCTCTGTGGTAAATCTGTTTTCCTGTCTTGTCTTCCTCTTTCCGTCCTCTGCGTCCTCTGCGGCCTCTGCGTTAAATCTGTTTGTCCCCGCGTCCTCTGCGTTGGATGTTTTCTTCCCCGCGGCCTCCGCGGTGAAATCCTCCACCGGCTTTTCCGTATAGGTCATCTTCCGGTAGGGGTTGTCCCCGGCGAGGTGCAGCAGCGCCATGGCGGCCTTGCGCCGCGTCTCCGGCCGGGCGCTGTCGTCCAGGGCGACCAGCGCCAGCGTGTCGGCGGCGTTGTCGGAATTGGCCCGGGCTCCCAGCGTCGCCAGCTTCTGGCCCAGCATGGCCTGGCATTCGAGCATGGCGCTGAGCCGTCGGCTGCGGAGCATCCGCTTAAACAGATAAGGCTTGATGTGCAACTGGTC
>PMYM01000235.1 GCA_003171235.1 Phycisphaerales bacterium | reverse complement strand
TGTTGCCTGCTTCCTGTTGCCTGTTGCCTGCTGCCTGTTGCCTGTTGCCTATTCTCTTCCTGTCTGCGCGGAGGCGGTCGCGGCCGATGAGACCAATTTCTCCATCAGGCCCTTGAGTTGCTCAGGAGTTTGATAGCCCACCGCCGGCTGGCCCCATTGCTTCCCGCCCACGAAGAACATCAGCGTCGGCACGCCTTCAATGCCCTGCTGGTGGGCCACTTCCGGAACGCGGTCTATGTCAATGCTGTAGAATACCACCCGGCCCTTGTACTGCTCTTCCATCGCCCGCAGGGACGGGGCCATCCGCTTGCACCAGCCGCACCATTCGGCCTGGAAATCCACCACCACGGGTTTGGCCGACGCGCCGATCTTGTCCTTGAATTCCTGCAGGGTGGCGATGGGCTTGCCCGAGGGTTCTTCGCCGGCCGATGACGACTGGGCCTGGCTGGAACAGCCCGGCGCCCATAGCCCGACCAGGGCCAACATCCACAACGCCGCCCGCCAACCCTGCTTAGCCACTGCGCGCCTTCCGCTCATACATCCGCTCCCCGGCCCTTTGGCCTGTCATTTCTTCTCGCCCAATTATAGCGCCGATACCCCTTCTAAACCGGTAGGGGTGGGATTCGAACCCACGGTGCCCTTGCGGGCACACTGGTTTTCAAGACCAGCCCTTTCGGCCACTCAGGCACCCTACCTTGCGCGGCTTGCGAGCTTGATTTTCCGCTGTTTTCCTTGTGTTTGCCAGTGTATTCCGCATGCGGTTGCGGAGGGCGGGTTGGTGTACGCGACGGGCCTGGTTGGGAAGGAAGGCATCCTCCGCGCGTACACGCTGGAGGGAGTGGGCAAGGGCGGATCGGTCATCTTCGCCGACGGCATGCTGTACTGCTGCGGCGAGGACGGCATGGTCGGACTGGTTCGCCCTTCACCCGAAAAGTGCCAGCTCGTCAGCAAGTTCAAGGTTCCGCTGGGCGACGGGACGCACTGGGCGCACCCCGTGGTGGCCCAGGGCAGGTTGTTCATCCGGCACGGCAACGCACTCATGTGCTACCAGGTTTCGGCCCAGTAGCTCAGTAAGGCTAGAAGCACCGACTTGATTGCCATGCCGCGCGGGAGGCCGCTTTTTGGCGTGCGCAAAGAATCCACTGATATGCGCAAAAAGCGCACGAACGTTCCGGCTCTGAGGTGGATCAGCCCATGCCTGGCGGTGACGCTACTCCGGCGGGGTCTCCCGACCTCGTCGTCCGCCGCCGCCGCCGCCGCCGGGCCGGGCGCCGTCCGGGCGCGGCTTGGCCTCGCTGACGGTCAACGGCCGACCACCAATATCCTTCCCGGCCAAGCCGGCGATGGCAGCCTGGGCCTGGGCGGCGTCGGGCATCTCCACGAATCCAAAACCCTTGCTCTTGCCGCTGAATCGATCCGTGATCACGTTGGCCGTTGAGACTTCTCCGTAAGCCACAAACATTTCCTTCAGTTCCTCCGCCGTCGTCTCAAACGGCAGATTGCCCACATAAACATTCATTCCGGTCTCCTAGTTCCACGATCCGGGCAATACCCGCCCCGACAAAACGAGGCGACATTGCTCCTATGTCCAGCCCAATTCTAGGCATGGATTTTAAGGATCGGCGGGGCAAGGGCATCGCGGGGCACAATTTCGCCCCCGCGGCCAGTCGCACCGGAGAATCCGCCGGTTGCCTGGACGCCCGGGACGTGGCCAGCCGGGTGCCGTGGTTTGTCACGCGCAGCGTGGCAACCACGTGCTCTACCTTCGGGAACAAACGTGGCTGCTCCGCTTCGCTCCACAGACCACGGCACCCAGCCGCCAACCCCAACGTCGCGGACTTCTGTGCCACCTGGCCGGCCAACGTGAAGCCGACTTCCCCGGTCCCCAAAAAGGGCTGGGAGTACGTCTGGGTCGATTACCGCGACAAGCCCGACACAACGGCAAACCGGATGGTCAAGCTGGCCCATGCCGTCTACGTCGAGCAGGTCTACAACTCCGGCAACTTCGCCGGGCTGGGAATTGGAACCTGACCACGACTACTAAGCCAATAGTAAGCGCGTTTGACATGCCGGTCATATGCAAGATGCATCCCCTTTGCAGAACCGGGGAACGCTTCGCCGCACAATCCATCCGTTATAGTCGCTTCGGCATTAGCACGATCATCGCCGGCAAAGGCCTTATACCTGTAGATGCAATAAGGATCTTCTATTTCTTTGAGTTTGAGCCCCCCAAAGGATTTTGCCCATGCAACAAAAGGTTCCTCAGCAATCGAGAATTCAATTGCAAAGTTGTCAAACTCATAGCCTGGCGTAGTGTTGTAGCATATATCCGTTGCTTCCGGCGGCACGTCGAATTTCGCATCCTTCGCCGAAACATGTTCAACGGGTCGGGAACCTCGGGTAATGACCACCTCAGACCATACCAAGAGAGCAACCACTATGCCTGTGATGACAAGAAGTGGCAATCGAACACTGCGCCAAATCCCTCGGAGGGCAGACTGCCTGGGATTGGTCATGTAACCAAGTTTAGCAGTCAGAGGCAGACTTGCCCAACGGAAATTCAAAGGGTGCAGACATGATTAAAGTAGGCACCGGCGATCCCTTGGAAATCCCGGCCGACACGTGGAACACCATGCTGGACGCGGCCATCCAGGCGGCGGCTCCGTTTTGGTCTACAACTCCAGCGGCGCAGCCCGCAGCCGCTTTGACGTGCTGGGCATCGACTCGCCGATCTTCCCGTTGGCCACCCTCTGCGGCTTCCGATGCTCCACATGGTCAGGCAAGAGGTGAAGCAGCGTGAGGGTGTCCGGTAATTCAAACCCGCATATTCTATCTTAGCCCCGGCAGGGGCGTCTTTCTTAGCCCAGGGCGGCAGCCCTGGGAAAAGCGAGCCGGTACGCGCCAGCCCCGGCAGCGGCGCCTTGGATCGACAATAAAGGACTCGACCTTGAGCGAAAGTCCCAGGCGCCCCTGCCGGGGCTTGTTTTGTCAGGGGCATCCTGACCCAGGCCTTCCGGCCTGGGCTAAGAAAGACGCCGCTACCGCGGCTTTAATTCGCCTGCTTCGGGAATCGCACGTGAAAACCTAAGGCGCACACTCGGCGGGGGAAATTATCGGATGGCCTAACGCGAAAGAAAGCGTGAACATGCCCCGCCGCTATCTCTATCTCATCTCCTGCGGCGCCTCTCGCATCCTTCGCGTACTCTTGCTTTTGATTCCTACTCTTTAACCTCTTCTTCTCTCTGCGTCCTCTGCGGTGAGGGCTTTTTCACTTCACCCCAAGCTGTTCCAGGTTCACCTGGGCCAGCGAGGCCACCACGCGGTCGGCTTCTTTGAGTTCGGCTGACGGATATGAGTTTGTAATGGCCAGCACCCTGCAGCCGGCGGCGTGGGCGGCGGCGATGCCGGCGGGAGAATCCTCCAGCACCCAGCAATGATCCGCCCGAACGGCCTTGCCCGTCTTCTGGCCCAATAGCCGCATGGCCAGCAGGTAGCCTTCGGGGTCGGGCTTGCCGTGGCGGACGTCCTGGGCGGCCACCAGCACCTGCACGTGCTGGGTGGCCCCGACGGTTCTGCCGGCCAGGCTGATTTCATCCCGCAGCGCACCCGAGCAGACGGCCACCGCCACGCCGCCGCCGCGGGCCTGGGCCATCAACTCCACCGCCCCGGGCAGGGGCTTGATGTCGCGGGCAAACGCCTCCTGCACCAGGGCGGTCTTTTCGGCGATCATGACGTGGATTTCGTTCTCGTCGGCCTGGCGGGCGTTGGCGGCCATCACGGCCGCGAAACAGTCGTGGTCGTCGAAGCCCAGGTACTTGGAGTAGTAGTCCTGGGTCGCCAGGCCGATGCCGCGCTTGGCCAGCACCGCTCGGAAACACCGCAGGTGCACCGGCTCGGAATCCACCACCACGCCGTCGAAATCGAAGATCAACGCGTCGAGCATCATGGCCCTTCCAGGAGAGCGGTTACAGACTACCGGGGAGATTTCAAATCTGGGAATTTCAA
>PMYM01000087.1 GCA_003171235.1 Phycisphaerales bacterium | reverse complement strand
ATATAGAACAACTCATCCGAAAAAGTCAAGTAAAATCTTGCCTGGTTGGAAAGAAAATTTCAGGCTACGGGTTGACCTGCCATGTTCGCTTGCCAAAGGCACCGCCTCGTGATAGTCTCAGCCCAAGGGTAATCTTGTGTTATCCGAGCGCTCCTTCAGGGCGACCAATGGCGAGTAATCATTCAAACGGCCTGTATCGCGACCCCCACGAGGACCTGCTCGCGCAGATCGAGGACCGCCGGCGGCGGCACTTGTTCCTGCCGATCATCATGGAAGAAGCGTCCAGGGATTACCGGCTCCGAACCGCTGAACGTGACGCCGCTTATGAAATCATCCGAAAATGGTGGCAACTTGCCAAGGAGGGCAAGCTTAATCGCAAAGAGACATCTATCGACGACAGGTTCCTGTCCGAAGTCTTTGGGCAGGCGCTTGGTTATCGGGGAGTGACCGAGGCCCCAGCAGACTATGAACGCGAGCGGCAATTCTCCGTCCCAGGAGTCGGGCCTTGCGACGGCGCGTTGGGCGTCTTCCCCCCGGCTCACCCCGACAGCGTCCGGGTTGTCATCGAACTCAAGGACGCCCAAACCCACCTGGACAGGGACCGGTCAAACGGCCGGACGGCGGTTCAACAGCTTTGGGATTACCTCAATGCCATGCCGCCATCGTGCGTCTGGGGCATAGTAAGCAACTTCACCACGATCCGCCTGTATCACCGCACGAAGGGATCACAAGCTTATGAGCAATTCCGCCTGAAGGAACTGGCCCAGGACCGACAGGAGTTTGACCGGTTCTATGCCGTCTTTGAAACCTACGGCCTGCTCAAGGCGATGCTGCAAAGACCGCCTCGCGCCCTCGCGCTGCTGGAGCAGTCAACTAGGCAGCAGCGAGAAGTCGGCGACGAGCTTTACAAGTTCTACAGCCAGCACCGCCTTGCTCTTATAGAGCACTTGCACCGCCAGAAAGGCCTGCCCCTCTCGGCCGCCATACGCATCTCTCAGAAACTTATAGACCGAGTGCTTTTCATTGCGTTCTGTGAGGATCGCGGCCTTGTCAATGCCGACGTGATCAAGCTTGCCTGCAGCCAAACCGCTGCATTCACTCGGCTTCGGAACCCGATCTGGCGGAACTTCCTGGGACTTTTCGTGGAGATGAACCGGGGCGGCACGACCATCGGAGTCGAGAACGGCTACAACGGCGGGCTCTTCGCCGAAGAGCCGGACTACCCCATCGACAGTCTGGACCTGGACGACATTCCCTGGACGAAGTTCTTCGAGGGCCTGGCGGGCTTCGACTACAAGCATACCGTTGACGTTGACGTGCTGGGCCGCCTTTTCGAGAAGTCCGTTACCGAACTGGAGCGCCTGCGCCAAGGGGCGCTCTTCGCCAAGGATCAAGCCACGAGCGAAGCCCCGATGATGCCCAAGAGCCCGCAGCGGAAACTCTTCGGCATTTACTACACGCCCCTCGAATTCACCTCGGCAATTGTGGACTGCACAGTTGACGAACTCGTCAGGGAGTTATTCAAGGGAATACAGCGCAAACTCGGACTGACCGCACAGGATCTGGCTTCGGAAACCAAGGCTGTTCAGGAATACTGGCGCTCTTGTCTGGAAGCGATTCGGAAGCTGAAAATCTGCGATCCTGCCTGCGGCAGCGGGGCATTCCTCATTCAGGCATACGACACTCTCTTTCACTACTACACGCTGGCGATAACCGAGCTTGAGCACCTGGGCGAGAAGAAGGCTGCCGCGATGCTGGACGACGTGCCCGAGGAGATTCTCCAGCGCAACCTCTACGGCGTGGACCTTCAACCCGAAGCGGTCGAAATCGCCCAGCTATCGCTCTGGCTTAGGACCGCGCGGATCGGCAAGACCTTGGCCAAGCTCTCAAACAACATAGTCTGCGGAAACAGCCTTACCGACGACCCGGCTGTTCACCCCCAGGCGATGGACTGGGTTAAGACCTTCCCGCAGGTTTTTGCCGGCGACAATCCAGGCTTCGATTGCGTCATCGGCAACCCGCCTTGGGAACGGTTGAAACTACAAGAACGTGAATTCTTCGCCTTGTCCGCCCCCAAGATCGCCGGCGCCGTGAGCGCGGCCGACCGGCGGAGACAAATCACGTCGCTGGAAACCGACAATCCGGAGCTTTTCGCCGCGTACCGCGAAGCGTTGGCCAGCGCCGACCGCATGTTGACCTACGCTCGCGAATCGAAACGGTACCCGCTGACCGGCAAGGGCGACATCAACACCTACGTCCTATTCGCGGAACTGGCAATGCGTATCGTCTCACTCACGGGGCGCGTCGGTTTGCTTGTGCCCAGCGGCATAGCTACCGACATGACGACCGCGAAATTCTTCAGCAAGCTCACCGCCGGCGGGATGCTGCGAAGACTGTACGACTTTGAGAACCGCGAGTTGATATTCCCCGACGTGGACGGGCGCATGAAATTCAGCATCCTTAACTTCACCGGCCCGAAGGCCAAATCCGTGACGGCCGACTTCGTTTTCTTCGCCCACGCGTTGAAGGATCTCAATGAACCCCAACGGCATATCGCCCTGTCGTCAGCCGACATGAAGCTGATGAACCCAAACACCAAGACCTGCCCCATCTTCCGCCGGCGGGCCGATGCGGATATCACCAGGGCGGTTTATGGCCGCGTGCCCGTCCTGATCGACCGCAACCGCAAAGAGGGCGGCAACCCTTGGGGCGTGCGGTTTGTGACAATGTTTCACCAAACCAACGATGCAGAACTATTCAGGGATGCCGATGCGCTTCTGAAAGAGCGTTGCCGGCAGGAAGGCAACCGCTGGGTTCGGGGCAAGAAGACCTACCTGCCGCTGTACGAAGCGAAGATGGTTCAGGCCTACGATCACCGGGCGGCAAGCGTGGAAGTGGTCAAGGCCAACTGGGTCCGTCAGGGGCAGACCGTCGAGCCTACGCTTGTCGAGCGGCAGAACCCCGAACACGTAGCCATGCCGCGCTGGTGGGTTGATGAGGAAGCAGTCACGGCGGCTATCGGCAAGCCGCGCCCCTATTTCCTTGGCTTTAAGGACATCACCAGCGCAACCAATCAGCGAACCATGATCGCTGCCGCCATCCCCTGGAGCGCGGTAACGAACCACTTTGTTCTTGCTGTGACCGAACAGAAGGCATCTCGCGAGTGCTGCCTGCTGGCGAACCTGAACTGCATGGCCTATGACTTCATCGCACGGCAAAAGATCGGCGGGGTAACGTTGAATTTCTTCATCGTAGAGCAACTGCCGACGCTCCCGCCGGACGCCTACGACGACCCTTGCCCCTGGAACCGCAAGCGGACGCTGGCGGATTGGATTTCGTCGCGCGTGCTCAAGCTGTCCTGCACCGCCAACGACATGAAGCCGCTGGCCCAAGCGTGCAGCATGAACCCGCCCGTCCATAAATGGAAGCCCGACGAGCGGGAGTCGCTGCTGGCCGAGTTGGACGCGGCCTACTTCATCCTGTACGGCGTGGACCGCGAAGACATGATCTACATGCTTACGGCGTTCCAGGGAACACGGGCAAAGGACATGCCCGACCTGTTCCAGCCGGATGCGGACAAGGTGCTGTCAGGGGCCGGCCGGCGGATTGTTGAGGCTTACGATAAGCTGCGGGCAAGTTGACGGCGGGGCCCATCGGGCGCAGCCGAGTAGCCGGGTAGCCGCTCGCGCAATCCGGTAAGGGACATGGCGGCAACCCACTACGCCAAGGTTTCGTAGGTCAGGAACGCCGGCCGCCATGCCACCGCGCGAAAGAACCTCTGGCTCCGGGTGGGGGGATAGGCAAGGAACAGGAACCACCGACTTACGTCGGGGGCTACAAACTAAGAACCCACGGGTTACGCCGTGGGGTATAAGGCCGCCATGTCGCTACGCCACCGGGCCGCGTGCAACGAAGTTGCACGCCCTACCCGCCGCCGCTGCCCGCCGAACGGGTTTTTCCCCTTTCCCCTCGCATAAGAGCCGTTACAATTAGCGTGGCGTCTTATTAGAAACGTTCATTTAGCGAGGTCGGCCATGAACCTGGACGTGCTCAAAACCTTCTGCGACCTGGTGGACTCGGGCAGTTTCTCCAAGGCGGCCGAGAT
Organism: Phycisphaerales bacterium; assembly: GCA_003171235.1. Taxonomy (GTDB): domain Bacteria; phylum Planctomycetota; class Phycisphaerae; order SM23-33; family SM23-33; genus FEN-1344. The sequence goes on along the minus strand of PMYM01000087.1, from coordinate 1,986 downwards.
CAACTTCGTTTCCCAGTCGGCCGTGTCGCAGCAACTGGCCAAGCTGGAGCGCGACCTGCACACCCAGCTCATCCACCGCGGCGGCGGGCTGGTGGCCCCCACCGACGCGGGCAAGACCTTGTACCAGGGCGCCCGCGAAATCCTGCGCCGCTTCGAGGCGCTGGTGGGGGAGGTGAGATCGGTGGCTGAGGCCATCCGCGGCGTGCTGCGGGTGGGCACCATCTATTCGGTGGGCATGTACAGCCTGGACGGCCTGGTCAAGAAGTTCATCCAGACCCAGCCGGAGGTGAACCTGCGGGTGGAGTACATGCGTGCCCACCAGATATACGCCGCCGTGGCCAGCGGCGAGTTGTCCCTGGGGGTGGTGGCCTATCCCGAGCGGCAGCGGTCCATCGAGATCATCCCCTTCGCCACGGAGCAGTTGGTGGCGGTTTTCCGCGCCGAGCACCCGCTGGCCAAACAGCAGGTCATCGACGCCGCCGCCCTGGCGGGCGAGAATTTCGTGGCCTTCGAGGCCGACATCCCCACCCGCCGGCACATCGACCGCCTGCTCAAGGCCGAGCGCGTGCAGGTCAACGTGGTCATGGAGTTCGACAACAACGAGACGCTCAAGCGGGCGGTGGAGATCGGGGCCGGCGTCAGCATCCTGCCGTTGACGCTGGTGGAGCGCGAGGTGGCGATGGGCAGCCTGGCCTACGCCCGCTTCCGCAACCCCGCCCGCTGGGTCAGGCCGCTGGGCGTGCTGCGGCATCGGGGCAAGACCCCCAGCCCGGCCGAACGCATGTTCCTCAACATCCTCAAGGAAAAGAAAGAAAAGGCATAGCCCTGATGAAACGACTGGTCCTTATCGGCTGCGGCGACCATTCCGATCGGTATCACGCGCCGGCCATGGCGGACATGGCGCGGCAAAGCCCGGGGCGGATCGAGCTGGCCGGCTGCTGCGACGTGAGCGCGGCGCGGGCGGAGGAGTTCGCCCGGCGGTTTGGCTTCGCGCGGGCCTGGTCGGACTGGCGGGCGATGCTGGCGGACGTGCGGCCCGACGCGGCCATCTGCGTTTTGCCCGTGGCCCTCAACGCCCCCGTGGCCGTGGAAATGCTCCAGCGGGGCCTGAGCTTCGTGACGGAAAAGCCCATCGCCGCCTCGGCCCAGGAGGCGGAATTCCTGGCGGCGGCGGCAGGGCGCCAAGTGGCGCCGCACATGGTCTCGCTCAACCGGCGTTTCAGCCCGCACATGACGGCGGCGCTGGAGCTGGCCCGGCGGTGCGGGCCGATCCGCTACCTGCGCGGCAGCATCCTGCGGCAGGGGCGGCGCGAGCCGGAATTTGCCTTCAGCACCGGGGTGCACGTGCTGGACGCGCTGATCTTTGCGGGCGGGGCCGTCAGCGGCCTGGAGGTGCGGAGAATTCCCGGCGGCGAGCTGGGCTCGCGCTGGTGCGCCGGGCGGCTGGAGTTTGCCGGCGGGGCGGCCGGGCACTTCGAGATGCTGCCCACCGCGGGGATGTCGCAGGAGAACTACGAGTTCTGCGGCGAGGGCTTCCGCGCCAGCGTGCAGATGTACGGCGGGGGCCCGCGGGCCCGCCTTTGGCGCGAGGGCAAGCTGGAACTTGACCTGACCGCCCCCGCAGATCAGCCGGCCTTCATCACCGACGGCGCCCAGGCCGAGCTGCGCCACTTCGTCGAGTGCCTGGAGACCGGCCAGACGCCCTCGCCCTCCATCGCCCAGGCCCTGCCGGCCACACTGCTGGCCTGGCAGGTGTGCCAGGAACTGGGCCGCTAGAAAAAGAATCGCCGCGAACAACGCGAAGTGCGCGAACAAGGACAGATTTTGAGGGGTTCTGTGCTACCGAGGTAAGTTATGTCCCATTTGAAAATTGGGACCTCTGAATAATCCTGCTTGACAGGGATGATATATATGAAGCAACGGAAGTTCATTCATTCCCTTCAGGCAAGGATGCCAAGCATGCAACGCCGAGGAATTCAACCGACG
>PMYM01000247.1 GCA_003171235.1 Phycisphaerales bacterium | reverse complement strand
CTACAGGCTTCTGCAAACTGCTCAAGGGGATTATCGGACGGCCTCGGTAGCCGGTACCCGGTTGACGCGGGCGAGGGCTCAGCGGCGGAGGATGGGGTAGCTCACTCCGCCGGCGGGGAAGAACAGCACGCGCTTGGGCCCCTGGCCAAGCTGCAACTCGGCCTGGGCGAAGGCCTGCTCGGGGGTCTCGAACATGGGCAGGCCCACCAGGCCCTTGCCCGAGCGGGCCAGGGTCGGGCAGACCATCATCACCGTGTTGCGTTCCAGGGTGCGCAGGGCCAGGCGGACGAAGAAGGCGGCGTCGCCGGCCAATCGCGGCACCAGCCGGGTCAGCAGCGAGGCCAGCGAGTCGGCCCCCATCAGGCGAACGAACCCCCGCACCACCCGCGGCGAGACGGGCAGTTGCACCGTCGGCATGCCGTTGAGCCCGGCGGTGCAGCGGGTCAGGCAGATAATGGCTCCGCCGCTGCGGGCGGCCCCGGCCACGTTGGCGATGGCCTTGAAGCTCTGCCAGAGGTCGAAGTCCCGCCCGTAGGCCGAGGTCACCACCACGTCGGCGGTGTTTTCCACCACCACGCCGTAATCGGCGGCGCACTTCTTGGCCAGCAGGGCCTGGCAGGCGGCCAGGTCGCCGCAGGCGATGGTTCCCAGCCGGTCGGCCCCGTCCAGCACGTACTGCACGCCGAAGGTCTTGCCGCCGCGGGCGTCCAGGGCGGCCCCGGCGGCGTTGATCAGGCGGCGCATGCGGTTATCGGCGGCGGCCTGGCCGACCTGGTCCTGGCGCTGGCGAGTCAGGCCCAGCAGGTGCAGCCGGCGGATGCTCTGGGAATATGCGCAGCCGGGCAGGAGCATCTTGGCCCCGCCGCCAAAGCCCGCCTGCAGGTGCGGCGAGACCGAACTGACCACGATCCGCAGGTCGGCCTGGGCTAGCCGGCGGTCCAGCCACAGGTCCAGGTGGGCCCCGCCGGGCTCGCTGATGACGCCGATGCGGACGTGGCCGCGCCGGTCGCGGGCGTCGTTGGAGCGGCAGGGGACGCTGGAGGCGATGTCCGCCCCCAGTTTGTCGGCGGCCTGCCGGGCCGTCAGCGGCGGGTGCATGCCGGTGGCGAAGAGTATCTCCACGCTCTGGCGCGGGATCTGGGCGTGGTCCAGCTCGCGGAAGATGACCTGCAGGATCTGGGGCAGGGGGCTGTGGCGGGTGGCGTCTTCGACGACCAGGACGATTCGCCCGGTGCGGCGGGCGGCCAGCAGCCGCTCAAGGGGCAGGGAATCTTCGGGCCGGCCCAGGGCGCCGGCCAGGTGCTCGGGCCAATCGGCCGATGCGTCCGCCACCGATGGCGCAGCCACCTGCTGGAGTTCCCAGCTTGCCGGCAACTTCGCCGCCAGCGGCTGCTCGCCCCACGGTATGGATATCTCTGTCATTTCTTCGCCGGAGAAGATTGAACCACAAAGATCACAAAGATCACAAAGGCAGCCTTAAGAAATCCCAAAAGAACGTCCCTGTATAAACTCTTTCTCTACGATCCTCTGCGTTCTCTGCGCCTCTGCGTAAAATCCTGGATGACCCAATTACCGCCGCCGGCCGACGATGACATCGTAAACCCGCAGCGGCTCGGTATAAACCTCAAAGTCGCCCAGGCCCGCCTGGGCCATCAGTTCGCACAGCGCCCCGGCTGAGCGATGTATCATCTTTAACCCGAAAACCCTGCGGAAGAAGCGGTCGTTCCCGTGGGCATGGGTCAGGCTGTTGAAGATTATCGGCGAGCCGGCGGGCATCAAGGCCGCTGCCGCCGAGGCGACCGACACCACCTGCTGGTCGGTAAGGTACTCGCAGATGCCCAGCATCTTGACCACCTGTGGCGGGTTGTCCATGTAATCGTTCACCTGGCGGATGTCGGCCTGGATATAGTGCACGCGGTCGGCCAGGCCCTGCCGCCGGGCCAGCGACAGCCCATACTCGAACGCCTCCGACGAGAGGTCCACCAGCGTGGCGTGGGAAAGTCCCTTGGCCTGCACCATGGCGTCCATGATGATATGCCCGGGCCCGGCCCCCAGGCACAGCACGTGCACGGGCGACTGGGCGGCCTGCTCGATCTGTTGGGCGATCAGGCAGGCCCCAAGCTTCCGCCGGTTGCGCAGGGCCATAGAAATGGCGCCGCCCGAGACCAGCAGCTTGTCGGCAATTTGCGTGGGCTGGCCGTCGTAGCTGATGACCATGGATTCCCAGCCACCGGGGTCTTTCCAGTTGGCCTGGGCCAGGCGGCTCTTGCCGAACTTCAGCAGCCCGCGCAGGAAGCCGGCCGGCAGGTAATTGGCCAGGGGGTTAACCAGTGCGGCCTTGAAGGCGCGCCGCAACGGCCCCTGCCGCTCCAGGGCCAGCTCGCCGGGCGCCTGGCAGACTTTCAGTTCCATCGTCACCAGCGGGATTATACCCGCCGGAGAATCCGGGACTTTCAAAAACTATACGCAGAGGCGCAGAGGAAGAAGAGAAAGCTGAAAGCTGAAAACTGAAAGCTGAAAAACAAAAAGAAACTGCCGGTTCTATTTCAGCTTTTAGTTTTCAGCTTTGCCAATGCCCTAAGCCATCAACAGGAAATACAGAACCGCACCCGCCAGCAGGATGCGATACACGCCAAATGGAATCATGCCGTGTTTGGTAAGCCACTTGACGAAGGCCCGGATGGCCAGCATGGCCACCATGAACGAGACCGCCAGCCCGATGACCATAATGGCCGAACCGATCTGGCCGCGGATGATCTCGCGGCTCTTGTACGCCTCGTACACCGTGGCCGCCCCCAGCGTCGGCAGGGCCAGCAGGAAGGAAAACTCCGCCGCCGGCACCATGTCAAGCCCCACCACGAGGCCCGCCAGGATCGTCACCATGCTGCGCGACGTGCCCGGCCAGAGCGCCAGGCACTGCGCCAGGCCGATCACGAGCGCCTGCCGCCAGAGCGTCGCGTCCACCTGCGTCACCCGCCCCGCCAGGTTGCGGCTGCGGCCGAAGTAGTGCTCGATCACGATCATCGCCGCGCCGCCGACCGCCAGCGCCATCGCCACCGTCAGCGGGTTGTACAGGTTCTCGGTGATCCAGTGGTGGCCGAGGAAGCCGAAGATCGCCGCCGGCACGAAGGCGATGGCCAGCGCGATGAGCAGCCGCAGGCCCGCCGGGTCGCGGCCGGCCAGCCCGCGCAGCATCTGCAAGACGCGACCGCGGTAGAGGCCCAGGACCGCCAGGAACGTGCCGAGGTGCAGGATGATGTCGAACGCATCGACGGCCTCGTTTTCTTCGATGACGCGGCCGAGCGGCCCGATACGGTCGCTGAACGCGCTGAGGCCCATCGCGTAGTTCGCCAGGATCAGGTGCCCCGTGGACGAAACGGGCAGGTACTCCGTCAGGCCCTGGATGGCCCCAAGGATCGCCGCCTGCACGACCGTGATGTGCGTGGGCTCGGCTGTCGCGCGAGCCGCAGGCGCGGGCGTTTCCGCCGCGGCTGTCGCGCGAGCCTCGGGCGCGGGCGTTTCCGCCACGGCTGTCGCGGCCGCCATTCCCAGAATGACCAGGCATCCGAGCATCTGCCACTTCATAAGGTCCCCTCCCGCTTGCCTCCCATGCGCCGGCAAGGAGCGGTTACTATGCCCTGCCCCGGCGGCGGCGTCCAGCGGAAAATAAACGCGGTTGTATTACCGGGTGTGCCAATGTTTTATGGCCGGGTGGCATGCCCACGCCATCCGTTGCGTGGGCATGTTGTGCGGCCGGGTCGGAACATGCCCACGCAAACAGCGG
>PMYM01000271.1 GCA_003171235.1 Phycisphaerales bacterium | reverse complement strand
GCGTGACCATGCCACCCGCCATGCCACCCGCCCGCGCAAAGAAAACGGGCGGCCCGCGATGGGCCGCCCGTCTGAAATCAACGGACGCTACAGGAAGAAAGACTACCTCTTGCGACGGACCAGCATCCCGATGCCGCCCATGACCAGCAGGGCCAGGGTGGCCGGCTCGGGGACGGCGGCTTGAACGGTGAAGCCGTCCATGAGGGTTCCGTAACCGTACGAATCAGTTACGTGGATGACGTCAGTGCCGGTGGCGGTGAAGCTGGTCGTTACCGGCGAACCCACCATCACGCCCCCGCTCATGGTCATCCATGCGGCGAAGGTGGTACCCGCGTCAGCATTGGCTGCCACTTTCCAGAGGCGAGAGCTATCCGTGTAACCGGGATAACCGGGGCCGTATTCCGTGCCTGGGGCGTACGAGCCGTACAGGGTGAAGGTCACGGTTTGGCCAACCGGAAGACCCACAAGGGTCAAGTCGTAGCCTACGCCATCTGCGCCGAGCTTGGCAACCGCGATGTGGTCGGAAAAGACCGCCTGCGGAGCCGCCGCGCCGATTTGGGTGTCATTGGTGTAATTCTCCCCGTTCAATCTGGTAAACGTGGCACCCAGGGTGCCGCCGGTGGCGGGGGCAAAGGCAAAGGACGTCGAGGCGCTGGACTGGGCGGCGGGAAGAACCCAGGCGGTCCAACCTGCATCAGCGGCATTAACCTTGCTGCCGACGGCGGTGTCGACATTCAGGATGTCGGCCTGGGCGGCGGCACCAAACATGAGAACACAGACTGCAGCAATTGAAATGAGACGAATCATACGATTTCCCTTCCTTTCCGAGATGACGGCGACGCTCGGCGGCTAACCGGCGTACCCTCTCACTTGTAACGACAACCTCGGCTACATACCGAAGTCACAATCTGACTTGTTCACAACAACTAATTTAACGCGCACAGCCGGATTTGTCTAGGGGTAAAATGAGAAAAAACTCCTAGGTAAATGGTATGTAAAGTCCAGCCATAGCGGGCGAGGAATGGGCATGGCTTAACGCGGGCGGATTATATAAGACTGGCTTGTATAAGGCATTACGGAATCACATGAGGGCTTCCGAAGATTCGCCGCCTCGGGCATACTGGCGGACGCAGTTTGGGATCAGAAAAAGGCCCGTATTCTTAGGGTGTTTCCCCTAGCACGGGCGTCTCGCCCGTGTCCAGGGGCCTTCTTTTTGGATGGTCGTCGGTCATGGGCGAGACGCCCATGCCACATTTTCAACGGGCTGCTGGGGGACTTGCACCACGCCACCGGCCCAGTCTACCCCCCCTGGGAACATGGAACATGGTCACGCGAAAAGAAGCGTGACCATGCCACCGTCCGCGCAAAGAAAACGGGCGGCCGCAATGGCCCGCCCGTTTGAATCAACGCATTCTACCGAATGGAAAACTACCTCTTGCGACGGATCAGCATCCCGATGCCGCCCATGACCAGCAGGGCCAGGGTCGCCGGCTCGGGGGTGACTTCGCCATTCACGATGATGTTGTCGAAATCAACCGGGCCGTTCCACGCATCCGCGGCATAGAGACGGAATGTTATGCTGGAGAGGCCCTGGTACTGGGCGCCCGACAGAGGAACGACCGTGTTGAGCCAGATCGGGTTAGTCGTTACACCTGACTCGGGATTGTTGATATACTGGACAGTGTGGACATCGGCCGTGGCAAGGGCGGCCCCGGCGTATCCGTCCACGCTGTCGCCCACAAAGGCGTATCGGTTCCCGCCGGAGGAACGCATGCTTGCGTCAAATGACAACGAAGACAGGTTCAGCACGCCACCGGTGGCGGTCAGGGTGAAAGACGCATACTTGCCAGCAGCAACTGCCCCGGCGAAAGTGTAGATGCCCTGCGGGTCAAGCGTAAGGCATGGATCGCCGAGGCCATGCGCATATTGGCCATGCCCGTTATTGCCCGCATACCGGAAAGTGCTAAATGCTGTCGGCCCCTCGGCAATGTCCGAGGCCGTCATGCCGGCGACGGCGAGGTCCCCGGACAACGACGCAACGGCGGTTGGTACCGTGCCGGTGCCGAAGGTGTAATCGGCAAGTACAGTTGCCTGGGCGGACGCCCCAAACACAAGGACACAGACTGCAGCAAGAGCAATGAAACGAATCATGTGACTTCCCTTCCTTTCTGACGTGACGGGTGACGCTCGGCGGCTCACCGGCGGACCCTCTCACTTGTTATGGCGAGCTCGGCTACACACCGGCGTCGCCTTTGGCTCCTAAGACTAAACGGACTCTACCGGACGGAAACTACCTCTTGCGACGGATCAGCATCCCAACGCCGCCCAGGACCAGCAGGCCCAGGGTGGCCGGCTCGGGAATGGCCTGGAGTTCGATGTCCGTTGCGCTGTAAACAACTTTGTAGTCAATGGGACTGGTGCCCAGACTGATCTGGGATTGAGCGCCGGTGATGTTGGCGCCGCCGTTGACCGTTACGGTGTCGAATATGTTCGTGCTCGCGGGCACACCGTAGGCGTTGAAGGTGGCGATGATGTAGGTGCTGCCGTCCCAGGCGCCGGTCAGCCCGGTCAGCGCCAACTTGTCATAGATATTGCTTAACACCAGTTTGCCATTGGCACCGGTGCCGCCGATTACCAGACGGTCGGAGGCTGAAGCCGCCCCAACGTCCACCATGAATGTTGACACACTGGTAGAAGTGCCGAATGTAACATTCGGCACGTTGGCAGTGAAAGTTCCTATCGTATTGACCGCTGTTGGATCGCCCGGCGACAAGGAACCAGGGCCGGTCGGAGAAAGGGCAAGTCTAAGACCAGAAGTACCAGACGCCTCCGTAACAGTGCCGTTGCCCGCCAGGACAGGAGTGCCGGAACCGTAAATATTAATGTTGGTGGCACCCACATTATCAGTGCCATTTAGGATAATCCAGCCGCCTGAAGGGTTGAAACCTCCAGTCGTGGATCCCACCCCGTTCAAAATCAACTTGTTGCCGGCGGTAGTGGAGATTGAACCCGCGCCGGTTATTGTGCCGCTCAAAATCTCGGTGCCGGAGCCACCGCCAGATATCGTTTTGGCGTTGCCGGTTATGGGGCCACCGATGGTCATGGTTGACGTAGCGTTGTTGGCAGTAAACGTCACGTTCCCCAAAAGTGCGATCGGGGCGTTGACGGTCTGGTTGGGCACAAGAGGCGAACCAGCAAGAGCCATCGTAATTCCGGAGGGAGTGGTGGCGGCGCCCAATGAGAGGATGCTTCCGGCCAGGGTGCCGATGGTGTAACTGCCGGCGCCGTTGGTAAAGTTTATGTATGCTATCGACTGGCCAGGCGTCAAGTCGATGGGCCCCGCTGGGGCGGCGATGCTAAACGTGGCCGTGTCCGCGGCGCCGGGAAGAGCGCTCCAGTTGCCGGCACTCCCCCAGGTGACGCCGTCGCCTGCCCCGCTCCAACTACAGACAGCCGCAGACGCCGCTTGACATGACACAAAAATACATATTGCAGCAACAGCAATGATGCGAACCATGTGACTTCCCTTCCTTTCCGAAGTGGCGGCGACGCTCGGGGGCTCACCCGGCGTCCCCTATTACTGGCTCACCCAGAAGATTAACGCGCACTGGCGGATCTGTCTAGTGGGAAAATGAAAAAAAACCTTAGGTAAATAATATGACTTAAAACCCAGTCATGGCGGGTGAGGAATGGGCATGGCTCAACCCGGGATTGATTATATAACCACGGATTGCATAAGGTATTACGGAAGGCATTAGAGC
>PMYM01000223.1:7764-17694 GCA_003171235.1 Phycisphaerales bacterium | reverse complement strand
AGGGGTGACAAAGTCGCTGTGGCACGACACGCAGCGGGAATTAACTTGCCAAGTACAGGATTCACTGTAGAATTGCCTGCAATGGCAGCGGCTTGTGATTGCGCCCTCCTCGCCTCAACAACACGCCCGTCCTGGAGAGAAGTTATGAAGAAGGCACCCCTGTTGTTATCCATGACTTTGGCGGCATTGCTGGCGTCGTCGTCGGCCCTTTGGGCTGCCGGGCCGACTCCCGTGTGGGAATTCAAGTTCAACGACGTGGCCTCGGGCGTCTACGCCAACAACACTGGTTCGGACCCCAACGCCGCCAACGCCCGCATGACCATGATGAACCTGTGGAACACGCCCGCCAACCACCGCGTGGCGGGCGGCCCCAGCGGTTTGGCCAGTGACATGTGCTTCAGCTCCGTGCCCTCCGGGAGCACTATCGCATACGCCTACGTGCCCGGCACCCAGATCGGCGGCATCGCCGGCTACACCCAGATAACGCTGTCGGGCTGGTACAAAGCCACCCAGCCGGTCCCCATAACGCCGCGGTACGCCCGTATTTTCCTGATCGGCAACCGGAACGAGCCCAACTGGGACCAGGGCATGGTCATCGATTTCAATTCACAGGACAAGGGATATAACCAGATTGGCATGGAGGTCAACGACTACTACAACCAGGAATACTACGGCGGCGGCGACGCCTATGCCGGGCCGGTGACCAACGACACCGGCGTCTGGCGATTCTGGGCCGTCACCTACGATGGCGTGTCCGATAACCTTAATACCAAGATCTACATGGGCACTCAGGCCGGCGCTGTGACCTTGATCGGGCAAGGCAACCAGAGCCACATCCCCATTCCGTACCTACAGCCCTGTCCGACCAACAATCCCACCGGCATGATCTACAACACTGGTCCTGGTGCGGATTTTGTGCTCTCGGCCAATAGCGAGGTCAACTATACCGACGGCTTCACCGGCTACCAGGACAACATCCGCGTTTGGAACAGCCTCCTGAGCCTCAGCCAAATCGAGTCGGTGCGCAACGGCGACCTTTCCCATCTACTGGGCAATCCTGCCGGCGGCAACACGATCAACTGCGGCAAGGGGCATCCCACCACGGCCAATCCCAGCGGTTCACTTACCCTGACGGGCGCGGCCACGCTGTCCAACGACGGCTTTACCGGCAGCACTATCGCCGTGTCGGCGGTCAACATCACCGGCGCCAACGCCTCCAAGTTCCACGTCAGCGGGACGATTCCCGCGACCCTGACGGGCGGCGGCGCCGGCAAGTCATATAACATCCTCTTCGACGGCGGCACGCCGGGCATCTACTCGACCGCCGTGAGCTTCGTGACCGACCAGGGCAACGTCGGCTACACCCTCAACGCCAGGGTGCTTTACCAGGGCGACGCCGACGAGAACGGCACCGTGGCCTTCGCCGATTACCAGGCGCTGGAAGCGGGTTTCGGCACCGGCACCACCTGGGCCCAGGGCAACTTTGACGGCGTCGGCGTGACGTCTTTTGCCGACTACCAACTCCTGGAGGCCAACTTCGGCAAGGTCATCACTCCCGAACCGGCCACGCTGTGCCTGCTGGTATTGGGCGGCCTGGGGCTGATCCGCCGCAGGTAGTTCGCCGGCCCCCCCGGGGGCATACGCAAACAACAAGGCGGGAACGCCGATGAGGCGTTCCCACCTTTGTTTTCTACCGGAAAAGCACTCGCCGATGTCGCTCGCCCTGCGTCCCGCATCTCTGCAAAGACGCCCGTGCCTCATGGTTTGGTGGTCGCGGGCGACTCCTGCACAAACTGCCTGGCCGCCAGTTGGCTGAGTTTGGCATAGCGGGCGGCGATGGCCGAAGGGTCGAGCTTGCCCTGCTCCAGCGGCAGGACGTAGGCCTCGCCGTCGGCGGTTTTGATCTTCATCGCCCCGCCGGTCGGACTGCCCTGCTCCTGGGCCAGGTTGGCCGCCTGGCCGTTGAATTCCACCGTCGGGGGCTGCTGGAATCCAAACAGCAGCAGGCAGCTTGCCATGTCGGCCGTGTGCTGGTCGTCGCGCAGGCCGTGGTCGACCCAGACGCGGTTCTCTTTCGGGCAGAGGACGACGCGGGCTATGCCCAGCTTCCCGTCGGCCCGCACGGACACGCCGCCGGGGGCGGACAGGTCGAAATAGTTCGGGTCGGGCAGTGGGTTAAAGCCCGCGTAGGTTCCGCTGATCGGCTCGGTCTGGAGGTAGGCCATCATGCCCGGCTGGGTCAGCAGCCTGGCCCCGCACTTCTCCAGTCGGCCGGTCGTTCCCTGCTGGGTAAGGTTGGTGTCGCGATCTATGCCCTTGGGCAGGTAGGGCCAGTTGCCGTTGACGCGGCGATAAGTAAAGCAATCGGTCGTCGGCCCGTCCTTGTAGTCGGTGCGGACGCCCATCTCCAGGGTGTCCGGGCCGCTGACGTACTTGACTTGGAGCGTCACCCGCTCGCCCTGGGGAGCTTTCTCTGAAACCGGCTTGGCCTCCAGGGCGGCCTCGGCCAGGTGCTTCTGGAAGGCGGCGAAGTCCTGGTATTCCGCCGCGTCGCCAAACTCGACGGCAAAGCCGCCGTAGGCGTTGTCGATCTTGCGCCAATCGGCTGACTTATCCAGCGGAGTTTCCTGCTGCAGGTTGTAGTTGTGGATGACCAGGGCAGCCTTGAATTTGAGCTGTTGGAACTCCTGGGTGCGCCCCTCTTCCAGCACGACTTCGTCCTTCCGGCCCAGGTCGCTCGCCGGCAGGGGGATGATGCCGATGTAGCTGACGCCGTCGTGGATGGCGATCTTCTGCAGGGCCTTGGCCTTGGCGGGCAGGCTGGCGACCTGCCGGCCGTCGATGAATATCTCCCACGTGGGGGCGGGTTGCTGGTGGTTGTACAGGGCCACCGAAGTCTGCAGGCTCTTGATGTCCGTCCGGTCGTGCAGGTCGTAGGGGCTGGCCACCAGCAGCATCTTGTTGCGATGTTGCAGCACCGCCTCCGGGCCGTAAGGCACAAGCCAGCCGCCGGCGGCGTTGACGAAGGCGGTGTCGTTGATGCCGTAGCGTATCAGCATCAGCCCGATGTCGGCGAGGTTCTGGACCTGCTTGTCCTGCCGCCGCCAGTGGGCCATGACCGGCACGCAGCTTTCGTATATGTCGGTGCTGGCCAGGCCGTAGTTGCGGCCCATGTACGTCCGCCGCCACAACGGATCGGCCGCGTGGTTGCCCCACTGCTTGTAGGCGTTGGTCATCTCGAAGGGTATGGGCTTTTCGTCCACCATGTTGGCCGCCCACTCCGGCGCCCAGGGCCCCTGCACAGCCTGCTGGGCGATGCGCCCGGGCGGGGTGTCGTGGCCGATGACCGGCAGGTTGGCCACCCTCTCGCGGACCTGCTCGGCCGGACGCGTGGCAACGGCCCCCGCCACCCCTTCCATGTCGTGCAGCGCCCCGCTGTGCGAAAGCGTATGCACGATGTGCTGCAGGGCGTCCTGCGTGACCAGCAGGTACTGGGGCACGGCCGTGCGCGTGGAGGAAGCGATGAACCGCCGCAGGCCGGGATGGTAGGAACTGGTCAATTCTTCAACGCTCTTGGCCAGGATGCTCATGCCCATCAGCCGATCCAGGTGCGAAGGGCCGAAGTCGGCGAACATCTTCTGGTCGGTGAGGGTCAAGCCGAAGTAGTAGTGATCGACGGATTCCTGGGTCGAGCCGTCATACCAGCACCAGGTGCGCAGCGGCCACTGCTCCAGCCCGTGCCGGCCGTCCTCGATGGCGAGTTTGGAGCCGATGATGTTGCCGCCCAGCAGCGCCCCCATGGCCGCCGTATGGTTGAAGTTCATGGTGCTCATGGCATAGCAGTAGCCGTCGCGGTAGAAGCTGGCGTTGCCGCGCCAGTCGCCGGTCTTCTCGTAGTAAACGTTCTTATTCTGGTGGGTCAGTTCGACGGCCTGGGGATGCTCGAAGTCCTTGGTGGGCCGGTCGGGCATGATCCAGGCATCCCAGTAGTTGTAGCAATATGAATCCAACACGTAGGCAGGCAGGGCGTCCTTGTACAGGTAATAGGTGAGCAGGCGGTCGGGCACGTCCCAGCCGTTCCAGTAGCGCGGCGGATCCTTGAGCATTTCATCCAGCCACTTGGCGTAACCTTCCATGGTGGCGGGGATGCGGTAGCCCCCGCCCAGGGCGTCCAGTTCGGAAACCCGCTGCCACTGCCACTGGCTCATCCAGGCTGGGCGGCGCAGGGCGTGCTTGTCCAGCAGCGCCTTGAACTGCTCGGGATTGGGCAGAAAGGCCGTCGCCTGGCCGTCGGGACGGGCTTTCAGCTCCGCCGCCAGGGCGTGAATATCCGCCCGCGCCGGCATGTCGCCCAGTTGGGCCTGGCCCGCGGCGAAGGTTACGGCCAACTGCGGAGCCTTGATAACCACGCCGCGCCCGCCGGTAGCCACGGCCCACTCATAGGCCCCCTGCCCCCCTTGGCGGTATCGCCAGTCGTAGAGTTCCCACTTGCGGAGGATAAATCCGCAGTCGGCCAGGCGGCGCAGCCGCTGGCCCAGGGTCTTGCCGAAGCCCTCGTCGGTGAGGGCGGCGGTTATGTCCAGCCGGCCCTGGCGGTTCTGCGAGGAGACTTCGGCCGGGCCAAACCGGCTGGCAAAGCGGTCCTTCTGCTCGTCCTGGGCGCCATACTTGGCCCAGAAGCCTACGCCGCTCACGCAGGCGTTGAAGGTCGGGCCGATCTTCTCGTCGGCCACCCATGGCCGGCGCAGGGCCCAGGCCACCGCGTGCCATTGCGGCGGCACTTTCTCCCACAGTTCGCTGGAGCCGAAACTGAGGCGCAGGTTGTAGCCGGCCTGCTCGCTTTCCTGGAGTTCGGCCTTGTCGAAGGGCAAAAGCAGCTCGACCTTCTGAATGACCCGGCCTTTTGCCAGTTGGGCGGCAATGGCCTCGGCTGAGCCTGGGAATCGCACCAGCAGACTGCGATGGACGGCGTCGAAGACCCGCGCCTGGGGTTTCCTGGCCGGGGCGGCCGCCGGGGCGGTCGCCGCCGTTCCGCCCGACGCCGCCGCGGCGGCGTCGACGATCAGAGGCTTATCCCAGGCCGTGCGAAAGCCGCTGATGACGGCCGTCTCCGGTTGCTCGATCACCAGGACGAAGGCATCCTCGGCTGACGCGCTGACGCAGATCAAGAGAAGGGCAAGAGCCGCTGCCGTAACATGTCTCATCGCTGTCTCCCTGTGAAGGCGCTGGCCACATTCTAGCGGCCTGGGCCAGCCAGGGCCTTAGCATGCATGACAAATGTGGCCTGAGCCGCGCGGTTAGGCCGGGATTAGGCAACGCCTCAGTTGCAGGGAGTTGGGGGCGCAGGTTGAAAACCTGTGCCTCCAAAGAACCTATCTTGTCCTCCCCCCCGTAACTGAGGCATTACGGGATTAAAGGCTAAAGCGGTTTAAGATTGGGTGGCCACATCATGAGTGGAAAGCGTTTCCGGCCTGTACGCACAAATGGAAATGCATCTGGCGAGGCTTATCGGTTCCTACAGGACCACGGGAGGATCTGGGCAATTGCAGAGTGGCGCAGGGAGAGGCTCATCCAGGCCCGAAGGGTTGGCTAGAATTTAGCCGGGGGTGGAGCGGCCCGAGCGAAAGCGAGGGACGCGCAGCCCCCGGCAACGGCCTGGGCAACGGACCAGAGGCAGTGGCCCGACCGCCCAGGGGGCTCCGTTCTTCCTGCCGGTGGTGTGATTACGCTGGAAGAGGTGCTGAGGCAACAGCGCTATGCGGGCCAAGTCTGATTGAAAGGTCTCCACGGCATCGCGAGCAGGATGAGCTTCGCGCGCAGGTCCAGGCGTTCGCTCTGCGTTGTGGGATGCTTTTTCCGGGGGCTGCGCGGCGCACGGCTGCGCCGTGCTTGCTTCGCCCCCGGCTAAATTCTCACCGGCCCTGTGGGCCTGATTGTGTTCTGCTTTCTGGCTTGGCCAGAACGGCTCAGGATTGGGGTTTGCCGGTTGCACAGGCTCAAACCTGCGCAATCCTGACGTTGTCAATACGTAATCCTAAATTGGTCCAAGTATCTGCACGGCCGAGACGGCCGTGCCACTATTCCCACGGGCTGGTGCTACTTGGGGGCCGCCGTCGGAGCTGAGGCCGAAGTCGGCGCGCCCGACTCGGCCACTATGCGGAAGATGCCCACCCACTGATCGCCGTTGATGCCGTCGCAGCCGTCCTCGGTGTAACGGTCATGGCTGCCGGGGCGGCACTTCATGCCGCCGCCCAGCACCGCCTTATGAATGGCCGGGTACTTGCCGTTCATTATCATGTCGGGCACGGGCTTCTTGGGCTTGAGGATCGAGCGGCTGACGATGCTGTCTTCCAGCTTGGCGCCCTGGGGGTCAACTTCCTCGGCCGGGCCGTTGTAGGCCTTCCAATCGCTGACGGCCACCTTGGCCTCGGTGAAGACGTCGTACAGGCCCCAGGCGTTGGGCTGCTTGGTCTTGACCGCGGCGGCCTTTTCCTTCCACACCAGCGGCGGGCCGATCAGCACCCAGTCGTTCTTGTTCTTCTCGGGCGGCTCCGGGCAGGAAGTGCCCAGCCGGGCGGCGTATTCCATCTCCGCCGCCGTGGGCAGGCGCACGATGCGGTTGTTCTTCTGGCTGAGGATCTTGCAGAACTCGCGGATGTCGGGCATGGGGCTGAATTCAACCGGAATCTGCGGGCCGCGGTTGTCGCTGACGTTCTTGTCGGCCCCCATGACGGCCTCCCACATTTCCTGGGTGATCGGGATTTCCGACATGTAGAACATCTTGCTCAGCGTGACCTTGTGCGGGCACTCGTCCTGGTAGCGCGGCCACTGGTAGAAAGGCGTGCCCATGAGGAACTTGCCCGGCGGAATCGGCACGCACTTGAGGGTCAACTTGTCGGCGATGGCCAGGTCGATGGGCGGATCCTTGGGCATGACAAACGGCTTGTTCGGCCGCAGCATGCGCTCGGGGGGATACTTGAAATCCGGCCCGGGCTTCACGCTATTGATCTTGGCGTTGACGATCCAGTTCTTCCCGTTTCTCACCTCCAACTTGCCCGTCACCTCGGCCAGCCAGGCGCCATAGTCGCATTCATATCCCCCCTTGGCTCTCTTGATCTTGGGATCGGTGCATTCAACGTAATAGCGGACTTTTTCATCCATCTGCTTGATCAACTCCACTGCCTGGTCGCCGTTCACGCTGCCTTCTTTGGGGTAGTACTTGTCCAGCAGTTGGTCCAGGGTAATCTTGACCTCCGGCGGCCCGTCGAAGGCGTACACCACCAGTTCGCCGTCGAGCCTCTGGCCCTTGAAGTGGAAGGCGCTGATCAGCGGCCCCTTGACCGTTATTTCCGTGCCGCTGTCAGCAGAGACTGCCTGGCTGGCGGCGGGTGAACCGGCCGGCTGCTGGGCCAGCGCCGCCAGGGCCGACGCCAAAACGACGGCAAGAAGAGCGATTCTGTTCATTGTGCCTTTCCTTTATTGATGAAGTGGTCCTACCGTTTAACTCTCAAGGAAGAGCGGAGTTGTTCATTCAAATCAAATACTCGATTGCTTGAGCGTCGCGTTTGCCGAAATTCTTAGAACCGCACCTTCCTCAGGTCCACACCCAGCACGTCGCCGGCCAGGCGGAAGAGGGGTTTCGCCGGGCCGGTGAAATGGAAGGTGGTATGGACGTGGATGATGGATTCATTGACGCCCAGTTGGGCGGCGGGGCTGGAGGTCTCCAGTTCGTAGAAGCCCTTTTCCGCTCCCGCGCCGTCGTTGTAGCTGTTGACAGCGTCGCCGGCGAATGGGTCTTGCTGCTCTTCCCATCGGCTGTTGACGTAGGGCAGCATGGCGGCGGCGGAGGGCAGGTTGAACTGCACGATCGTCAGCATGGGGGCCCGTGGGTCGAAGCTGGCAATGAGGTTGCACGCCCGGCCGGGGGCGATGCCGATCTTGGAGCGGAAACACCCGTCCACCTTGAACAGCGAATAGCCGCGCTTGAGGGCGAATCGCTCGGGGGGAACCGCCCCGAAATACTCGCCAAAGGGCATAGGGGCGCGCTTGCTGGGCGGGCCGCCCAGGTGCGGGGCGATGACAAACCCTTCCGGCAACGGGTTGAACTGGCCCAGCAGCCACAGGCTGGGCAGACCGGTCTGGCGCTTCCAGGGGTCCGGGCCGATATTGGCCAGGGTGTTGACGGAGCTGAAAGCGACGGCCGAAAGATCGGCCGGAATGGTCACGCCCAGGGCGGCGGCCATGCGGTCGCGGGTGAGCACGTCGATGATTCGCTGGAGGGCGCATTCGAAGGTGGCGCCGCTGTAGTTGGTGACGGCCAAGCGAGCGGCCAGGGCGAGCGAGGTCTTTCCCCGGCCGGTGACGTCAAAGGGGCCGACGTGCAGGGCCGGCGGCGTCTGCCAGAGCGACTGGTCGAAACCGTCTCCCGGTTTGAAGAACAGGGCGAACTGGCCGGCCTCGGGGCCCAGCCAGAGGCGGTCCTCCCCGCCGTAGTTGTCGAAGGCGGTGTTCCGCCGGCCCGACTCGATGAACGGCCTGTTGACCCAGCCCAGGCTCCCCCCGGCAGGCCCGGTGGGGCTGGAAGTCATCACCCTGCCCTGCCAGAGCGGGGCCACCGCCACCACGGCCGGACGCCGCCCGTCAAGCACGACCAGCTCGGTGTGGCGCGAGATGAAATCGGCGTCTTCTTGAAAGCTCGCCACTGGCATCTCCCTGCGTAATTGGCTCAGGGCATTATCGCTGCCAGAGAGGCCCGCTTCCAGCCGCCTGTTCTGGCCGCCGGGCGCGAAACCCATCGCTCGCCTGGGATGCCGATATCCCGCCCAGAGGGTTATTTGCAGGCGAACCGGGGAAAAACCAGTCCCCGTTCCCCGCCAGGCCGTATTACTTTCGGTCAGTCCCGCCACGCCGAAGGGGCGAGTTTCCGGTTTCTTGAATGAATTTATGCCGTTGGCAGGACGATATTACTTACTGGCGGAGGGCGCGGGTTCATACTCTTAATTGAATAGCCCCGCCATATACCGTAGAATTGAGCAGCCGAGGAGCGAACGCGAATCGGCGGGCTCGCCGCCTATCGGCGGCGAGGGAGTCAAAAGATGTTTGAGCGGTTTACAGATCGCGCCCGCAAGGTGATGGCCCTGGCCTCTACCGAAGCCCAGCGTTTCAGCCATGAGTACGTCGGGACCGAGCACATCCTGCTGGGCCTGGTCAAGGAAGGCACCGGCGTGGGGGCCAACGTCCTCAAGAACCTGGACGTGGACCTGCACAAGGTGCGCATGGAGGTGGAGAAGCTGGTCAAGAGCGGCCCGGAGATGGTGCCGCCCATGGGCAAGCTGCCCCACACCCCCCGGGCCAAGAAGGTCATCGAGTACGCCATCGAAGAGGCGCGGAATCTCAATCACAACTACGTGGGCACTGAACACCTGCTGCTGGGCCTGCTGCGCGAACGCGAAGGCGTGGCCGCCCAGGTGCTGATGAACATGGGCCTGAAGCTCGAAGAGGTGCGGGAAGAGGTGCTCAACCTGCTGGGCGCCGGCGTGGAAGGCGACGCCCCCGAGCAGCAGGCCGCCGGGGCGGCGGCCCCGGGCGCCGGGGGCGAGGATGCCCGCCCCAAGACCAAGAGCAAGACGCCGGCCCTGGACAGCTTCGGCCGCGACCTGACCGAACTGGCCCGCGCAGACCAGCTCGACCCGGTCATCGGACGGGTCAACGAGATCGAGCGCGTGGTGCAGGTGCTCTGCCGGCGGACCAAGAACAACCCGGTGCTGCTGGGCGAGGCCGGCGTGGGCAAGACCGCCNNGCCATCGTCGAGGGCCTGGCCCAAAAGATCATCACCAACGACGTGCCGGAGATCCTGGCCAACCGCCGCATCGTGGCCTTGGACCTGGCCATGATGGTGGCCGGCACCAAGTACCGCGGCCAGTTCGAGGA
>PMYM01000223.1:0-7632 GCA_003171235.1 Phycisphaerales bacterium | reverse complement strand
AAGTACATCGAGAAGGACGGCGCCCTGGAGCGGCGCTTCCAGACCATCATCGTGGACCCGCCCACGCGCGAGGAAACCCTGGCCATCATCAAGGGCCTGCGCGACCGCTACGAGGCCCACCACAAGGTGCGGATCACCGATCCGGCGGTGGAATCGGCCGTCGAACTGTCCAACCGCTACATCACCGGGCGCGTGCAGCCGGACAAGGCCATCGACGTCATCGACGAGGCCGGCGCCCGCGTCCGCCTCAAGACCATGACCAAGCCCCCCGACCTGGCGCAGCTGGAAGAGCAGATCGCGAAGCTCCAGGGCGAGAAGGACGAGGCGGTCAAGAACGCCGATTACGAGCGGGCGGCCGAGCTGCGCGACCGGGCCGAACAGCTCCGCGCCAAGAAGGAAGAAATGCAGCGCCAGTGGCGCGAAAAGGCCCTGGAGGCCGAAGGCCTGGTGGACGAGGAAGTGGTGGCCGAGGTCGTCAGCNNTGCACAAGCGGGTGGTCAGCCAGCACGAGGCGATCGTGACGGTGTCCAAGGCCATCCGGCGGGCGCGTTCGGGCCTGAAGGATCCGCGGCGGCCCATGGGCAGCTTCATCTTCGTGGGCCCCTCGGGCGTGGGCAAGACCCTGCTGTCCAAGGCCCTGGCTGAGTTCATGTTCGGCGACGAGGACGCCCTGATGCAGATCGACATGAGCGAGTACATGGAGAAGCACAACGTCTCCCGGCTCATCGGCGCCCCCCCCGGCTACGTCGGCTACGAGGAAGGCGGCCAGCTCACCGAGCGCATCCGCCGCCGCCCNNGAGATCGAGAAGGCCCACCCCGACGTCTTCAACATGCTGCTGCAGATCATGGAAGAAGGCCACCTGACCGACTCCTTCGGCCGGCGGGTGGACTTCCGCAACACCATTCTGATCATGACCAGCAACATCGGGGCCGAGCTGATCAAGAACAAGGGCGGCTTCGGCTTCGGCAAGCGCAGCGAAGACGCCGGCTACGAGAAGATGAAGGAAGTGCTCACCAAGGAGGTCGAGCGGTACTTCCGGCCGGAGTTCCTCAACCGCCTGGACGAGCTGATCGTCTTCAAGAACCTGACGCGCGAAGACCTGACGCAGATCATCGACTACGAACTGCGGAAGGTGCGCACGCGGCTGGCCGATCACGACCTGGCCCTGGAGCTGACGGCGGAGGCCCGGGAATTCCTCATCGAGAAGGGCTACAACCCCGACATGGGCGCCCGGCCGCTGCGGCGGGCGATCGAGCATTTGATCGAGGACCCGCTGTCGGAGGACATCCTCCGCGGCACTTACAAGGGCAAGAACAAGGTGCTGGTCTCGGTCAAGGAAGAGACTCCCGGCAACAAGCACCTGTATTTCGAGGGCGTGGTGGCCGAAGAGGCCCCCCACGAGGCAGCCGCCGCTGCGGCCGCCGAAAGCACCTAGCCCGGTCTGTGCGGAATTGTTGTGCATCCGTGAAGGATGTTTGAGCGATATAAGGGCCCCGGGAGTCAACGGACTTCCGGGGCTGTTTTTTTTGGTAGGGTGGGATCGCCGGGTGGCATGGCAGCCGCGTCTTTCGCGGCGGCCATGAAAGACCTGGGCAACCCTGGCGTCTGCCCAAAACAGCATGGTCCCGCCGCTTGAAAACCCAAACATGGTCACGCAAAAGGAAGCGTGAGGGTATCTGGTAATTTCAGCCCCGGCAGGGGCGTCTTTCTTAGCCCAGGGCGGGAGCCCTGGGAAAAACGAGTCAATGATGTTCAAGCCCCGGCAGGGGCGCCTTGGATTGCCGGCCGAACAAGGCCGATACTGAATAATGGCTCAAGACGCCCCTGCCGGGGCTTTTTCCGCGTCAGACTGCTGACCCAGGCCTTCCGGCCTGGGCTAAGAAAGACGCCGCTACCGCGGCTGTGATTCGCCGGGCGTCTGGGACAACGCTTTGAACCAAAAGCAAGTCCTGTCGCAGGGTGAATTATCGGATAGCTTCACGCGAAAGCAAACGTGACCATGCCCCCTTATGTTTTCTAAGTTAGCCCCCGGCGTGAGCCGGGGGTTTCTCATTCCTTGACGGCCGGAACTCTCTGCCTGCGGCTGCCTTTAATACCATGAAGCGTCACTGGTCCTTGACAAGCGGGAGCCGCCTGATTGTAATCCGGCAGAGGCGGCGGCTTTGGGCGTCTGGGGCATTGCCCCAGCGACCCTCGTGGCACGGGCATCTTGCCCGCGAGTCGGCGGGGGCGTCTGGCCCCTGCCGCAGGGAGAGAAACACGGCCGAGACGGCCGTGTGACTCATGGGCGGGACGCCCATGCCACGTGTCAGGGATGGAATAAATCGGCGATTTCTTGGCGGGAACTTTGTGTCCCATTGGACGTCTAACATGACATCCGGCAGAGCGGTCCAGGCCAAGGCCCCCCCGCTGCTGGAGGACGCGGCGCTGTTGGAGCGTTGCCGCCAGGGCGATACGGCCGCCTTCGGGCCGCTGATCGTCAAGTACCAGGACCGGGTGTATAACTCGATCCTGCGGCTGTGCGGCAACTGCGACGACGCCGAGGAACTTTGCCAGGACACCTTCGTCAAGGCCTTGGAGAACCTTTTGGCCTTCCGCCAGGCCAGCGGGTTTTACACTTGGCTGTTTCGCATCGCGGTGAACCTGACGATCAGCCGGCGGCGGCGGGCCAGCCGGGTGCGCTTCCATTCGCTGGAGGGCGACAACGGCGATGACCATGATGCCCGCGGCGACCGCCCCAGCGGCGACGCCCGCCAGGACGACCCGCGCGAGCTGGCCCTGGCTGGCGATTCGCGGCGGCAAGTAGTGAAGGCCCTGGTGGAACTGGACGAGGAATTCAGCGCGGTGGTCGTCCTCCGCGACATAGAGGACATGAATTACGAGCAGATCGCCCAGGTGCTGGAGGTTCCGGTCGGGACGGTGAAAAGCCGGCTGTACCGGGCCCGGGCCCTGCTCCGCGAGAAGTTGCAAGACGTGGCCCCTTAGCACCCGCCCCGGCACGGGCGGCGGAAAAGATGGATATGACGATAGAGCCGCAAATCCTGGAAGAGCTGTCAGCCCTGCTGGATGGGGAACTGGACCAGCCCCGGCAAGAGCAACTGTTGGCGGCCATGGAGACAAACCCCCAGTTGGCCGAGCAGTTCACCCGGCTGCAGGCGGTGCGCGACGCCGTGCGCAGCCTGCCGGCCCAGGCCGCCCCGCCCGGCATGGCGGATAACATCCTTTTCCGGCTGAAAGCCCAGGCCGCCCCCGCTCCCTCCGCCCGGCGCAGCTTGCTGCCCCACTTGGCGGCCGCCGCAGTTTTGATCGCGGCCATCAGCCTGGGCTGGGCGCTGTACTTCCGCCAGACGCCGTGGGCGCCGGAAGCCAAGAAGGATAACCACCCAGTCCAACTGGCCAAGGCCGAGCACGAGCCGGAAATGCCGGTTGGTTCTCCGGCCGCGGGCCTCCCCGCCGGCGACGTCCACAGAGACACGGAAGGCGGGTTTGCCGACGGCGTCAGGAGCCTCCGCACGGACGGCCACCTGGACGATTACGTGCCCAGTTCGGCCGGCAGCGTCATCAACGAAGTGACCATCGACACCGATCAACCCGCCGAGGTGGCCCAGCGCGTCAACACGATCTTCAACCAGTTGCCCGACAACGGCAACGTCAAGCAAAGCCAACTCGCCGGCAATAAGCTGCGAATTCAAAGCGATGTCGCCATCACCGACGAGCAGAAGGACAAGCTTCTGGCCGACCTGAAGGACCTGGCCTCCCAGCAGCGGGTGCCGCAGCGCCAGTCCGGTGATGGCTTTGATCTGGCCACAAGGGGGCCTTCGCCGGCGGGAGCTTCGGGTTCTGGAGCGGCTAGTCAGCCTGCCGCCAGACCGCCCCCGGCGGGCACCCGGGAGCTAAATGAGCCGATGCCGTTGGTGATCGCGGCGGCGCCGGCCACGTCGCCCGCCTCGGCGCCGGCCTTCGCCAGGACGACTAAAGACCTGTCTTCCAGGCCTGCCCAGGCCCAGGCCCAAAACAACGCGCTGAACAATATGGCCCGCCAGCAGTTTGTGGTCATCGTCAACAGCGTCAACGCCGCCGAAATGCGGATGGAGGCGGCCTCCCAGACCAGGGAGAACCGATAGTTCCGCCGGGTTCTTCGCACCCCCCTGAACCAGGACACATTCTTTTTCTTTTCAAGCCCCGGCAGGGGCGCATTTCTTAGCCCAGGGCGGGAGCCCTGGGATAATCTGGCCTGGGCGATCAAGCCCCGTAGGGGCGTCTTGGACCTCCCGCACAAGGATTTGCCTTGCGTCTGCCGAAGTCCCAGGCGCCCCTACCGGGGCTTAGCTTCTAACCGTCGCCATGCCCAGGGCTGCCGCCCTGGGCTAAGAAAGACGCCGCTCCCGCGGCTGCATCATCACTAAGTTCCGATGCCGTCTCTTCTCAACCGGGGTCTAATACGTGTCCTAGTTGATTCTTGGGTGCCGTGGTTTGCGGAGCGCCGTGGAGCAACCACGCAAACCCCCGCGGCATTCGTGGTTGCCTGGTCCCTGCGGGACTCCGCAGGCCACGGCACCCCGCGCGAGAATCATCCAAGATGCGTATAAGTTCCACGGCCGTCTTGGCCGCGGTTTGCCAGTGGCACGGGCATCTTCCCCGTGAGTGCCACGGCCATCTTGGCTGCGGCTTGCCCGTTTTCGCGTATTGGCATGGGCCAGACGCCCATGCCACTCACGGCCGAGACGGCCGTGCCACTTCTCTATCCCGACGCTGTCAGATCGACGGCGGGACGTAGGCCTTGTTGCCGCCCAGTCGCTTCCATTCGCGGTAGAGCAGGACCACGCAGACCAGGGCTGGAATCTGGAAGGCTACCGTCCAGATGGGGAACATCCGATAGGCCATGTCCTTGCCGAACTTGAGGATCCAGTAGGCCATGAGCGGCCCAGCCAGCAATCCCAGAACGATCCGAACGCCTGCCCTGAGGGTGCCATTGGCCGATGCAAACTGGCCGTAGCGTTCCTTGGGCAAGAGCCGCATGTACATCGGCTGGGTGACCGTGTCCATCAGGGTGTCGAATGGCAGGATCACAATGGCCTGAATCAGTAGGAACCAGGTATTTCCCGCCGGGCCGAAGTCCTTGAACAGGAATACGCATTGGCTCAGGGGGTTAAGGATCATCACGAAGGTCAGGACGGAGAACACGCGGATTGGGTTGAGTTTATCCGCCAGCCACCCGCACAGCGGCAAGAGGATGAAGATGACAAACTGGGTAACCGTATCGAGTTTGCCCAGGGTGTCCAAGTCTATCTTGAGGCTATCCCTGTTGCGGAGCACGTTGTAGGAAGCCCCCATTACGAAGGAAAGGGCTATGAAGGAATTCATCAGGAAGAAGTACCAGTAGAACTTGTGGGTGAAGCACTCCTTGGCGTAGGTCTTGACGGAGGAGATGAATCCCTTTCGCTTGTCTATGTTCTCAGGGGGCGGGGGATACTGGCCCTCCTTGACCATCAAACACATCAGCATGAAGCCGAACAGGTACAGGGCCCCGGCGCCGATAAAGATGTAGGAAAAGTACTGCAGCGACTTGGGGAAGATGAAATAGCTGTACAACATGCCGGTGCCGGCGCCCACGAAACGGAAGGCGGAATTGAATTTCGCCAACTGGTCGCGGGGAACCACGTCGTTAAAGAGGTACCAGTAGATGGTGTTGGCGTAGGTCTCGCCGAATCGCCAGCCCACGATGCACAGGCCCATCAACACCAGCGTCAGGGTATTCTCAGTGATGCCTATGCCCAGGACGTTGGAGACGGGGCCGTACAGCGAACGCCCCATGGCGTCCGACAGGCCAAAGAGCATCAGGAAGACCGCCAGGATGGGCGTCGTCCACAGCAGGTAGGGAATGCGTCTTCCCAATCGGCTGCGGTAGCGGTCGCTACGGAAACTGATGATCGGACACAGAGTGAAGACCAGGATGGAGGGAATCGTCGTCTGGAAGAAGGGCACCCACCCCTCGGCGTTCATTTCACCCATCTTCAGGGGAAGAACGCCCGGCAGCACCCGCTCCATGAGCGTCCACACCAGGTCGCCCCACAACAGCCAGATGAACAGCTTGACCAGCCCGTACTTGGTGTAGGTCAAGGTGCCGGCCTTGTAGATGCCTTTGGGCGGCGCGGGCGGAATTGCCAGGGGCGGAGCGGGAGATTCTGAACTCATGCCCTTCCTTCCTGTCCAGGGTTACAGGCGAAGACTATACTTCAGGGCGACGATCAAAACCAGCAACGTCCCCGGCCGGGGGATCGACCCGCCTTGCCGGCTGATCGGGGCGGCTGCTTTGCTTCGACCGACCTGCGGGCATGAGGATACTCAATCCCCCCGCCAGAATAACAGTTTTTTCCCGACGCTGGCGCCGGTGGCCTGGCGGCCGCCGTTTACGGCATGGCCGTCCTCTCGAAGCGGCGACCCGCCGGTCAGTCGGCGTAAAAATACTCGCCCGTGGCCCCTGGCGGCTTTACCGCCGGGCAAAAGTATGTCATAACGTGGACTGCCTATGCCGGCCAACCTGACGCCACAATACGAGAAGGCTGAAGAACGCTTCAAAAAGGCCCAGGACGACCAGGCACGCCTGGAGGCCCTGCAGGAGATGCTCTCCACCATCCCCAAGCACAAGGGGACGGAGAAGATGCAGGCCGACCTCAAGCGCCGCATGAGCCAACTCCGCAAGGACGCCGACAAGAAAAAGGCCGCCAAGGGCGGCGGGGTGGACTTCTTCCACGTCCCCAAGAGCGGCGCCGGCCAGGTGGTGCTGCTGGGCCTGCCCAACGTGGGCAAGAGCATGCTGGTGGCCACCACCACCAACGCCCCGGTCAAGGTGGCCGACTACCCCTACACCACCGCCATCCCCGCCCCGGGCATGTGGCCCTACGAGGACGTGCAGATCCAGCTCGTGGACACCCCGCCGGTAACGGCCGATCACGTCCCTGGCGGCCTCTTGGGCACGGTGCGGTCGGCCGACATCATCGCCCTGGTGGTGGACGCCGCCGCCGACCCCCTGGAAGAGGCCGAGACGCTGCTGGGCATTCTGCGCGGGCGCGGGCTGGAGCTTTCAACCCGCCCGCTGAAAGAACTGGGCGGCCAGGAATCGACCCAGCGCTGCACGCTTATCCTGGCCACCAAGCTCGACCAGGCCGGGCCGGAGGCCATCCAGGCCTTGCGCGAACTGTACGAGCCGGGCCTGGCCGTCCTGGGCGTCAGCGCCGTCTCCGGCGAGGGGCTGGACGTCCTGAAGAACCGGCTATGGGAGTTGCTCTCGGTCATCCGCGTGTACACCAAGGAGCCGGGCAGGCCGGTGGACAAGGAAAAGCCCTACATCCTGCCGGCCGGTTCCACCGTCAACGACCTTGCCTCCCAGATTCACCGCGACCTGCCGGAGAAGATGAAGTTCGCCCGCGTCTGGGGCGACGGCCGCTACAGTGGCCAGCAGGTCCACCGCACCGACCTGCTTCAGGACAAGGACGTGGTGGAGATCCACCACTAGCCGGGCGAGCAGGGAAGGCGCCCGTCATGCCACCCGCCTACGGCACTCAGGACCATGCCGGAACGACAATCTAAAGTGCTTTGCATTACGGGGTAGCTCATTGCTTGCTTGTTTG
>PMYM01000266.1:278-4055 GCA_003171235.1 Phycisphaerales bacterium | reverse complement strand
AAAAGGCGCGCCCCCCGGTCATGGGCAGCGGCATGGGCGAGGACGCCGGCGGCGGCGCCGGCGAAGGCGGCGGTGAAGGTTCGGTCATCGGCATTCCCGGCAGCGGAGGCATGGGCGGGGGCGGGGGAGGCGGCACCGGCCCGGTGGCGCCCTTCGGCATGACCAGCGGCGGCGGGGGCACCGGACCGAAGGCCCGGTTCTTCAACCTGCAGAGCGCCGGCCACAACGTGCTCTTCCTGGTGGACCGCTCCGGCTCCATGCTCGACACCTTCGACAACGTCCGGGCGGAGATCCTCAAGAGCCTCAGCCGCATGGACCCCAAGTCGCAGAAATTCCACATCATCTTCTTCGCCGCCGGCAACCCCGAGGAGAATCGCGCCCAGACGCTGGTGGCGGCCAACAAGGATAATATCAACGAGGCCAGCAAGTACCTGGAAAACGTCATTCCCAGCGGCTCGACCAACCCCATACCGGCCATCAAGCGGGCCTTCGAGGTCATGAACAAGGCCGGCGGCGGCAAGACCAAGGTCATTTTCCTGCTGACCGACGGCGAGTTTCCCGACAACGCGGCGGTGCTGGACCTGCTGAGTTCGCTGAACAAGGATAAGTCCGTCATTATCAACACCATCCTGCACGTGCACCAGACCCCCCAGGCGGTTGAGGTGCTGACCAAGATCGCCCAGGAAAACGGCGGCAAGTTCAAGTTCGTAGAGGCGGAATAGGGCGCATGAAACAGGCAACGCTTCTGCTGGCGGCGACGCTGGCGGCCTTGGCCGGAGGGGCCCGGGCCGACGCGGTCAAGCTGAACAACAAGCTGTCGTACGACCCGGTGACGGTCAAAGGCTTCTCCGACGGCGCCCTGAACTTCCTCTTCGGACAGACGGCAAAACTGGAATCGCTGGAGAACATCGCCCAGATCACCCTGGCGGCCGACGCCCAGTTCTCCCAGGCCGAGGAGGCCCTGGCCAAGGGCCAGTACCAGGAGGCCCTTGCCGCTTACGCCGCCGCCGCCAAAACGGCCGCCGACTGGCGCAAAGGCCTGATCCTCTGCCGCCAGAGCCAGGCCGCCCAGAAGGCCGGCCAGAGCGAACTGGCCGTCAAATGCTGGCTGGACGCGGTGGACGCGATGACGCCCGGGGTGGGCATACTTGCCCTGCATCCCAAGGGATTCGCCAAGGCACCCGCCAACGACGCCGCCATCGCCCTGCTGACAGCCAAGCTCAAGACCGTCAAGGCCGAGGCCTACGCCCTTGCCATCAGGCAGACGCTGGTTGATCTGCTCCAGGCCCAGGGCAAGGACTCCGAGGCCGGGGCCCTGGCTACCGAAATGAACACCAGGCCGGCCGCCTCGACGCCGATCTCTGTCTCTCCGGCCGCTCCGGCGCCGGGCCCGGTCAAGCCGCCGACAACCCGTTCGGGCAATCCCGCCTCCCCCGCCCCGGTGCCAAAACTAACCAGCGACGGCGAATCCAACATCCTGCGCGATGCCGGCAACCTGGTCAAAAGCAGTCAATTCGACCGGGCGGCGAAAATCATGCAGGACAACCTGCGGAGCCTGCACGACGAGAATCTTTCCCAGGGGCTGCTGATCCTGGGCGAGGCGCAGTTGGGGCAGGCGGCCTCGGCCGCCGAAGGGTCCGAACTGGCCCGCCAGGCGGCCCTCAACTGCATGCGCGTGGTGGCCTTCTATCCCACCAGCGAGGAGGCCCCGCGGGCCATGCTTTTGGCCGGCAGGGCCAACCAGAAGATCGGCAACACAGCGGCCGCCCAGGCGGCCTACCAGCAGGTGCTGGCCCGGTACGGCCAGAACCCCGCCGCCAAGGAGGCCTCGGCGGCCTTGGAGGCGTTGAATAAAAAAATAGTGCCCGTGCAGAAATAACCTAAAGACTTGCCTTTTGGTGGCGCAACTTTTAAAGCTGTGCAGGCACAGGTTAAAAACCTGTGCCACCAGGCGGAAGTGTTCCAGTTATTTCTGCACGGGCTTATAGTGCCGCCCATGACGGAGCGGCTGACAAGGTTGACCTTGCGAAGGAGAAGTCCGAATGTTTCTTGGCGATATGAATTATTTCCAGATTCTGTTCTGGCCCGGCGGCGGTTATATCGGCATGTTGCTCTGGATGCTGAGCGTGGTCATGGTGGCCATCATCATCACCAACGCCCTGCTCATCCGGCGCAGCACCGTGATCCCCGACAACATTCGCCAGCAGGTGCAGCAACTGTTCCAGGCCAAGCAGTACCGCGAGGCGATTGAATTCACCTCCGCCGAACCCAGCTATTTCAGTTTCCTTGTCCATGCCGGGCTCTCCAACGCCCCCTACGGCTACGCGGCCATGGAGCGGGCCCTGCTGGAGGCTTCGGAAGACCGCACTTCGCGACTGCTGCGCTACGCCGAGTGGCTTAACCTGCTGGGCAACATTGGCCCGATGATTGGGCTTTTGGGCACGGTCTGGGGCCTGATCCTGACCTTCTTTAAGATCGTGGACCTGGGCGGCGTGCCCGACCCCGGGCAACTGGCCGGCGCCATCGGCATCAAGCTGGTTTGCACGCTTATGGGGCTGGTGATCGCCATCCCCTCGCTGTTCACCTACGGCCTGATGCGCAACCGCCTGGACACGCTGGCGGCCGAGGCTATCGGATCGGCCCAGGAACTCATCGTGCAATTCCGGCCGGGCAAGAAGGCCGCCGCCATCGCCACGGCGGAATAACGCCACAGGAGGCAGCGCTATGTCAGGCAGCAGTTCGGTATATGGCGGCCACGGGCCCGCCGGCGACGTGAGCTTCAACTACACGCCGCTGGTGGACGTGACCTTCAACCTGATCATTTATTTCGTGCTGACCAGCCAGATCAGCACCGCCAACGATGCCCGGGTTTTCCTGCCCAAGCCCAACGTATTCGCCGGGGAGACCTCGGCCAAGATCCGCGAAGGCCAACAGGGCTATACCGTCATCAGCGTGCTTTCCAAGTCCATCAAGACCAAGGACGAGGACCCCGCCGAAATCGCCAAGGCCAGCGAGGCCGAACGCTACGAAATAGACGGCGTGCCCGTTCCCATCAGCGACAACGCCGCCGGGCAACTGGAAAACAAGATCAAGGAGAAGCGCAAGAGCCTCAAAGAGGCCGGCCTGCTGAAGAAGCCCGAGGATTTCTTCGTGGAGGTCCGGGCCGACAAACGCGTCCAGTACCGCTATGTGATGCCGGTGATCATGGCGGCGGCCGCCGCCGAGGTCAAGAAGTTCAACATCACCGCCATCTCGGATCAATAACCATGAGCAACGGCAACGAAGAAACCCTGCTGCCCCCGTTCAAGAAAAAGCACCGCTCGAAGGTGAAGATCAGCCCGCCGCTGCTGCCGTTGATCGACGTGATGTTCACGCTGCTGATGTTCTTCCTGGTGGCCGCCCGGGCCATCACCACCGAGGGCATGTTGCCCTCCAACCTGCCCGAGGTCGGCAAGAGCAACATGACCGCGGTGGCGGTCAGGATTTCACTGGTCAGCGACGCCGCCGGGCGCCCGGCCGTCTACCAGGTGGAGGGCGAAAGCCGGCGCGAGTTCCAAACGGCCGAGCAACTCCACGTCTACCTGGAGGAGATCAAAAAGCGCCTCGGGCCGGACACCCCCATCAAGATCTCCCCGCAATCGCTGGTGCGATGGGAGGACGTGGTCAACGCCTTCAACCAGGCCCAGCGCGTGCAGTTCAAGAAGGTGGGTTTTGAGCGGTTCAACGGTTAAGCTGCCCGCAATGATTGCAGGCGGCTTAGAGCAGGCGAGCAGGAGA
>PMYM01000266.1:0-217 GCA_003171235.1 Phycisphaerales bacterium | reverse complement strand
GCCGACCCGGGCGTGAGGCTGGTTGGCGAGAATCCTATGCGTGCAAGTCAACTGGTTAATGCCGTCTGTCTCCTGGCGGCGGGGCTGATGCTGCTGTTGCCGGCGGCGGCCACCGGCCAGGTCAAAACCCAGGCCCCCCAGGCCCCCGCCCAGCCCGCCAGCGATTACGACGCCCTGGACAACGACATCCTGGCTCGCGAACTGGGCAACCTGCGCA
>PMYM01000282.1 GCA_003171235.1 Phycisphaerales bacterium | reverse complement strand
GCCAGCCAGCCGGCGTTGCAGTGGGTCAGCACGGTGGCCCCCTCGCGAATGAGCGGGGCGCCCAACTGGCCGATGCGCAGGCAGGCGGCGGCGTCCTGGTCGGCGTAGGCCAGGGCCTCGGCCATGGCGGCGGAGGCGGCTTGGGCCGGGTCGATTTGGGCCAGCCCCGCCTGGCGGACGCGCTCCAGGGCATAGAATAGGTTCTGGGCGGTGGGGCGGGTCAGGCGCAGGCGCTGGTAGCCTTGCTCGACGTATTCCACCCGGGCAGGCAGTTCCGAGGGGGCCTCCAGGAAGACCTGGGCCATGCCGAATCCGCCGGCCGCCCCGATGGCCGGGGCGCCCCGCACCACCATGTCGCGAATGGCCCCGGCGGTGTCGCCATGCGTGGCCAGGGCCGCGATTTCAAAGCGGTGCGGCAGCAGCGCCTGGTTGACCGCCCGCACGGTCGAGCCGTCCAGCCAGACGGTGCGGTAATCGCAGCCGGCGACGCGCATGCCCTCTCCTGAAAAAAGTTGCGAAACCCGGGCTCTTCCCAGCCGATACAGTATGAAGCGCACACCCAGGCGGCGGCAACGTGTTTTTTGTCTGTTGCCGGGGGTGCTTGACATTGCCGGCGTGTTAGTATAGGCTGATGGGCCTGCGCCGTGGACGTGACGCGGGCAACCGGTACAGCGGTGATATTTGAAAGGTGGGCGGCGTGGTGAAAAGCAGGAAAACCCCTGGCAAGGCACGGAGCCACGGGGGCAAAGCCCTCAAGGCCAAGCCCTCTCCGGCTTCCGTGCCCGCAAAGGACGCGATGAAACCAGGCGATGATGGCCCTTCCAAACCGGTAAAGACGTACCTGGGCAAGAAGGAACTGGAAGAGTTCCGGGAGATGTTGCTGGCCAAGCGCCGCAGCCTGCTGGGCGACCTGGACGGCATGGCCGAACAGACCATCCGCCAGCACGACACCGGCAACCTCTCCACCATGCCCACCCACATGGCCGACGTCGGCACCGACAACTTCGAGCACGAGTTCACGCTGGGGCTGCTGGAAAGCGAGCAGGCGCTGCTGCGGGAGATCAACGAGGCCCTGCAGCGCATCGACGACCGCTCGTACGGCGTCTGCCTGGGCACCGGCCAGATGATTCCCAAGCCCCGCCTGAAAGCCAAGCCCTGGGCCAAGTACACCGTGGACTACGCCCGCATGCTGGAGAAGGGGCTGGTCCGCGCCCCCCTGTCCCAGCACCCCGAAGAGGAAGAAGGCGAATTGGAATCCGAGGCCGCCGACCAGGAAGAGGAAGTCGTCGAAGAGGAACCCGAGCAGCCGGAGGAGTAGCGGCCTTGGCGACTCCTCTCTCCAGCCAGCCGCCTTCGAGAGCCGCCCCGGGCGAGGCCTCGCCGGGGGCCCCCCGGCAGAACGCGCCGGCGTATAAATCGCCCGGCGCGGTGGCGCTGTTTGCGGTCACGGCCGTGGCCGGCGCCGCCCTGGACCTGCTCACCAAGCACCTGGTGTTTTCCGCCCTGGGCAACGCTCCCGAGCGCACGGCCAAGGCGCTGCCGGGGGTCTTCCAATTCGCGCTGACGACCAACCCGGGCATCGTCTTTGGCATCCAGGTCCCGCCGGCGGCGGTGCTGCTGGCGACGCTGGCGGCGGCGGCGGCCGTGGTTTACCTCTTCGCCAGTTCCCCCCGGCGAGCCTGGCCGCTGCATCTGGGGCTGGGCATGGTCATCGGCGGGGCGGCCGGCAACGCCTACGACCGCATGTTCAGTTCTGTCAGCTTTCCCGGCGAAGCTCATCGCCACCTGTGCGAGGTCCGCGACTTCATCGAGTTCATCCCTCGGACCAAGACCTTTTCCTGGCCGGTCTTCAACGTGGCCGACGTGCTGCTGGTGGCGGGGGTGGGCTTGATCCTGTTGTTCATGCTCACCCGTCGCCCCGCCTCCCAGCCGGGAGAATCGGCCAAGCCGCGCCGGGGGCGGTAGCCTTCAGAGTTCGCCCCACGAAGGGCGGGGAATGCTGCCCGCATAGGCCAAAACCGGCCTTTTTCGCCGCCCCTAGGATAGCTGCAACTCTTCCGCTACAATAGGCTTCGCGCTCGCTCTGGAAGGAGACAGACGCCATAGTCTGGCGACGTGACAAGCCCCCGCCCTCCAGCCCGGCCAAGTGGGCCAGCCAAGACGCCGACGTGCGCCTGATGCTGGCCTTTCAGGCCGGCCACCAGGAGGCGTTCCGAACGCTGGTGGAGCGCAACCAGGCCAAGGTGTACGCCATGATCGCCCGCCTGGTGGGCGATCACGGGCAGGTGGAGGATCTTACCCAGGAGGTTTTCGTCCGCATTTTCCGCACGGCCAAGCGCTACCAGCCCATGGCCAAGTTCTCCACCTGGCTGTACCGGATTACGGCCAACGTCGCCCTCAACGCCATCCGCACCCAGCGCAAGAATCGCACCACCCAGCTCGAGGTGGGCGACGGCCAGGATGATAATGCCTGGCGGCGGGATGTGCCCGACGAAAACGCCCCCGCCCCGGCCCAGAACATGGAGACCCGGGAACTGGCCCAGCGGATCCGCCAGGCCATTGACCAACTGCCCGAGGGCCAGCGGGTGGCCCTGCTGCTTAACAAGTACGAGCACCTTAGCTACCAGGAAATCGCCGCCGCCCTGGGCTGTTCGACCATGGCGGTCAAGAGCCTCCTGAGCCGGGCACGCTGCAACCTGCGCGATTCGCTCATACGATATTTGGGTCCAGGTTTTTTTCGGGATTTGCCGAATCTCTGACCGGGCGAGGCGGTTTGACCTAACGATGGCCGACCTGCCGGCACAAGGGTCAGTTGCACCTGCAGCCGTTACGGTCGTGATCGTCTCGGCCAGTGCGGCAGGTCATGGGGTTTTAGCGTGACGGAGAGTGAAAAAGTAGACTTTGAAGCCCTTTCATGCTGGATGGACGGGCAACTGGACCAACCACAGGCCCGCCAGGTCGCCCAGCGCGTCCAGAGCGACCCGCAGTGGCGCCAGGCCTGGCGCGAACTCTTGGCCGTTGACGCCGCCCTGGACTTGCTGCCCTCCCCGGCGGCCAGGCCCGAACTTGCCGAGCGAATCTGCCAGGTCGCCTGCCGCCCAAGCCGGCGGAACCGGCTCGTCCGCCTGGCCGTGCCCTTGGCCGCCGCCGCCTGCCTGCTGGCGGCAGTGTTCCTGGGGCAGATTCTCAGTCGCCACCAGCAGCCGGTCTCGCCCAGTGGATTATCCCAGACGCCGACGGCCAGCCCCGCCGCCGCTCCCGCCGGGCTCGAGGCGGTTATCGACAGCGCCCTGAAGGACGTGCCGGCCGACGAACGCATCATCGTCCAGAACCTGGACATGTTCCGCAACTACGACGATGTCAGCGAGTATCACAAGGTCCGGGCGATCGTGGACCCGGCCACTCTTTGCGCCCTGGAGGAGCTGGAGACGCAATGAGGCCCTTTGGCCATAACCTGGCGGTCTGGCTGGCGGGAACGCTCGCCCTGGTCGCCTCCGGGCTGTGGGCCCAGACGCCCAAGGTTGACCCCGCCGGGGTTCCCGGCAGCAAGGTTCGCCAGCTCATGCTCAAGCAGGCGCTGGAGAAACAACTTGCCGGATCGCTGACCGAGGAACTGGCCCAGAACGCCATGCTTTGGAAGAGCCTTGCCCCCGAGCAGGTCCGCGAACTGCGGGAGAAGTATCTGGCCTTCCTCAAGAACAGCCCCGACGAGCAGGCGGCCCTGCTGGAAGCGGCGCAGGAATTCGGGCGCCTTTCCAGCCAGCGGCGATCGGCCTACCAGGAGCGGCAGGAGTGGCTTGACCAGGTCATCAACCGCCTGACGCCGCGGGAGCGGGAGGAGCTTCTGGCGATGCAGCCCCAGGACCGGGCCAAACGCCTGCTGGAACTGAAGGCCAAGTTGGCGGCCACCCAGCCGGCCAGCGCCCCGGCCAGTCAGCCGGCCACCTGGCCAAACCGGTAGTTCCCCCAAGTCCACAGCGTTATTCGCCCCAGCCCATGCGCCTTCATTCCAGGCCAAGGCGGAAGCCACGGTAATCAGGCCCCTTAGAGCCTATCCTAATA
>PMYM01000047.1 GCA_003171235.1 Phycisphaerales bacterium | reverse complement strand
GGAAGTGGACCAGGAACTGCAGCAAGCCAGGGATTCCGGTTCGGAGAAGTAGCCTCCGGCAGGAAAACACAGGCGGCGGCTGGGTTTTATCCGGCCGCCGCTTTCTCCGGCGAAACTTGCACCCGCCGGCTGTGATATAGTATAATATTGAACGCCCCTGAAACGGCGTTGCCGCCCTACGCCCGGAAAGGCCCCTGACCGATGGCGACCTTGAAACTCTCCGACCTCCGCGGCGCCCGTAATGCCCTGGGCAAGAGCCAATCGGAGATGGCCTGCCTGCTGGGGATTTCCACCCGCTCCATCCAAAGCTACGAGCAAGGCTGGCGGGAGGTGCCCAGCTACGTCCAGAAACTGGTGGGCGTGATGCTTTTCCTGAAATGGCGCGGCGGGCAGCGCAGCGTCGAACCCTGCTGGAAAGTGCGCCCCTGCGATCCCCAGAAGCGCAAGCTCTGCCCCGTCCACCACGGCAAGGCCGGCGAATTCTGCTGGATGACCTGCGGCGACCTGTGCTTCGGCCGCGAAGGCAGCGACGCCCCCTGGCTGCGGAAGATCGGGCAATGCCAGAAATGTCCGGCGATGACGCGCTTCCTGGCGGTTTGACCCATTTTCAATTGACAATTGTCAATTTCCAATTGAACAAGCGGAAGCCAAGGCATGGATGACAGGCGCTTCGTTACTGCCTTGGCTTGTCAATTGACAATTGGAAATCTGGAAATCCCCGGCCTCCTGCAACACCAGTTCGCACAGCCGCCCCACCAGGCCGGACAGGGGTTTGTTAGGGGTTGGCCGGGAGGTCCGCACAAAACTCATCAATCTGCTCCTGGGCGATTGACGCCGCCGGCCCGGCCGGGCATCATGTGTCATTAATAGGTGGGAACATGCGGGCTTGGCAAGACACGACTGGCCGGAAAGTCGGCACGGTGGGCTTTTCCCTGGTGGAAATGATCATCGTGGTCGGCCTGTTGGCACTGCTGGTGAGCATCCTGCTGCCCTCGCTGGGGGCGGCCAAGGAGGGAGCCCGCCGGGTGCAATGCCAAGCGCGGCAGAGAAACATCGGAATTGCCTTGCACCAGTACGCGTTCGCCCACGACCAGCACCTGCCGCCCTTTGCCTTCAGCGACCCCGTCGCGCTGAATCTGCCCCTCAGCGAGCACTGGGGCGGCCTGGACCAACCGGCCGATCCGCAGGCCTTTTGCCCCGGCGCCGAGAACGTCAACCTGTATTGTCTGGCGGCAGAGGGGTTGCTTAAGGCCGACGAACTGGTCTGCCCCTCCCAAGCCGCCCGCCCCGGCGCCGCCGGCTTCTTCCCTTACACCCGCAAGTACAGCAGCTACTGCCTGCGCACTCCCTACAGCCTGGACCTTTTTGCCGGCGCGCCCAACCTGGCCAACTGGCACAACTCCGGCTTGCTGGCGGTGTATGCGATGGCAGCCGGCGGCCAGAGCGGCGGCTTTGGCGCCCTGAGCTGGCAGAAAGTTCCCCTGGCCAGCATCCAGGGCGAATATGCGGAGATCAATCCCCGTTCCGGCGCCCAGCGCACGTTGGACATGGCATCGGGGGCGCTGCTGTGCGACAACTTCTACTACCGCGATTACAACCAGACGCCCCCGCCGCAGCCCGGCCTGGCGGCACATCCGGTGCAGGCAAAATGGAACCACGCCGAGCGATTCAACGTGCTGTTCGGCGACAATTCCTGCCGCTTCGCCGAGGACGACAATACCCTCCGCGGTTGCAGCGTCACCGACTCGGCCGGCCTGGCCGACGACGGCTGCAACTACGCCAGCTACGCCCTGCAGGCCTGGTGGTATCTGGAGAAGACGGCCAAGTGAAAGGTTGGAGGTGAGGGTTAGTAGCCAGTAGCCGGGAGCCAGTAGTCAGGAACAGATCAGCAGCCACCGGCTACCGGTCACTGGCTACTGACCACTTTCTTCGTCTTACTCTTCCATGTCCGTCATCGCCCCCTGGCCGATGATGTAGATGGCGTTCTTGCCGGAGCGTTTGGCCTGGCGCAGGGCGCCGTCGGCGTGGCGGAGCAGTTCGCGGCAGCTCTTGCCGTCCCAGGGGAAGCTGGCCAGCCCGCCGGAGATGGTCAACTGGCCCTTGGCCTTGGGCCCCAGCGAGGCGAAGGAGTGCTTGCGCAGGGCCTGCACGAATCGCCGTGCGACCTGCTGGGCGGTCTGGGGGTGTGTGCTGTCGGGTTTGCGCGGGGGCTCGGCGTCCCAGAACAGCACGGCGAACTCGTCGCCCCCGATGCGGGCCACGATGTCGTTGCGGCGGGTCGCCTGGCGCATCAGGTCGGTCATCTGGCGCAGGATCTCGTCCCCCACGGCGTGCCCGTAGGTCTCGTTATAGCTCTTGAAGTCGTCGATGTCGTACAGCAGCAGCGTCACCCGGAAGCGCTCCTGGTTGGCCCGCTGGAGCAGTTGATCGGTGAAGTGATAGAAATACCGCCGGTTGTATGCCCCGGTCAGGTGGTCGGTGACGGCCAGGCGATACAGGGTCTGGGCGCGGCGGGCCTGCTGGGCCAGCGGCTCCAGCACCCGCTGCATGGCCGATAGACGCTGGCTCTGGTCGGCCGAAAGCGTCAGCGGCTGCGGGCACACCAGGTTGCGCGGCCCCTCGCCGCAGATCAATAGCGGGGCCTGGCCCGAGGCGCCCTCGGCCGAGGCGTCCACCCACTGCACCGGCTGGCCCAGCAGGGCCTCGACCTGGCGGGCGGCGCAGGCCAGCAGCGATTCCAGGCCGTCGGCCGATTGAATCAACTCGACCATCGCGTCTGGCTCCAGCGTTCCCGGCTGAGGGCCGCCGCCGGCCGGCAAGGGGCTGATCATCCGCTGGATATCCTGGGGGGCGGGCGGATACAGGAAGTAATCTTCCAAACCTTCCGGCTGAAGCAGTTGCAGGTCGGCCTCGCCGGCGGGCGAGCACAGGGCAAAGACGTGCCGCACCCCCAGCTTCCGCAGGGCCCGCACCAGGGAAGGCAATTCGGCCTGGGGATGCATCAGGACCACGGCCGAGTATGCCCGCCGGCCAAGTTCTTCCATGGCCAGGTAGGGATCAGTCTGGTGGGCGACCCGCCCGGGGGCTAGGCGAGAGAGTTCCGCCGCCGCCTCGTCGCTCCCCACCAACAGCAGGCTGGGCTCGGGGAAGCTCATGAGTTGCCTCCCAGCAGCGTATCCAATTCCTTGGACGAGAGCATCCGCAGCGGTGGATTTTCAGCGGCTTGGGGGACATAGCGCGGCTTGCGCGGCGCGGGGGCCGGGGCAGAGGCCGGAGTGGTTGTCGCCTGGGGCAACGGCGCCGCCGGGGCGGGCGCGTCCACGATCTCGGCCTCTTCGGCGGCAAGTTCAGTTTCGCTCATCGGCTGGATTTGTGCCGACGGCAGGTCCTCCGCCTGGGCATCGGGCAGCTCCTGGGCCTGCTCATTCTCAGCCAGCAAAGTTTGCAGGGCAGAGGGCACCTGCTCGGCCGGAACCAGCCGCACCGAGGCCAGGACGGCCCCGTCCAAGGCCCCTCCCACGGCGCCGAAGGCCACCACCGGCACCTCCAGCCGCCGGGCCAGTTGCAGCAGGCCGGCGTGGGCGGGGGTCAATCGCGAAAGGTCAACCAGCAGAGCCGACACCGGCCCCAGCAGCAATTGGGCTGCCGCATCGTAACCGCTGGCGGCGCGGAGAATCTGCACCTCCGGCCCCAGGGCCGGCGTCTGGGTTCCCAGTCGCAGCAGGGAGACCACGCGATGATTTGCCGGCGACGCTGCCACTATATACCTCCGCCTATATCATAACCGCCGGCAAGGGATTCCGTAAGGTTCAAATAGCAGCAGTAGCCAGCGGTCCGTAGCCAGGAGCCAGATCAAGGAAGCTA
Organism: Phycisphaerales bacterium; assembly: GCA_003171235.1. Classification (GTDB taxonomy): domain Bacteria; phylum Planctomycetota; class Phycisphaerae; order SM23-33; family SM23-33; genus FEN-1344. The sequence continues at coordinate 107 of PMYM01000047.1, read as the reverse complement.
AGAGTCCCTAACAAAATGCCCCGTGACCGCGACGCCGCAGGCTTTGACGCAGGCCAAGACGCGAGGGCGAAGACGACCCCAAGGCGGGTCGTCGAGCCCGAGCAACG
>PMYM01000224.1:12172-12393 GCA_003171235.1 Phycisphaerales bacterium | reverse complement strand
GCCTGGGCGGGTTGGGAGGTGGCGCCTGGAGCGGGATTGGCCGGGGTTGGATCCTCCAGCGGCGGCCAGTACATCAAGACCTTGCCCGCCCCCTTTTTGAGGGCCAGCAATTCCTGGCGCTGGGTGAGTATGGTGTAGCCGCTCTTCCTGGCGGCCTCCAGCGGCGATGGCCTGAGCTGGACCTCCTGGGGCATGATGCCGTCGGGCCGCCCGCCGGCGAA
>PMYM01000224.1:0-12120 GCA_003171235.1 Phycisphaerales bacterium | reverse complement strand
CGGCGGCGATCTCGGCCAGGGTGGCCAGCATCCTGCCGCTGGAGACATCCAGGCAGACCACGCCGTTGGGCGCCTTCTGCCCAGTGGCCATGGCGGTGGCGGCCGCGGCCGAGTCCGTGATTAATGAATCGGCCGAGTAGGTTCTCATCATGCCGGCCACCGGCAGCGTGTTCATGACCAGCGGCTTGACGCGCGGCGGGCGCCCCGGCTCCTGCGGCCCGGCAAGGTAAATCTCTGCGGCCGTGCGTTGCCCCTGGCCCATGCCGTCCCCGATCATCAGGAAGACGTACTTGGCCTGGCTGCTGGGCTGGGCCTGGAGCGACGCCGCGGGCGCCCACGCCCCCAGCAGAACCATCGCCGCCCCCGCCCATACGTACCGCCGCATAAACGCACTTTGAATCATCGCCCTGGCTCCTTGTCCTGCAATGGCCAATTGACCTGCAAACCAAGAGGGCCAGTCTAACCGATTTGGAGGGTTTCTCAAGCCGCTCCAGGCCGAACCTGCCTTTCCGGGCGAATTGACACAAGGGCGGGAAAAAGCTTGCCCCGCCGCCCGGACAGGCGAAAATAGAAATCTCAAGACCCTCAGGACAATACGCGGTTAAAGGTAACAAGGACAGGAACGTCAGGCAGGCCCGCGATCCTCGGCCGGGAATTGTCCCGGTCGGCCCCCGGCCGGCCCAAACATTCAGGAGAACCCGACGATGAGAGCGTACGCAATGGCAGCATTGGTTGTGACCCTGGCCCTGGTTTGCCAGGCAGCTTCAGCCCAGGCGACCCAGCCCGCCGCGGGCGTTGAAGTGACCATCAATGGGCCGCTGGAATGCAACGGCATATGCGTCGCCGACACACCCGAAGTCCACCCTTATGCTCCGGTGGTCATCGCCGTCGACGGCAGCCCGGAAATCACCAACGCCGTCAAGGAAATCCTCGACAAGAACTGGCCGGACAAGGGGCTCGACGCCGACGCGGCCGAGAAGGTCAACGAGTTGTTCGACAAGAACCTGAAGTTCTTCATCGCCCCCGACAGTCCCGCCAAGCCGGAATGGAAACCCGACAAACATTACGACGGTGCCGCTTCTCCCTCGGCCGTAACCGGAACGGTGTACGAGAAGGACGGCAAGAAGTGGATCAAGGCCACCAAGATTCAGGCCTTCAACTGGGCCAACATGAAGTATCCAGCCAAGATGATGATGCCCGACAAGCCCTTCGCCATGCCCGACAAGCAGCCGCTGGTCATCAAGATCAACGACAAAGTCAGCCTCAACTGCATCAAGGTCCCGGCGGGTTCGTTCCTGGCCGGCGAGATGGAATTCGTGGGCACCCGGTACCAGGAACAGTTCCCCCACAAGATCACGCTGACCAAGTCCTATTACATGTCGGAAATCCCCATCACCAATGAGATCTGGGAAGCGGTGATGGGCCCGGGCGGCAAGAACCTGGACGCCAAGGCGATGCAGTCCCCGGTCGATAATCCCCCGACCGAGCAGATCAACAAGTTCTGCCAGTCGCTCTCCGAGAAGGCCGGCGGCAAGAAGGTCCGCCTGCCGACGGGCGCCGAGTGGGAATACGCCTGCCGCGTCGGCACCTCCAACCCCGCCTTCCAACAGAAGTACACTGAGCAGATGTCGACGCTCAAGGGCGACAAGTCGCTGGTGCCCGTCAAGAGCAAGAAGCCCAATGCCTGGGGCTTCTACGACATGGTCGGCGGCTCCTGGGAAATAACCGGTGACAAGGCCATGTACCCGCCGCACCGGGCCGAGACCGATCCGTTCTACGCTCCGGGGGCAAGGGAAAAGCATATGCTCCTGGGGTGCTGCGGCGAGAGCTGGACGGCCAGTCTGCGCGAGTTCGAGAAGTCCAACGACTACACCAGCCAGAAATTCCGCGTCGTCGTGGAAGCCAATGGCGCCGACAAGCCCGCAGCCAAGCCGGTCGCGGCCGCCGGTGATTAGTTTTTGCCCGATTGATTCAACTTAGCCTGCACCGCACGCAGGTTCCGGCCAATACGCCGGGGCCTGCGTGCTTTTTTTGCTTCTGCGGACGCCCAGGATTCCAGACACCTGGCCTGCAGTGCGGATGGCAACGATTTGAACCTACCCGGCAGCATACTGTCGCACCGGCTGGGGCGGCAGGCGCTAGGGCTTTTCATCCAGCCGCTGTTCCTGCCAGAGATCCTCCAAATCCAGCACCAGGCGGCAGGTCCGCTCCACCGATTCGACCGACGCCCCGCCGCTGCCGAGGCGGCGCCCGTCATCTCGCCCACCGCTATCGGCCTCCATCAAGGGGCTAACTTACACACAAGTATTTACACCACTGGAGCCGAATCGCCAAAGCACTGCTTGACATGTCCGAGCCGGGCGGTATTATCCCAACGCAGACGGAGCTTATCACCGAAAGGACTCGCTATGAGAGCATTGGCCCTGCTGCTCGCCCTCGTGCTGATCGCCGCCGCCGGATGCAACCAGCCCCCCAAACCCCCCGCCGCGGGCGTTGAAGTGACCATCAGGGGCCCGCTGGAATGCAACGGCATGGTCGTGGCCGATCCCATGGACGCCGATCACGTGCCGGTGATTATCGCCGTCGACGGCAGCCCGGAAATCACCAACGCCGTCAAGAAGATCCTCGACAAGAACTGGCCGGACAAGGGGCTCGACGCCGACGCGGCCAAGAAGGTCAACGAGCTGTTCGACAGGCAGCTCAAGTTCTTCATCGACACCGAGAGCTACTCCGGGTCTGTTAAGCTGCCCCCCTCCGGCGCCAAGGCCTATGACGGCATGTCCTTCCCCGTGGAAGTGACCGGCACGGTGTACGAGAAAGACGGCAAGAAGTGGATCAAGGCCACCAAGAGTCAGGCCCTCGGCTGGGCCGGCCTAAAGTATCCAGCCAAGATGATGATGCCCGACAAGCCCTTCGCCATGCCCGACAAGCAGCCGCTGGTCATCAAGATCAACGACAAAGTCAGCCTCAACTGCATCAAGGTTCCGGCGGGTTCGTTCCTGGCCGGCGACATGATATTTGTGCACACCCGCTACCAGGAACAGTTCCCCCACAAGATCACGCTGACCAAGTCCTATTACATGTCGGAGATTCCTGTCACCAATGAGATCTGGGAGGCGGTGATGGGCCCGGGCGGCAAGACCCTCGACGCAAAGGCCATGCAGACCCCCGTGGACAAACCCTCCTTTGATCAGATCGCCAAGTTCTGCCAGTCGCTCTCCGAGAAGGCCGGCGGCAAGAAAGTCCGCCTGCCGACAGGCGCCGAATGGGAGTATGCCTGCCGCGTCGGCACCTCCAACCCCGCCTTCCACCAGAAGTACACTGAGCAGATGTCGACGCTCAAGGGCGACAAGTCGCTGGTGCCCGTCAAGAGCAAGAAGCCCAATGCCTGGGGCTTCTACGACATGGTCGGCGGCGCGTGGGAAATCCTTGGCGACAAGGCCATGTACCCGCCGCACCATGCGGAGACCGATCCGTCTTATGCTGCCAAGCCAAGTGAAGAGCACATGCTGCTGGGCAATTGCGGCGAGAACTGGACCGCCAGCCTGCGCGAGTTCGGGAGCTATGGCAGCTATACCAGCATGAAATTCCGCATTGTCGTGGAAGCCGAGGGCGCCGACAAGTAAGCAGCCCCCGTGGTTTCCGCCAGTCAGCACCGCACGCAGGTTCCGGGCAATACGCCGGGGCCTGCGTGCTTGAGTTTCCGCGCACGCCGAAGGCGGCAGGCGCTAGGGCTTTTCATCCAGCCGTTGCTCCTGCCAGAGCTCCTCCAAATCCAGCACCAGGCGGCAGGTCCGCTCCACCGATTCGACCGACGCCCCGCCGCTGCCGGCGAATATCCTGCGGCAATGCCCGCCGTAGGTGTACTTGTACAGATCGAACTTGTTGATGCTGGCCCGCCGGAGTATGCGGGAGTCGTCCTCGGCCACGTAGCGGCTGTCGTTGTCGATCTTGACGGTCACGCCAGAGGACCGCAGTTCGATGTGGTCCTGCACCCCGATTCGCCGGCTGCCCGCGTCCGTGAGAATCATGCCGAAGGTAGCCCCGTTCTCCAGTTCCACGCTGACGTGGGCATCGCCGTTGCCGCCTCGCCAGACGCTGTAGCGGGTGTACGGGCAGAAATCATTGAGGAAGAGGAACTGGTCCAGCCAGTGGCAACCGTTGCTGACCAGCCGGCTGCAGGAATTAGGCCAGTTGTACCAGTGCCGCCTGGGCAAGGGGACCTCGTAAACGATGCAACTGTAGTTTATAGGCATGCCGGGGCGGTGAACCATGTCCGAGCGGGCAAAGTTCAGCAGCGGGTTGAATCGCTTGTGAAAGCCGGTGAACAGTCGCCCGGGATGATCCCGCATCGCCTTGAGCAGCCGGTCCAACTGTTCTGAAGTGGTGACCAGCGGCTTTTCCACAATCACCCACGCCCCCTGCTTAAGTGCATGAACGGCCAGGTCGGCGTGAGTGTGGTGATAGCCGGCGACGAAGTAAACGTCGTATTTCTCATCCGGACGCGCCTGCCCACAGGTGTCGTAGACGCATTCCCGGCGGCGGATTCGGCCGAGCTGGGTGGGGTCGATCTCGTGGATGCCGGCCACCCGTATGCGCGGGTCTATGTTGGGCAGGATGCAGGTCTTGACGTAATTGCCCAGTCCGAAGATGCAGGCGGTCAGCCGCCGGTCGCATATTGCCCGCGTCTCCGCCCGTTCCTGAACTTTGCTGTCGGCATTGACGCTCAGGCGCCGGGCGGAGGCCGCGTCGGCGCTCTTGAACTCTTCCTCTGCCCAGGCCAGCAGGCGGCCGCGCTCCGCCGGCAGGGGCAGGCCGGAAAGCTGATGCCAGCCGGCCAGCCCCTCATACCCAGGCACGTGCTTTATCGGCTGGTTCTCCAACAGGGCGATGCCGCCGGGAACTGTTACCTGGGAAAGCACCTGGGCGCTGACTTTGCAGACCAGTGCCGTGGGCAGCACGATTCGCTCCACGCATTGGGGGTGGCACGGGGCGATGAAAACGACCGGCGCCCCCGGCTCCAGCCCGCGCACGTGCTGGCCGACTTCCAGCACCTCTCCCGCCCCCACCGCTATCACCCGGATATTGCGCAGCCACTCCGCCCGGCGCGACATGATCTTGTTGAGGACCGCGCGGAATCCGACCTCGCGGAAATAATTCCAAACCCGGCGAACGCTCCTGGACTGGAGGAAGTACATGTCGCGCAGGGTTTCCAGGGGCAGCCAGGCCTTGACGGCGACTCGCACCTCCCGGTCCGACATGTGGTAGTCGAGGTACCCGTCAAGCCATTGCTTGCCTAGAATATGCATTCATTCACCCTGGGGCGCCAGGCCAACCAGACCGACGTGGATCACAACCGACGAATCGACAGTCCTACCTGAAGCTTGATTTGACGCTCATTATCATAGCTTGCCCCTCTGGTTCCGTCCAGTCCCTTAGCGATGATAACGCCCGCCCGGGCTCCGCCCCAGCCATGTTCAGGGCCAAGCGGCAAGTCACGTGTGGAGGGAAAAACAAGGGCAAGCCAGGGGCCTGCCCGGAGGGCTGGCGATTGCTCGGCCCGGGCGCCAGCCGAAAACGAGGTTTCCTACTGCGATTCCCGCAGGGTCAGGCCGTAATCGGTCAGCCGCTGCTGGACCTCGTTCAACGATGTCTGCCCAAAGTTCCGGCAGGCCAGCAGTTCGGCCTCGGACTTGGCCGCCAGATCGCCCAGCGTGCTGACGCCCAGACGCTGCATGGCCCGGCGAGCCCGGACGGAGAACTCGATCTGCGACAGCGGGGTGGACAGCACGCCTTCGCTGACTCCCGGAGACGCTGGCGTGGCCGGGGATGGGATGGGTTCGGCCAGAGCGTGGAGGGAGTCGCCCTCTTCCCGCAACTGGCCAAGACGAAGGTTCTTGGTGGAGAGCATCTGCTTGATTTCGGCCAGGCTGGTCTCGCCGAAGTTCTTGTAGGAGAGCAATTCGGGCTCGGTCACGTGGAGCAGGTCGCCCAGGGTGCGGATGTTCATCTTCTTGAGGCAGTTGCGGGCCCGCACCGACAGTTCAAAATCGGTCACGGGAATGCCCAGCAGGTCGTTCCGGCGGGAGATGCGCTTGGCCTCGTCCTCGTCGAAAACCATGGTCTTGCTGGACTGGGCGTCCCTGAGGAAGAGCTGCGCCCGCCGATTGCCGGGATTGCCGGCCAGGATTCTCCGCAGGCAGCGAATGGCGTCATCGTACTCGGCCTCGTCCTCGTACAGCACGGCCATGTTCAGCAGGGCGTTGGCGTAGACGGGGCGCAGGCCAAACTGGCCGGTTGAGCCCATCACGCACTGGCGGTAAAACTCCAGGGCCTGCTCTTCGTCGCCGTGGAGGTCGTAGAAGTAGGCCAGGCGGAAGCTGGCCTCGGGGTGGCCCGGGCGGAGCTTTCGGGCGGCCTCGTAGCTTTCCAGGGCGGCCTTGTAGTTGCCCTGGCGCTCAGCCAGCAGCCCGGAGACATAATGCCAGTCGGCATCTTCCTGGCTGCTCTTGGCGAAACGTTCGAGGCTGCGACCGGCGGCGGGCAGGTCGCCGTAGAGGATGTGGCTTTCGGCGATTTTGAGGGTGACGGCCCGGGAGTCCCAGCCCTTCTCCACGGCCCGCTCAAAGTTCTCGATAGCCTTGTCGTACTGGTGGAGTTGCACCTGGCAAAGGGCCTGGTAGTAGCGCCGTTCCTTATTGTCGGTGCCGTTGCCCAGCAGGGCCAGGGCCTCCTGGAACTGGCAGAGCATGTACTTGGCCATGCCGAATTTCACGGCGGCGGCGCCGGCAGGCGCGGGGGTGCTTGCCATGGCCCGGAACAAAAGTTCGCGGAAACGGCCGACGGGGTCGTTCACCTGCGCCAGCAGTTCGCTCATGCGCTTAACTTCATCCAAGGTCCACGATTCCTTGGCGAGAACCTGATCCATTTCAAGCTGGCCGTCCATACCCTGGCGTCTCCTGAAAGCGAGCCTGCCCGCGGCGAAGCACTTGGCGCCCCGCCGGGCAGTCGTGCCATTATATCGATCCGCGCGGGCAGTTCAACCCCCATCGCGCCTGCGACCGGAACGTTCCGGCGAGCGGGCTCTCCCGGCCTGGAACTTTCGTCCGGCGGCGGAACTATCCAAGAGCCAAGGCGGATGGTACAGTATCGTTGACCCGCATGATCCAGATAATTATCAATCCTCGTAGCGGCAGCGGCATCCGGCGCGGCATGCTGAGCGAGTTGAAGGCTGCCATCCGCGCCCGCGGCTGGACCTGCAGCGAATACGTCACCACCGCTCCGGGCGATGCCACCCGCTTCGCCGCCGCGCTGGGCGACGATCTCCAGAGCGTGGTGGTCTGGGGCGGCGACGGCACCGTGCGCGAGGTGGCCGCCGGCCTGGTGGGCAAGCCCATTCCGCTGCTGGCCTGCCCCCTGGGCACGGAAAACCTGCTGGCCAAGGAGCTGCGCATTCCAGCCCAGCCCCAGCGCCTGGTTGACATCCTTGTCGCCGGGCGGGTGGTGGACTGCGACCTGGGCAGCGTCAACGGCCGGAGCTTCATGCTCATCATGGGCATAGGCTTCGACGGCGAGGTGGTGCGCCGCCTGGCCAGCGTCCGCCAAGGGCACATAACCCACCTGAGCTATTTCTGGCCGATCTGGCGGACGTTCTGGGAGCACGACTTCCCCCGCATGCGGATACAGGTTGAAGGCCAGGAAGTTTTCAACGACTACGGGCTGGCCTTCGTCGGCAACATCAGCCGCTACGCCGTGGGGCTGCGCATCTGCCGCGACGCCCAGTTCAACGACGGCCTGCTGGACCTGGTGGTCTTTTCCTGCCGCGAGCAGACAGCCCTGGTGCTGCACGCCGCCTGGACGCTGCTGAGGGTCCACCCCCTCAAGGGCGGGGTGATTTACCGGCGGTTCAAGCACTGCCACATCGAGACCGACCGCCCGGTGCCCAGCCAGATCGACGGCGACGTCGGCCCCAACACGCCGCTTGACATCCGCATGGAAACCGGCAAACTGCGCCTGCTGGTGCCGCCCTCGCGCGGCCCCAACGGCCTGTGGCCCTGGCGCGGAGACTCCATCGTATGAACACCTGCCGCATCGGCAACGTGGCCTTCGGCGGCGGCAAGCTGGCGTTGATCGCCGGCCCCTGCACCGCCGAAAGCCTGGATTTGTGCCTGAAGGTGGCCCAGACCCTGGCGGAGATCTGCCGCAAGCTCCAGATCGGCTACGTCTTCAAGGCCAGTTACGACAAGGCCAACCGCACCTCCGGCGCCCGCCCGCGCGGCCCCGGCATGTCGCAGGGCCTGGAGTGGCTGGCGGAGGTCCGCCGGCGCGTGGGTGTGCCGGTGCTGTCGGACGTGCACGACGTGGCCCAGGTCTCACCCGCCGCCGCCGTGCTGGATTGCCTGCAGGTGCCGGCCTTCCTCTGCCGCCAGACCGACCTGTTGCTGGCGGTCGGAAATTCCGGCAAGGCGGTCAACATCAAGAAGGGCCAGTTCGTCTCGCCGGCCAACATGGAATTCGCCGTGGAAAAGGTCCGCTCCACCGGCAACGACAACGTGCTGCTGACGGAGCGCGGGGCCTGCTTCGGCTACGATCTATTGGTCAATGATTTCCGCTGCGTGCCGATCATGCAGCAGTTTGCCCCGGTGGTCTTCGACGCCACGCATTCGGTCCAGCAGCCGGGCAAGGGCGAGGTCACCGGCGGCCAGCGCCAGTTCGTGCCCGTGCTGGCCCGCTCGGCCGTCGCGGCCGGGGCCGACGCCCTGTTCATCGAGACCCACCCCGACCCCGACCACGCCCTCTCCGACGCCGCCTGCCAGTGGCCCCTGGACCAGATGGAAGAGCTCCTTAAGCGGTGCGTAGAGATCTACAGAGCAGCCCGCGCGTGAATGAGGTTAATCGGTTGATCGGTGAATCGGTTAATCAGTCAACCAGGTGAACTGGGGCATTGCGAATGATTGTTCGACCGGGACTCTCCTATTATCATTCAACCTTGTGAGCATATTCCTTTGGATCATTGCGATTCCTCTTGCCCTTCTATGGGTGTTTATTGTCTTAGCCAATGGCTTTATCACCGTGCGATGCATCCGAGGCATATTCGAAGCACCTTCACCGATACCGCTCGTTGGCAGTATCGTCGGAGTTGCGGCAATTGCGCTCATTCCCATCGGCTCGTTCCATGACCGCCTTCCCTTTGTCGGGCTCGGCGTTATAGCAGACCTGGTCTTACCCATCGAAGGCGTTTGCCAATTCCTGTACTACCGCCGTCGCAAACATAAACCCTGAGGTGGGGCAAGAAGCTGGAGCGGCGCCCCCGACGTGAGTCGGGGGTTCTTTCGTTGGGAGGGGCAAAACATGGTCACGCGAAAGAAAGCGTGACCATGCCACCCGATGAGTTTTAATTTCGGATCGTTTTCCTTAGGCCCGAAGGGCCGGCGGATGGTAGCCGGCGGCGTAAGCCGCCGGAAAGCGGCTCACGATGACCCCGAGCCCCGTGAGGGGCGAAAGAGGGGTCTTTCCCTTTCGCCCCGTTGGGGCTCGCGGCTCTCAACCGCTATTCCGGGGGCTCGCTTCGCCCCTCGACTTCGCTCGGGGTTTGCTTCGCCCCCGGCTACCGTCCCCGGCCCCGTTCGGGGCAAAACATGGTCACGCGAAAGAAAGCGTGACCATGCCACCCACCAGCCTACGCACTACGCCCTTCCAATCTTCCTGTCGCCCTTATATCCTGTTCTTTTTGGTTCGCGTTGTTCGCGCTGTTCGTGGCTGATTTCTTCTCCGATTATGCGGCCTGCACGGAGGCACAAATGAAGTCGATTCACATCGTCGAGCAGAACCTGCCCCTGGCGTGGGAAAAGGCCGTGCTGGCCTGCTGGGAGCAGGGCGAGAGCTTCCCCACCGAGTACGACCGCCCCGGCGACCCCAACAGCCGCGATGTCACCGCCCTGATCCACGTCACCCGGCCGTTCGACGAGCCGCGCATTCACCGCGCCTTCCCCGGCGGGCTGGACGACCTGGAGAAATACCGCTCTGAAGTCCTCTACGGCGTGCACGACCACTGGATAGACCCCGCCGCCGGCAAGTGGGAATACACCTACCATCAGCGGCTCTTCGCCTACGATGTGCCCGGCAAAGGCTGCTTCGACCAGATCGCCGCCGCCGTGAAGAAACTCAAGGAAGTGCCCTACACCCGGCGAGCCCAGGCGGTCACCTGGCAGGTCTGGAACGACATGAGCATCGGCGACCCGGCCTGCCTGCAGCGGCTGTGGTTCCGCATCGCCGACGGGGCGCTGCACATGAACATCCACATCCGCTCCAACGACGCCTTCAAGGCCGCCTTCATGAACATGTACGCCTTCACCGAACTGCAGCGGCAAATGGCCGCCGAGATCGGCGTCAGCCCGGGTGAGTACATCCACATCGCCGACTCGTTCCACATCTACGGCAGTTACTTCCAGGACTTCCAGGGCTTCCTGAAAACCGTGCAGGCCCGCACGAGCGAGCAGCGGACCTATACCACGGCCTTCGCCCGCGACTTCTTCGCCGACGGCTGCCGAACCCTGCTGGGCGAGCCCGACATGCCGGCGGACAAGAAGGCCATTCTCCAGCGGCGCCTGGAAGAGTTGACAGGGTCGTAGGGCGAGCGGCTGCTTGGTTGCTCGCGCAAATCCGGTCATTCCCCCGCGGCAAGAAGCTCAGCAGTGTCGATCACGGCCGTGTAAGGCGCCTCGGCGATGCCCAGCGGCCAGCGGAGGATGGAGACGTCATAAGTGGCGTCGCGCACCAGCACGCAGCGATAGCCGGCCGTCAGGGCCGTTCGCGCGGTGTCGCCCAGGCAGCCGCGGGTGTGCCCGCCCATCAGCAGCAGGGTCCGCCGCCCCAGGCCCGCCAGCACCCCGGCAAGGTTGGAGGAGGCAAAGGCATCCCGCTGGGTTTTGGCGATTACGTAATCCCCAACCTGCAGGCGAAAGATCTCATTCGGCCGCGGCTGGTCCACGCCCTGCACGCTCGACCAGTGCACGAACACGCGCGGCAGGCCGTGCCGCAGGGCAAACTCAGCCACGCCGGCGGCGTGGGGCAGCAGCACCTCGAAGAAATGATCCACGGCCGCGTTTAGCTCATCCAGCGTAAAGGCCTCGCCTTCGCGGAAGGTCTCTTTGACCCGCCGGGGCGTCCAGTAGGTGCGCGGGCGCTGCTGGATGTCGATGCAGACCAGGGTGGTGTCGGCCAGGTCAAGTTTCAGGGGGTCAGGCATTCCGACGATTATCCGTCATTCACCCGCCGGTTGTCCAGCACGCCAAAGACCAGCTATGAGGCGGACTGATGAGAATAGCCGAGGCTGTTGCGGGACATGGCAGATCATTTCCAGGCCCGGCCAGGCGCGGACGTTGTAGTTCTCGACCGTGTAGGCAGGCTTGGCGTATTTGGACAGGACGTAGACGGCGACTTGGGCGCTCATGGGGTTACTCCTTCACTAGCGGACCTGGCGAGCCTGGAAAGTTGAAGTTGAAGCAAGTACGATCTGACCCGCAGCCAGAAAAAAGGACAAGGTCCATATGCCAAACGGGAAACCAGGCGATCACCCGCTCACTGACATGCTCATTCACGGCAAGCATCCCTTTCCCGCTGACATGGAAGAGATGCTCCGCAAGATACTGCAACTAGATCCCATCTTTCCTGATGGCAAGCGGCGGTTTGCCGATCAGGTTCGTTGGCTTGAACGGTTCGACGACTGGGAACGCGGGAAGAACCTGGACGAAGGGCGAAAAGCGCTCAAGCAGGTACTCGATGACCTTGAGGGAAAGCCGTGATTCGGGTCCAGCATTGCCCATGATGTGGGGGGAGTCTCTCTCCTAGCGCTGCATATCTCCCTCCACCGGAAATTCATGCCCGCACTTGGGGCTCCGGATGGTGTCGGCGGTTGCAACCTCCGGATTATCCAATACCCTCAATTGACTGTCTATCACCCGCCCGGGCCTTCTCCCGCGTCGGGCTGGATGCGCCCGGCGGCGTTATAGTACAATCACCCTGATGAACTTAAATGAATCGTCGGTGGAGTTGAGCGAATTTGCCGCCCTGCCCGGCCCGGTAAGGGCCAAGCTGACCGCGGCTGAGGATATCCTGCGC
>PMYM01000236.1 GCA_003171235.1 Phycisphaerales bacterium | reverse complement strand
AGCAGGGTCTTGCCCGAGCCGGTCGGCCCGACCAGCAGCACGTTGGACTTGTCCAGCTCGACGTCGCCCTTCTCGTACTCGGTGTGCATCAGCCGCTTGTAATGATTGTGCACCGCCACCGACAGGGCGCGCTTGGCCATGTCCTGGCCGATGACGTACTGGTCCAGAAACTCCTTTATCTGGCGCGGCGAGGGGATGGTGCCGAAGGCCGGTTGCGTGCGCGAAACCCGCCGCTGCTCCTGGCGGATGATGGTCTGGCAGAGTTCCACGCATTCCGAGCAGATGAACACGCCCGAGGGGCCCTCCACCACCGGGCCGGCGTCGCGCCCGCTGCGGCCGCAGAAACTGCAGTTGCCTGTCTTGCTCCCCTTGGGGGGCTGCGGACGGTTGCCGCCGCTTGAACGATTCGTCATTTGTCAAGATCCTGTGTAAGACCCGTTGCCGGCTCACGCAACAAACAGGGGAAATACGGCGCAGAGCACGGCATCAGCTCGTCAGATAAATCGGTTATCGGGCCGGCTAACGTTAGAATCATAACAGAAACCGCCGCCCCTGCCCAGCCCAAACCGGGGCCGCCCCGCCGAAGGGCGCATGTCCGGATTGCAACACTAAGGGACCTATGGATGTCAGCCGGGGGCCAAGCAACCCATGAAAGGTTCCAATCCTTCCGGACAATCCAAGCCGATTGGAGAACCAAGTCCCGGAGGGACGCAAGAGTTTAGCCGGGGGTGGAGCGAGCACGGCGCAGCCGGGCGCAGCGGAGCCCCCGGAAAGCAGGCATCGCCAGCCCCAAAGCGAACGGTTGGACCTGCGCGCGAAACCAATCTCGCTCGCGATGGTATGGTGAGCCTTTCAGAAGAAGTAGGTCGTGCAACGCTATTCCAGAAGATCGCACCATCGGCAGTTGGGATAGAAACCCTTGGCCGATCAGGGCACTGTCTCTGGTTGGCTGGCAGGCCCGCTATCAGGCGGCAAATATGGCTCGGGAGCGGCCTTGCGGCTGGCGGGCTGGGTGCTTTGGGCGGGCAGACTCGCCGGCCCTGCCCGCATTCCCGCCCCGGGGTCGCTGCCGCCGGAGGGGCCGCCCTGGCGGTGCATGTACACCCCCAGCCAGACCAATCCCGCCGCCAGGATCACCAAACCTACCACTAGCAGCCTGCGCGTGCGGATGGCGGAGTCGTCTTCCCGCTGGCGCCGCAGGCGGGACTGCTCGGTGGCATCCAGGTCGACAATTTCCCCGCCCGCCGGCCCGGCCACAGGCAGCGGCGACGGGTTCTGATCCTGGCTTGGCACGGTGGGCGCGGGCGCGGCGGCGGGAGGCTTTGCCGGCAACTGGGGCGTAAGCACGTCGGCCAGGGCCCGGCGGCGGAGCAGGTTGAATTCCTGGCGGGAGATCTGGCCGCTTTCGTACATCTGCTCGATCTGCTGGAGGGTCAGCCCCGTATCGGTCAGGCCGGGCTGGCTGTCCAGGGCGATGCGCCTCAGGTGCGTCGCCAGTTTGGCCAGGGCCAGGACCACCACAATGAGCCCCGCCGCCGCCAGGATCAGCGGGTACAGCGTGCCGGAGGTGTCTATGCCCAGCAGCATGAGTGGATTGTAGGTAAGCCCCGCCCGACGGACAAGAGCCAGGCAATGCCAAACTGGAATCACCCCCCAAACAGCACAAAGAGAGAATGCTCGCCAGTAGAGATTTTGAATAGCCAAGACATTACGCAGGCGCAGAGAACGCAGAGGCACGCAGAGAAGACATCAGATCGGGTGGCATGGCAGCCGCGTCTTTTGCGGCGGCCATGAAAGACCTCGGCAACCCTGGCGTCCGCCCAAAACAGCATGATCCCGTGGGTACTTGAAAGGCTAAACATGGTCACGCGAAAGGAAGCGTGACCATGCCACCCGACCCAGATAATGGATAAGCGTTTTCGTGCGGAAAAGCAATAACCTGACGTGGAACGCCAAAGCCCGATAAGATTGCGCCATGAAGAATCCTGTCATACTTATCACCGCTGCCACCGAGACCGACGTGGCCCAGCAGGTCCGCCGGTTGGCGCCGGGGGCGAAGGTTTTCGGGCCAGACGAACTGCAGCGCCAGCCGGAGATATTCGAGCAGGCCGACATAATCTATGGCCGGCTGGACCCGGAACTTTTCCCCCGGGCCGGCAGACTCAAATGGCTGCAGGCCACCAGCGCCGGCGTGGAGTGGACCCAGCGAGCGGAGGTGCTGGCCCACCCGGCCGTCATCACCAACGCCCGGGTGCACGCCGGCCAGGTCAGCGAGCAGGCCTTCGGGCTACTGCTGATGCTCATCCGCCGGCTGCACCAGGCGGTGCTGCAGCAGCAGCGGCGGCAATGGGCCACGCCGCCGGGTGCGCTGCTGAGCCTGGATGGGCGGACGCTGTGCATCCTGGGGCTGGGGGTCATAGGCCGGCAGTGCGCCAGACTGGGCAAGGCCCTGGGAATGCGGGTCATCGGCCTGCGACGCAGCCAGGGGAGCATTCCCGACGTGGACCAGGTGCTGCCGCCCGAAGAGCTTCACCAGGCACTCGGGCAGGCCGACGTGGTCATCAACCTGCTGCCGGGCGCCCGGCAGATGGCCGGGTTTCTGGGCCGGCGGGAGTTCGAGGCCATGCGCGAGGGGGCGATGCTGATCAACGTCGGTCGCGGCGTTACCGTCGATACCGCCGCCTTGCTGGAGGCCCTGGAAAGCGGCCGGTTGGGCGGGGCGGGCCTGGACGTTATCGACCCCGAACCCCTGCCGGCCGACCACCCGCTGTGGGGCCACCCCAACGTGATCATCACCGCCCACTACGCCGGCAACGTCGGCGACTACTTCCGCCTGACCGACCGGGTGTTCCTGGAGAATCTGGAGCGTTTCCTGGCCGGCCAGCCGCTAAACTACGTGGTGGACAAGCGTCTTGGATATTAGCTGCGTACCATTGCACGCGGCTAGAGCAGGAGAGCAGGAGAAAGTAGAAAGTAGAAATGACATGTTGCCCCAGTTGCAGGGCCGGACTTGCTCTCCTGCGGTCTACTGTCTCCTCTCTACTTTCTGACGCTTTTCAAAGGTTATTACGAGCACATGAAACGTTCCGGGCTTTGGGTTTTTGGATTGCCGGCGGCGGGAGTGGTGGTCGCGGCCATCTGCGTGGTGCATTTCTGGCCGGCGCCGCTGTCGCTGACAACTGCCACCGCGACGAATCCTGCAACCCAACCGCAGTGGGCCAAGCCGCTCTCGGCCCCGGGGCTGACCAACTTTTTCCAGGTCTCCCCCACGCTTTACCGCGGCGCCCAGCCTGACGAGGAGGGCATGCGCCAGCTCAAGGCCATGGGCGTAAGGAGCGTCATCAACCTGCGCGAGTTGCCCTGGCATGACGACAGGACGATCGTCGGCGACACCGGCCTGAAGTGCTATCGCATACGGCTGATGGCCTGGGACAACCCCGAGGGCGAGGATGTGAACCAGTTCCTCCGCCTGGTGAGCGACCCGGAGAACCTGCCGGCCTTTGTCCACTGCCAGTACGGCTCCGACCGCACCGGCGCCATGTGCGCCATCTACCGCATTGCCATCGACGGCTGGACGCCCCGGCAGGCCCAGCAGGAGATGCTCGAAGGCGGCTTTGGCTTCCACGGCATGTGGGAGAACCTGGCCGATTACATCGCCAAGCGGAACCCTCAGCTATTGCGCCGTAAGGCAGAGGAATATGCCAAGAAGGAGCCGGTACCCAGTAGCCCGTAGCGGGGTAGAACACTGGCTACTGACCACTGGCGACTGGCGACTTTCTGTCGTATTACCATCACAATCATGAACGACCAACAACCATTGCGCGTGGCCGTGGTTTCGCTGGGCTGCCCCAAGAACCT
>PMYM01000096.1 GCA_003171235.1 Phycisphaerales bacterium | reverse complement strand
CACCGTAATGCAAAGCGCTCTAATTGGAGGATCTGAGATGAGCTTCTTGCGGCCGGTGCGAGCAAAAGTCCTGGCGGCCCTGGATAGCAAGCGGGCCGCCGAGCTGCGCGTCTGGTCGGAGCAACACGCCAATCTGTTCGACATGCGGATACACTCGATTCGCACCTACCCATTCCTGGCTTATCCGCCCGCCTACTGCAGGCTGCGGAAGGACGCCATGAAGTGGGCGGAGTGGCTGCACGGATTCTATGGGGCCAAGCACCGCGAGGAGCGATGGTGGGGCCGGAAGTGCACGTGCGACCAGGTCCTTTCGTAGCACCGGCGCCGTAAGACTCCCCGCTTGACCCAAGAGCCTTTAGGGGCTCTAACAGAATCTACACGGGCCGCGACGGAGCGGATTTTGCCGCATGCCGTCGTTGCTNNCGGGGCATTTTGTTAGGGACTCTGAGACACTACGCCAGTCTCCGCCTTGAACCAAAGGCACGAATAATCGCTTCAACGATGACCAGGATCACCAACCACAATGCCAGCCCTATGAGTCCGCCCAGCCAGAGCAGCATCAGCAGGAGAACGGCGAAAAGCACTATCCGCAATGGCCGCATCTGGCGGACGAAACGGCCGATCCGCGGCCCCAGGCGCCAAGCCACCAGCGTCAGGGCCAGCACCACGAGCACGTCGAGCGTGCCGTAGGCGCTCTGGTAAACGGAACTCTTGACGGCCAGGACGGACAACTCGGCGTCGCCGCCGGGCCGCTGGAAACTCAACTCGACCTGCCCTGACGGCAGTTCCACCGGCAGCGAATACGTCTGGCCGGTCGCGTAGGCCATGGCGGTGTCAAATCCGGCTCGTTCATGATCCGGCATTTCGTCACGCCACCCACCTTCAAATGCGCCGTTTGCCTCCGCCTGCGCCGGCTGGGTGGAGGGGGCTCCTCCGGGCAGTCGGGAATAAAAGCCTCGGACTGCCCCGGAATCAGGGCGTGCGGCGTTGGGGGTGAGGAAGGCTCCGGATATTGGGCCTGTCCCGCTCCCGCTTACGACTGGGCCGGCAGGGGCTGCGGGCGGTCCGCTCTGTGCAGCGCCCTGGCCGCTGTAGAACCGCCCCAGGCGATTGTCCTGAATCTCCTTGAGTTGCTTGGACAGTTCCTCCTGCCGCTTGGCCACCTGGCGGGATTTCTCCCCCTCCAGGTTCTTCAGCACGCCGCTTACTTCCTTGTCGCTGTCGTCCTTGTTGAGCAACTGGTCGGCCCGCGTGGGCTGGTTGACCTGGAGCTTGCCCTTCGCTTCGCTCAGCCTGCGTGCGCCTTGGTCAAGCGATTCGGCCTGCTGGTTGGCCTTGAACTCATTGGCCAGGTTTTCCTGCTGGTCCTGGCTGGCCTGTTTCACAAAGGCGGGCAGGGTGGCAAGGGACTGGTCGCCGGCGGCCGAGCTGGTGCCGGTATTCTGGGCGGAACCGTTGAGGAAGTCGTTGATGTTGTTGCCGGAAACATCCTGCTGGCCCTGGCGGTATTGCTCCTTCAGTTCTTCCTGCGAGGCCCTCTGGCCGCTCAGCCTGCTGTTTAACCTTTCCAGGCGGGTCTGATCAATGTCGTCCTTGTTTCGGGCCAGGTACTGCTGGGCCTGGGCAATGTCGCCCTCGACCTTGCGGTTGTATTCGTCCCAGTTCTTTCCGGCTAACGCGCGGCCTTTGACGGAAGAAAGGTCAGTCACCGAGGCCAGGCGCTTGAGTTGGTCCAGGCGGGCGTCGATCTCCAGGCTCATGAGCTGGGCGGCGCCGGCCTTGGCCTGGCCGGCCTCGGACATGTTTCCGCCCGGGCGAATGTACCTGTAGCCTTCGGGCAGGCGCAGCGACCAGGCCGTCCGCACCACGTCGATGCCCAGGATCTTGACCGTCGGCAACTGCAGGCGAGTCACGCCGTCGGGCGTGTTGTCCAGTTTGCCGGCCAGGTAAAGCCTGACGTCGTAGGGCAGGCCGCCGGGGGAGGTCTTCACCAGCGGTATGAGAACCTCTTGGCCGGCGGAGGATCGCGTAACCGGCTTGACCGGCTCGCCCGCCACGCTGGCCGACCAGAGACTAAGCTGTTTGGGCAACTGGATCCTCAAGAACTGCTCGCTGCGATTCTGCAGTGAGAGCGTCACCTCGTAGCGGCACTGGCCGGCCTTGTCCACCACGGTGGCGATCGTCATCAGGTCCACCACCGCCTGAATGCGCGCGGCCTGCTTGGCGAGGGTGAGCTTGAGGTCGAGGGACCAGTCCTGCTGGGTGGAGGCAAAGACGTACTGCAGTGACTTGCGGACCGGCTCCTCCAGCAGCTTTTGCTGTTCGGAGGGCGGCATGGCCGTCAGGCCGCTGGATTTCTCGACGGCCAGTTCGTGGCGTGAGAGGTTCTGCACGGCCAGGGCAAGCTGGTATCCGGCCGGGGCATCCGTGGCGATGTGGGGCACGGCCAGATGGGTCGTGGCGGCGTCGATCGGCAGCGCCAGGTTGACCGTCACGTCCAGCACGCCGGTCAGCTCATTGGCCAGCACGACCGTCCACCGCTTCAAATCCCCGGCTTCGTCGGCCTCGGCGACGTTTCGCAACTGCCCGGAACTGACCGCCACCAGCGGGGCGTACTGCCGGGGCAGGGTGAAGCTGACGCGGTCGATGGGCGAACCGTCGATGGTGTAGCGCAGGCGATAGGTGTACCAGGCCGAGGTCGGCTCGACCGTGAGGCCGGCGAACACCTCCGCGCGAACCTGGGTGGGCTTGCGGGCGACGGCCAGTTGCAGGCCGATCTCCGGTCGCTCATAGGAATAGGCGAATTGCACCGCCTGTACCTGCCGGGCGTCCAGCCAGTCGGCGGTCTGTTGCGGGCGAATGGCCGTCAGGTTGGCCGATGAAACCGTCTGGGCAGCCAGGGCCGCCGCCACCTGCACAGCCAGCCGGCCCGACTGCTGGGACAGCGGCTTGCCGTCGCTGTCGATGGCGCCCACGCTGGGCACGGCCAAGCTGTCCAGCTTGGAGTCCTTGCGGACCATGACCAGGGCGATCTTCGTGCGCGTCAGGCCGGAACGGAAGTTCACGTGCAGCCGCCGGCCTGGCGGGGTCGTCTGCACGTACCAGTCGTTGACCGCGCCGCCCAGGGCCGACAGCACCTCGTACTCGTCGGGCAGGCTGAAGCTGGCGGAGAATATCCGGCCGTTGTCGCTGGACAGTTCGGCCTGGACCAGCAACTGCACGTCATCGGCATTGATGCGGACCAGTTGATCGAGCCTGGCCTTGGGCCCAACCGCCTGGCGGGCCAGTTGCAGTGAAAGCGAGAATGGCCTGTATGGCCAGTAGTAGCGGGCCACCGGCGTGGTGGCGTCGGCCCAGATGGCCTCGGGCGGGGCGGCGGGCGGCTGGGCCTCGCGCCGCCCGCCGGACACTTCCGTAACCTTGGCCGACATGCCGCCGGCGACGCTGATGGCAACGGCGCCGCTTTCGCGCCCGACCTGGCCGGCCTGGGGCAGGGGCAACTTGAAGGGTTTATCCAGCGCCGGCAGCGGGGCTATCCACGTGGCCGACAGGTCGAAGGCCTTGCTGGTGGCGCGGTGCAGGCGCACCTCCACCAGGTTGACCTGCTCGCCCTCGAGGGTCTGCTGGCCGACCACGCGGTAGTCGCGCAGGTTGGGGGCGGTGATGTCGGTCAGCGTGAGTGCGGCGGGGACGGCCAGGAGAAACCGGTCGTTTTCCCCGGCCGAGAAGGCAAAGGATATCTTGCTGTTGCCCACCAGCCCCCAGTGGAAGACATGCACGTCGTGGACGGCCTGGGCCGAGAGGGTCTTGTCGCCGGCGCCGCCGGTCTTGGGCGACCAGCGAAGCGAGACCTGGCTGAGAGTGCCCAACGGCACCGTGAACTCCACGGCGTTGCCGACCTGGCGGCTGGCGATGGTGCCCTCGATCTGCGGCACGTCCAGGTCCAGGTCGCCCTCGGGCAGGGTGACCTTCATGACCGCCGCCGGCAGGGGCGGCAGCGACAGGTCCAGGCTGCCGCGGCGGCCCAGTATCTTGGGCGTGGCCACGGCCGTGACAACCAGTTTTCCTTCGACCGGCGCCTGCAGCGCCAGCACCATGCCCTTGGGCCCGACCTGCAACTGGGCGGGCTGGCCGTTAATGCTGGCCTCGACCACCGCCAGGCCGCTCATCGGCATGGGCTGCATGACCCAGCCCTTGCCGTATGTCTTGAGGTCTGCGGTCAGGGTGATCTTCATCTGCTCGCCGGCCAGCGTGGCCTCGTAGGTCACTCCGGCCAGGGAGACGCTGGCCATGGCCAGCGGGAGCTGCATCGGATTGGTGGGATCGGCCAGATTCCATAACTCAACGAACCGGCTGTAGGGCAGCAGCACCTGGCCGGCCTGGTCAGCCTTGGTCGGGTCGCCGGTGTACGGCACGACGATGGACTGCGAGGGCAGGGGCGGCGGCATCACCGAAGCCGGGGCCGCGGCGGGAAGCTGGGCCGTTGGCGGGGAAACAGACTGGGCCCCGCTGCCCGTGACGGACGCCAGGACACATGCCACGGCAATCGCCACTGTCGCAGTGGTCTTGAGCGTCAGGGGGAGACGCCGAATTCTCCGCCCGATCCACCGGATAATCCGAACGGCGATGTAGAACCCAGCCAGCAGCAACGCAGCCAGGAAAATGCCGTCAGCCAATGCGGTGGTCGCCGGCCACCAGGTCGACAGCAGCATGGACACGGCGACGGCGCCGACGATCAGGACCAGCTTGCGAAGTGCAGTGGCCCCGAGCATCAGCAACCCCAGCAGCGCGACGGCCAGGAAACTCACGCTGCGCCACGCCTTGTCGCGGCTTTGCGGAGTCAGCGCGATTCGAGGCGATTGCAGGCCAAGGCTGCTGAAGCTGAGGGCCTCGTCCGAACCGTTGCCGACAAGCGACACGGGGAGCGTGTAGCGTCCCATGGCCTGGTTGGAGGGTTGTGCGGCTTGAACGGGAGGCGGCGCCTGCGGCCGCTGTTCTTCTGTTGGGGTCGCTCCGCCGGTAGGGCTGGTGGTGGCGTGAGAGAATCCGTCCTGGGCGGCCGCGCCAGACTTTGCCGACGAGAGTTTGTCGGCGGAAACCGAAGCAGGCATAGGGGGTGAATACTGATACTTGGCGAACGTCGGCCCGTAGCTCCTGCCGCCCAGCGTCGGCCCCAGGCTGATTTCGACCCCCGCGTCGAGCACTTGCCGCCACATGGGTCGGGGCAGGGGAGCATGGGTGATCTGCATCTTGCCGTCGGCTGAGGAAATGCGATAGCCCGGCGGCGGCGTGACCGACCAGCTCACGGAATTCACCTTCACGTCGGGCAAGGTCGGCGCGGCCAGGACGATCTGGCCGTCGGCCGCCGCCGGCTGCACGTGGCGGTAAACGACCTTCACCGCTTGTGGCGTCCTGGATCGCGGCAGGGAAACCAGGTACTCGTCGGCCGAGCCGCGCTTGGGCTTTGCCTGCTGCTGGTCCACGGCGACCGACCAGAGCTGCGCTCCAGCCGGCAGGCGAATGTTCAGAAACTGCAGACCGCCATTGACTACGTTGAAGGTGGCCTCGGTGTCGCGCACGCCGCCGGGGCCCAAAAAGGTGGTCAGATTGGCTGAAACCGCAATTGCCGTGGCTATGTCATAACTGTCGTGCATCGTTGTGGCCACCTGCACCGACGCCCCCAAACCCGACGGGGTGGCGATGTTGTCCAGCCGGTAGGCTGCCAGGATGCGCCGGCTGGGCGCCGGCAGCGGCGGCAGGTCGATGGCGTCGACGTCGCTTGTCCCCGAGGGCTTTATCTCCAGCGCCAGTTCCTCGCTGGCCTGGATGGCCAGCAATTCGCTGCCCTGGGCGATGGCCGCGGGGCGGACCAGCGGCACGGCGAACGTGCCTTTGGGCAGCGGGCGGTCGTAATGCACCTGCAGCACCACCTGGCCCTGGGCCTGGCCGTCCAGCGTCAGCATCCAGGTGTCGTAGCCTTCAGCGGCAGGAATTGGCGCAGCTTGCGGGCGTGTCGCGGGCGTCTCGCCCGCGAGTGGCGCGGGCAGGATGCCCGCGACACCTTCAGGTAGCCCCGACACGATGGTGCGGGACACCAGCCGCCGGCCCACCGGTTCGATCTTGATCTCCTGGCCGATGGACTTGTCGGCCAGCAGGTAGAGCGTGCGCGTGGAGGCGCGGGTGATGTCGTAGGTCACGGTCCAGTCGCCGCGGATTTGGCTGGGCTGGACGCTCACCAGGCCGACGGCCTGGGCGGACAGCCGGGGCTGGGCGCGCGAAACGCCGAAGCTCAGCCAGCCTTCCGCGGGGCTCTCATAGCTCCACGCCGCCTGGTACTCTCGGCCAAAGCCCAGTGCCGCCATTCGCCCCGCCGAGACGGCCTTCAGGCCGGCTGGGGTCTGGCCGGCGGCCGATTCCAGGTCGCCCGAGGAAGAAACCGCCACCAGCCCCGAGACAGTCTGGGCGGAGGACTTGATCAAGGGCAGACGCACCTGCCGGGGAGACGAGGCGACGGCCCAATTCCATTCGGCGGGAACGTGGTGCAGGTCGATGGCGATGTCGGCCAGGCCCTCCGCCAGTATGGGGCTGGCCAGTTCGATCTGAAGCGTTCGCTTGCCCTTGGACTCCACCACGCGATACTCAAACTTTCCCGGCGCGCGGACCGAACTGATATCCCAGAGCTCGCCGGCCGGCGGCAATTCAAACGACAGGTCGTACAGCTCGCGTCCGACCGCCGTGATCTGGAACTGCCCCGACAGCGAGAGTTGCTCGGGTGTAATCCCAAGAAGCTGCCTTTCGACGCTGGCGATCCGCAGCTCCAGCGGGGCCAGGTCAAGCTGCACCGACCACTGCTCGCCCCAGTGGTAGTACATCAGCCTGCCGGGCCCGGCCAGCAGCCGGGCGACCGTGGCGGCGACGGAGGCGTCTTCGCGCCGGGCGTCGAGTGTTTTCTCGCCGCGCACGCGCAGCTGTTCGCCCGTGTCGATCATGATGTAGCCGCGCTGGAAGGCCGCCCCCGCCAGTTTCAGATGCGGGCTGGCCCAGGTGGTCTGCCCCGAGCGCGGGGCGATGGCCTGGATGGTCAGCGCCTGGGGCCCCTGGCTGGCCGATCGCAAGTGCACCGTCAGCCGCTGCGGAACGCCTGGCCCGCCGGGCTGGATAGACCACTTGACCAGGTTGGGGCAGGCCACGTCGGTTATCGTCCATTCCGGCTCCAACTCGAATTCCAGGTCGCCAACTCCCCGGCGCAGAACCTGCACCGTGTACAGGCTGCTGAGCGTTTGCTGGGTCGGCGAAATGGTGAACAGGGTGGACGACTCGCCCAGCAGCAGCGGCTTGTCATCCTCCCGCCGGCCGTTGCCCATCAGCACGACGGTCAGGTGATCCTGCCCGCCGATGGTCAGCACAGCCTCCGTCCGGTCGGCGGCCTTGTCGAAGTTGACGGAGGAAACCGGCGCCGTGGCGTGGATGCCTATGTCGCCGGGCACGACGAGCTTGAGAGACCCGGCCACCGCGGCCGGAATGGTCAAGCCAAATTGCATGCCGCCGCCGGGCAGTTCGCTCAGGACTCCCGAACCGGCGACGGCCAGCCGGTGCGTCCCGCGCCCAGCCACAATCAGCACCAGCCGCCCTTGCCCATCGTAACCCAGCGGGGCGGGCTTGTCGTCCAGGGTTAGCTGGGTCAGGCCGATCTGGGCGTAACCCAGCGGGATGGACACGGGCTTGTCGCTCATGGAAACCAGGCTCAACTGCCCGGCCAGTGTCAGTTTGCTGCCGGCTACGGCTGCCTGGTAGTCGCACCCGGTTATTTGGCCAAGTTCAATGGACCCCGCCTGGCGGGCGTTGGCCTGGGCCTGGTCCAGGAGTTTTTCGAAGGCGCCTCGCTCCATCAGCACAGACTGCTGGTCGGGCGAGAAAATGGCGGCAAGGTCCTTGTAGGGCACGTAGCTGGTCGGC
The DNA here is from genome assembly GCA_003171235.1 of Phycisphaerales bacterium. Taxonomy (GTDB): domain Bacteria; phylum Planctomycetota; class Phycisphaerae; order SM23-33; family SM23-33; genus FEN-1344. The sequence continues at coordinate 15,084 of PMYM01000096.1, read as the reverse complement.
TGGGCGGGCGTTGTGTCCTGTGCCGGGAGTGGGCCGGCCAGGGCCCAGACACACAGCGCCAGGAGTATTCGCGCATGGTATTTCATGGCATTACTCCTTGGCCCGTCCGGCCTGGTTGGAAGCGCCTGATCCCGGCCCCGAGGGCTTTGCCGGCGCGGGTTGGATTGGGGGCGGCAGCGTGCGGACCCACCTGGGAAGACGAATGAATACCCACTGCGCCAGCCATAAGCCGCCGACCAGGACGGCCGGCAGCACGGCCGTGCGGGCCACCTGGCTCGCCAGCAGCGGCGCTACCAGGTGAACAATGGCCCCTGCCAGCAGCATGCCCAGCACGATCACCGACCTGGCCAGCCCGCTGAGCATAAGCATGGCCGCGCCGACCAGGATTGCCACGATCCAGATGGAGACGCTGAACCAGTCCTTGTTGGCCTGCCAGGTCCAGAGTTTTCCGGGCGGGCCCTGGCGGGAGAAGTCCCAGGCCTGCCCCTGCGGGTTGAGTTTGAATACCACGGCGGCCGGCTGGCCCACGCCCAGCGTCCTGAGCAGGTTGTCGGCCTGGTAGGACGGCAGGGTCACGAAGTTGCGATCGTGGGCCAGCAGGTAACTGTCCTGAGGCAGCCATAGCCGCCAGAGCGTCTGCTGCACCGGGATATCGCCGGGCACTTCGGGAACGGACATCGCGCCGGCGGCGGCCTTGTCCAGGCCGTATGAAATCTCCAGCACAACTTTGCTGACCTGCCCGGCCGAAGGCGGCAGGCGGACGATTCGCAGGTCGGGGGCGGCCCCGGCCTCGACCGGGGCCTCGGCCCCGTTGAGCGTCACGGCGTACAGCTTGGCGTTGGGCGGCAGCTTGATGGGCAGGCGGTCGCCCTTGCTGGTGGCCAGCAGGTAGGTGACCCGGCCATTAAGTGTGCCGTCGCGCCCAAGCACCTGCTCGACAATGGCGGCCGAGGCGATCGTGGTGAACACCGCCGCCTCTTTCTGGATCACTACCGGCAGGACCAGTGCGAACGGGGGAGCGTTGTACTTGTAGGCCAGGCTGGCCCGCTGTCGGTAGGGCTCGTAGGGCAGGTCGGCGGCCGAACCGGGATCAGCCGGAATAAGATTCTCCAACTTTGTCGGTTCGCCGATGGCCAGGGTGTCGCTCTTGGCCACCGCGATCGTTCCGGACTGGTCGGTGAGCTTTCCGGCCGCCAGAATCGGCTCCACCGTCACGGCGGCGGGCGTTCCAGCTTCGCCGGCCTGGAAGGCCTGGCGGACCGTCACGTGCAGATCGTAGCTGCCCATCACCGGCGATTGCAGCACGACCTTGTAGAAGGCATCCTGCCCGCCCGGGGCCGAGGCCGAGGCGCTGGGCCGGGTGGCGCTTTGGCTGGTCGTCTCGCTATCGGGGGGCTGGGGAAGGCGCGGCTTTTCCTTGATGTCCGCCCCGGAGATCTGCGGGTTGGCCTCGGCCAGCGTGGCCGGCAGGCGGATGTAGAAGGTGTCCACGGGGGCATACAGGATGCGATAGCGGATCAGGGCCTCCTGTTCCATCGCCCCAGGCTGGATGTTGACCAGGCGGTGGACCACGGCCGAGACCTGGGCGGGCTTCACGGCTATGCGGAGCTTCAAGCCGGCCGGCTTGCCCGGGTCGATCTGGCGGAACTCATAGGCCATGGCGGGCGCGGCGGCGCTGAAATTGGCGAGGGCCGTTGCCCGGTCCAGGGCCAGGGGCTGGAGTTGGTCGGCGGAGATCACGTCGGCCCGAAACTGATCGGCCAGGTGCACGACGACCTGCCCGCGGTATAGATGCAGATTTGTCGGGTCGGCCAGCGGCAGGTCGAAATCTACCTCGGCGTCGGGGGCGCTGCGGGGCCGGCGGGCACTTATCTGAAGATCCAGCGTGCCCAGCACTTCTTTTTTGAGCAGCACGTTCAGCCGCCGGGTCGGCCCCTGGCCGGTGAACTGGTGATCGTCCACGACCTCCTTAGGCCCGACCGAGAGCACTTCCCAGGGCTCGGGCAGGGCAATGGAAAGCTGGAAGACGCCGGCGCGCTCGATGGAATAGTTAAGGTTCATCTGCAGCGCCAGCCGGTCGCTTTCAACGGCCAGGGCGGTGACCTGGTTCAGCGAGATTCGCGGCAGGACCGTGTCGATGACCAGCGTGGCGCCGTAGTCGGAACTGATGAAGCGGTGGGCGGTGACGCCCGGCTGGTTGCGGAGGGACTCAGGCAGCTTGCCGGTATCGACGCGTGCAAGGTTCCGGGCGTCGCGCACCTCCACCGACCGCCGCGCGGTGTGGGAGATGGCGATGATGCCCGTCCGCTGCGCCGCCTGCCGCGTCAGCACCGGCACCAGCGGCAACTGCAGCGAGGCCTCCTGCAGGAATCTCTCCATTCTCACGGTCAGGGTGTACTTGTCCTTGATCTGGGAGAAGAGCTTGACGGCCAGTTGCGCCGGGCCGGTCTTGTCCGGGGCGGCGACGATATCCCACTTGCTGATGTTGGCGCCCTCGACGGCCGTGACGCGAAAATCCCCCGGCAACTGTATGTCCAGGCTGTCAATGCCGCGGCGGCGGATGTCATAGTTGAAGGTCACGTCGTAATTGACCAGGGCCTCGGAGACGGCGATGTGCTGGAGCTGGTCCTCGATGACCACCGGCTCCAGCTCGGTCGCCGCCTGCGTCCGCGGCTGCCAGGAAAGTTCCACAGCCTCGGCCGAACCCAGGAACGCCTGCAACTTCGTGGCCGGCTTGCCGTCGGCGGCGACCTGGCTGGTGGTGGCCGCCAGCATGGGCTTTACATCCACCTTCATGTTCTCCTCGGGGATCAGCAGTTCCAGGGTGCTGATGGCGGAGGATGGAATGCGGAAGGACAGCACGTTCAGGCCGGGCTTGGTGACAAGCTGGCGGACGAAATCCACCTTGAGGATGTGGCGGCCCTTCCCCCTGGCCAGCAGGAAATACTGGCCGTCCTGCACGCGCAGCAGGGGGCCGGCGCCGGCCGGCTGCGAGGCCGCCGGCTTGCCGTCCTCCCCCACGAAGGCCACGCTTTCCACCGCCACCTCGCCCAGCCCGATGGGGACCTGCACCCAGCCGTCGGCCAGGATGTCCACCGTCAGGCGAAGGTCAACCGTGGCCAACTCCGTGCCGACCTTGCCGGCGAAGCGCGCACTGGAGATGAGGTAGGGCACCGGGGCGGCGCCCACGCCGGCCGGCGAGCCCTCGGCGATCCGCCAGAGCCGCTGGAATTCGACGAAGGGCAGAAAGACGCCCTGCCGCTCGCTCTCGAAGACCGGCTTGAGGTTCTCGTAGGGGACGTAAATCTTGTCCGGCGATTTGGCCGTGCTGGGCGTCTGTGCGACGGCCGGCGCGGCGGCGACAAGGGCGGCTGCAATCAAAGCCAGTACGAGGGTGGCGGGCCAGCGGCATGCCATGGTCGAATCTCCATTATAGAAGTTGTCGCGCCCAGACTTCGATCTGTTAGACGAGGCAAAGGCCATTGGGTTCCCGGCGAAGTGGATTCTATCGCTTAGCCGCCCGTTGAAAAAGACAGTAGTCGTTGTGGCACACCCGCCCTCGGGTGTGAACAGCGGGCGACTGAGCGCGGAACATCAAAGAGCAGCCGCCGGCGCGAGGCGTCGTTTCTGCGGCACATCCGGAATGATCGGCCCGGGCGCGCACGCAAGACCTGGAGGAAGACCCCCTCCCGCCAACGCTGGTGGACGGCCGGCTTTACTGCCGAACGGGCAAGGGCCAACTCCAGTGCCTGGACGTTGCCCACCGTCCATTGACCTCCAACCGGCCGGCGGGCGGACGTTGAAGCGGCCTAGGCCCGGTGGTATAAAGGTCGGCGTGGCATCTGGCGGGCGGACATCTTCCTTTCATACCAGCGGCGCGCGGTTTGCAGCCACGCGATGGAGCATTGTCCTGGCGGCCGGCGGCGACCGTGCCGCCAGCGGCACGCGGCGGGCGCTGGAGGAACTGGCCCAGGCGTACTGGTTTCCCCTGTATGCCTTCGTGCGCCGGCAGGGGGAAGGGCCCGCCCAGGCCGAGGACCTGGTGCAGGAATTCTTCCGGGCTCTGCTGGAGAAGAAGTACCTCTCCCAGGTGGATCGCTCCAAGGGGCGGTTTCGCTCGTTCCTGCTGGCGGCGATGAAGCACTTTCTGTCCAAGGAGCGCGACAAGGCCCGCGCGCGGAAGCGCGGCGGCGGCCTCCCGGTGGTGGCCCTGGACGCCCTGGACGCCGAGGCCCGCTACGCCCTCGAGCCGGCCGACAACATGACACCCGATCGTCTCTTTGACCGCCGTTGGGCCTTGACGGTGCTGGACCAGGTGGTCGCGCGGCTAAGAGGGGAGTATGGCCGGCAAGGCAAGGCCGACCTGTACCAGGCCATCGAGTGTTGCCTGGCCGGGGGCGCCGGGGCCGTCAACTATGCCGGCCTGGCCCGGGAACTGAAAATGACCGAGGGGGCGGTCCGAGTGGCTGTGCATCGCCTGCGCCGCCGTTACCGGGAGTTGTTGCGGGCGGAGATTGCCCAGACGGTGGGCTCGCCCGGCGAGGTCGAGGAGGAAATCGCATATCTACTGGACTGCCTGTAAGTTCCGGCGTGGCCGCACTGCCGCGGATAGTCTACTCATCATGGTCGCCGGACATGGGCGAGACGCCCATGCCACGAAATTGCCTGTAACAATCCGCCGCGTTTGCGTCTGATAAGGGTGAGAACCCGCGAACGCAAACGAAAGGCAGGACACTTTGCCCGAACATACGCCACAAGAAAACCGATGTCCGCGATGCTCCAAGCCACTGCCGCCGGGCAGTCCGGGGGGGCTGTGCCCAGCCTGCCTGCTGGCGTGCGGGCTGGAAAGCAACACGGTGGGTTATTCCGACCAGGCCCAGGCCCGCCCCAAGTGGGCCCCGCCGGCGGTGGAACAATTGGCCCCGCTGTTCCCCGAACTGGACATCCTGGAGTTGATCGGCAGGGGGGGCATGGGCGCGGTGTACAAGGCCCGGCAGAACAAGCTGGACCGCCTGGTGGCGCTGAAGATTCTGCCGCCGGAGATCGGCCGCGAGCCTGCCTTCGCCCAGCGCTTCGCCCGCGAGGCCCAGGCGATGGCCAAACTGGGCCATCCCAACATCGTCACGATTTACGACTTCGGTCAGCGCGGCGGGTTGTACTTCTTCCTGATGGAATACGTTGACGGCCTGAGCCTGCGGCAACTGCTCAGCGCCGGCGGTGAGCGCAGTCGAACCACCAGCCCCAAGGAAGCCCTGGCCATCGTGCCGCAGATCTGCGACGCCCTGCAGTACGCCCACGACCGGGGCATAGTCCATCGCGACATCAAGCCCGAGAACATACTGCTCAACCGCGCCGGACAGGTGAAGATCGCCGACTTCGGCCTGGCCAAACTGGTCGGTGGCAGCACAGGCGTGGGTGGCACAGGTTTGCAACCTGTGCAGAACGACAATGGCGTCGAGGCCGGGAGCCGGGGGGCTCCTGGTCTCACGCAGGCCGGCGAAAAGGTCATGGGCACGCCGCAGTACATGGCCCCCGAGCAGATCGACCGCCCCGGCGAGGTTGACCACCGGGCCGACATCTACTCACTGGGCGTGGTCTTCTACCAGATGCTCACGGGCGAACTGCCCAAGGGCCGGCCGGGGGAAACCTTCGAGCCTCCCAGCCGCAAGGTGCTCATCGACGTGCGCCTGGACGAGGTGGTCCTCCGCGCCCTGGAAAAAGAACCCGCCCGCCGATACCAACAGGTCAGCCAGGTTCGCACCGAGGTGGAGACGATTGTGGCGACGCCACCTGCCGACGTCCAAAACCCGGCGGTGCCGGATAAGAGGTCCGAACCGCCGCTCGCTGGTGCAATCGGCACAGTCGCTGCCCCGCGTTTCTCGCGCCTGGCGATCATCGCGGCTGTATGGGCCGGCATCGGGCTGATCGGGATACTACTACTGACCATCGCTTGAGAACACACATGATCATCGCAACCACGCCCTTGCTCCTTCTTCTCTCGCCATTGATTCTTATTGCGGCAACCGCGCCGATCGGAGTGACGATTTGCGGGGTGGTTGCCATTTCCCAGATTCGCCACTCCGGAGGGCGGCTCTGCGGCCTGGGGTTGGCGCTCTTTGACGCGCTGCTGTTCCCACTGCTGGTGCTGGATGGGCTGATCTTCTGGGCGACGTACGCGGTCATGGACGAAATTGCCCAGGCGTCGCTGCCGCCTCCGGTGATTACGGACCATGGCACACTCACGCCGGCAACCAGCGTGATAGGCCTTGCACTGCTCGTGACAATCATCGTGTGTTGGATTCTTGACAGCATCATCATCCGCCGGGCTTGGCGGGCCGCCAAGAGACCCGTTGGGCCGATTCCCGCGCCCCCGGGCGATGCGCCGGCCGACGCCCCGGGCGTGCGTGCAAACCTGACATGGAACGACAGGAAGCGAACTTTGTTCCTGCCACTGGTGGGTATACGCGGCGGGCGGCGGGTCATCTACTGGCCGGGCGTTTTTCTGGCGTCGACGATAGCAGCGGCAGTGATCGCGGCTGATGCTTTTCTGGGCGATTTGGTCCTGTACCGCATCACCGGCGTTTCGCTAATGGGCTGGCGGTTTGCGGCGATAGCGGTAGGGGGGGCGATCATTGTCATCGGGACGGGGATTCGTAAGGCCTATAAACTGCCCATCGAGCGGCTCTATTCATTGGATACCAGACCCGGCCGCATCGAGTCGACGCCGCAATTGGAGCAAGCCCGCCAGGCGGTGAATGTTCCGGCCATGGGCTTGCTGGTAATTGGTGCAGTCTACCTGGGGATTCTTGCTGTAGCGGGTATCATGTGGGTGACATCTGGCCCGTCAGGCCCGACTACCCAACCGACATTTCCGTTAATGGCCCCCATCATGGGTCTGGCGTTCATGACAGCCACCGTTTTCATGATCCTTGCCGCCTCAAACATGAGGCAACTGCGACATCGCGGCTCGGCCAGGGCTGCCGGCATTCTGGCATGTTTTTCCGGGCCGATTGGATTGATCTTTGGCGTGTGGTCGCTGGTGATACTCAGCCGGCCAGATGTTGTCGCGGCCTTCGCTGCCGGTGTGGCGCAGACGAAATCGCCCAGTTCGACGATGGAGCAATCCCGCCAGTCCCTCAATACCCCGCGTCTGTCGAAATTGGCACTGGCCAGCGCCCTGGGCCTGCCCGCCGCCCTTGTCATCGGCGGCGTGGTGGACTGGCTCTATTGGTCTATCAGCGGAGAGATGCGCCGCGCGGCGATACACCTGAGTTGGCATGGCGTGCTTTCAGGAATCGCCGTGCTGATTTCGGGCATTGTTTGCGGAATAGCCGCCTTGGGGTCAATCGCCAACTCCAACAAACGCCTCACGGGTCGCGGGCTGGCCATCTTTGGAATTGTGGCGCCACCGATTATCATAATCACTCTGGCCTTATTGTCGTTCATTAGATCATCCGCCCCATTACCGCTGTACTCCAGTCGTGGCGAGGGTCTACAGTCAGTGCTCTCCGTAGCGCCCGCCACGCAGCCGGCGGTAACTACGGCACGGGACCGCCTTGTCGGCGACGCTTTGCCTCAAATGGAGAAACTCGTTCAATTGCAGGAAGAGCATTGTAAGTTCGCCCAGGAGAAGTACAGGCTTGGCCTCTTGGGCCGCCAGGATGTTTGTGAGGCGGAGATCGAACTTCTCGACGCCAAGATTCAGTTGGCGGACGCGCAGGGCGAAAAGGCTGTCTCGCGCGACGAAATCCTGGGCATGTTCGAGAAGGTCGTACAGCTTCGCGAAGAGCAGTATAGAATCGCCAAGGCGAAGCGCGACCAGGGGGTAGGGGACGGTGACGCCGTTCTGGCGGCCGAGAAGAAGCTTTTGGAGGCCAAGACCAGGCTGGCCCAGCGCCGCGGAGTCGCCGACCGCGCAGGGTGAGCTACCGCAGGGCTTCTCACGCAAACTGAGCTTCGGGGGCTATTCGATCCTCCCTGTGATGAACACGCGCCGCTGGTGGTAACGGCTGGGCAATGAACCAGAGGCAGTGGCCTGACCGCCCAAGGGGCTGGGTTCTTCCTGCCGATAGCGTGATTACGCTGGAAGAGGCGTTGAGGCAACAGTGCTGTGCGGGCCAAGTCTGATTGAAAGGTCGCCACGGCATCGCGAGCAAGACCATTATCGCACGCAGGTCCAGCCGTTCGCTCTGCCTTGTGCGGCGCCTTTTCCGGGGGCTGCGCGGCGCACGGCTGCGCCGTGCTTGCTTGGCCCCCGGCTAAATTCTTGCCGGCCCTTCGGGCCTGGCGTTCCCTTGCCCTAGAGCAGGTCACGCTTGCCTGTAGCGTCCGGCCGGCCTGCGGCTTCGCCAGGCTGCGTCGGCCTGCATCGCCGATGCTCCTGGCATCGCCTGCTTCGGCCTCCTTGCCTGGCTCGTCCTCGGCTGCGACCGCCTCGCTACATTCAACCGTGAACTGCTCTAAATCTGGCTGGACCGGTTTAGGTTTTGGGATTACCAAGAGCTGGGATTGTGCCACTCTGTCGATTGTCAATACGCAATCTTAAACCGCCTTAGTGGGGCATCAAGCTGCCGGCCGCACGGCCAATCGGTTACAATGCCGCCGACGCCTGCCCCTATCGTGGAAAGGAATCGGTTATGGCCAAGGCATTGAAGCTCCCGCGCCGTTCTCGGCGGGGGGGCCATCGGGCTGACACGCTGCTGTCCAATGGCGAGCTCAATCACGCGCTCGGGGAGATCATGAAGCACGTGCGCCTGGACCGGTCGTGGGACATCCCGTACCTGGCGGGCTACAGCCTCGACGGCAAGACGGTGTACATCGACCGCCACCTGCCGCGGACCTATCGCTCGCACGGGCGGAGGGTGCGCGTGGATCCGTTCCTGATCCTGCACGAGTCGGTGGAGAAGGCGCTGGTGGACCGCCTGCGGCTGCACTACCAGCACGCCCATCAGATCGCGCTGCGGGCGGAGCGGGCGTCGGTACAGGCAGCCGGTCTGTCCTGGCATCCCTATAACCAGTTCATGATGAGGTTCGTCAAGACGGCCGGGCATGAAAAGCTCACCCGGGTGCCCGACGACCTGCACCTCAAGCCTTACTGGGACGAGCGGGACATCGCCCTGGTGCATCTGATGCAAAAGGCCATGCCCGGCAAGTGCGCAGCCCTCATGCGGGCAAAGAAATGACTTTTCGCAAAGCGCATGCCGGCGGCCAACGCTTCTCGCCGATGGCGGCCGGCCGTAAGCACGCCCCCCTCGCACGCCCGCGCCAAAGGAACGGCAGTATCGACCGGAAACTTTTGAAATCTCGTTTGTCGCTCGGAGTATTATCTTAGAATAGTGCCATTTCCAGGGACAGAAATGCCAAGAGCGTGGATACTGCCTGTTCTGCTGTTGATGTCCGGGTGCAACTTCTCCGAGCGATCATATCCTTACGATCCCCGCGCGCGGGTTGTCATCGCTCCGCCCGTGCAGCCCTTGCCGGAGCGCCTGACGTGCCGGCAATGGCTGGCGCGGGCCAACCGGCAACTGGCGCCCCTCTTGCCGCCGCACCGCAAGAGGGCCTTGCTGACGGAGCAACTGGTCAGGCCCGATGGCCGGCCCACCGACGTGGTGACCCATTTTGAGATCAAGACCGACCGGCTGGAGTCCGTCTTCGCCAACTTCCTGGGGCTGACTTATTCGGCCCAGGCCATCATGGCTCGCAGCCCGCTGAGGCCCGCTCCGCCCTGGGAGGGCTTCGAGGACGTCTGGGTACCCGTGGGCGAGGATCTGCAGTTAGCCGGCCGTCTTGGCTGGGCCCGCGGCGCAGACGGGCGCGTGATGGATGCGGATTGCATCGTCATCGTGCCGGGCATTCGCGGCGACAACAACATCCTCCGCGTCCGCGATTTGGCGTTGGCGCTGCGTCAAAGCGGCTTTCACGTGCTGACGGTGGAACTCCGCGGCACGGGCATGACCGACCGGCGGTTCCCCAAGTATGAATACACTTGGGGCATCTTCGAGACTGACGACTTGCTCGTCGTTGCCGACTGGCTTCAGGCCAAGCCTCATGTCCGTAGGACCGGCCTGATCGGCTACTCCTGGGGCGCCAACCAGGTGATCCTGACCGCCTGGGCCGAAGGACGCGCCGGCGACGAGGGTATTCCCCCTCGGCTACGGAAAATCCTGCGCCCACCGCCGGCGGGGCCTGGGCGTTACCAGGCAGGCATGCTGGCGTTCTCCCCAATCCCGCGATTCGAGGAACTGATGGACAAGTTGGAGGCCGACCAGCCGGTCTGGAGGCACCCGGCGCTGGCGGGTTTGCAGACGACGGTCCGCGATCGCATGGTCGAAAAAAAGTACCCCAACCCCTGCGGCAGCGTCCGGGAGCTGATTAAGCACATAGGCATCGTGTATGAGGGAGAGGTGGCAGACGGACTGGAATACGTCCGTTTGCTGCCGTACAAAGGCCTCCCGGCTCACGACCGCCTGGGCGCCGCGCGGGCGCCGCTGCTGATCGTCCACGCGGCCGACGACATGATCGCCCCCGCGCAGGATCTGGCCGATCTGCTGGCGACAACGTCCAACCCGAACGTGGCGGCCATTCTGCTGCCCAGCGGAGGGCACATCGGCTTTGGCCCGTATGCGCCGGCATGGTATTACAATCTTATCTTGAACTATTTCGACCCGGCCGTGGGCGCCGCCGCGGGTTGCCCGCAAGGCTCGTCGGACAAGGATTGTGAGCACTGATGAGCGCGCGCCCTTGACCACGTCGCGCCTGTCCATCCCGTATGCGACGACAGGCGGCACCGCCTCCCGCCGGTCAGGCGCCGCCCGGCATGACCGCCGCTTGGGGAAATGTCGCAGCCGTCTGGGCCGGCGCCTGCCGGCCACGCGGCAATCCGCCGCCGGCGATGTCTCTTTCGCACCACGAGGCGCTCCCTACTGGGCGCCGGCGCTGGCGCCAGCGACGGCAACAGGCCAGTGTTGGCCCATGATCCAAGGGGCGATGTAATTGGCCGTAAAGGCCGCGGTGGTGTCGGCAAAATGCGATGCGCTGTCAACGCTCACCATGTCCGGGGTTACCTTGACCTGGTGGAGCTTCGAGTAACGCGCCTCGAATCCGGTGCGTCCGGCGGAGTCGCCGTGGCCGCCGTCCAGGTTGCCCACCACCGCCGTCCCCACTTCCAGCACCGCCACGTCCTCGATATTGCAGAAGTTGACAATCCCTTTAGTGGACTTGCCCAGGGCTGTCGTGAGGTCGTAGTCCGCCGACAGGCTGGCATCCAGGAGAATCACCCCGGCCACCGGCTTGGCGCCGGACTCGGCCAAGGCTTCCAGGGCAAAGACGGCCACGGCCGATCCGGCGCTCTGGCCGATCAGATGCACGGTCCGGCCGGGATACTGCCGCTGGTACGCGAGGATGATCTGGGCAATATCCTTGCCCGAGTTCCGGGCCGCAACCGTGTCCAGTTGGTTGGCAGCTAGTTTGACGCCGGGGATCTGGGACCCCCAGGCCTGGATCGTGATCGCGCAGCGCACGCCCGCGCTGCGAAGGCCCTGCCGAATGGTCTTGTAGTGATCGTCCACGCCCTGGATGCCGGGCAGGATGAAGACCATCCCCTGCTTTTTCATGGCCGGGGTCGTATCGTTGCCGTTCAGGGACTGGGATGACTCTTGCCACCACTTAAAACCGCACCCTGTCGTCAGAAACAGCGGCAATAGCGCCAATCCAAGAAGATACCGCTTCATTTCTAGTGTTCTCCTATGCGTCGTCACAATATCAGACGTGCCGTCCGCGGCAAGGGCAGTCGGAGGCGGCTGGCTGGCCGCCGTGACGCACTGCACTTGCCGCGGACAAGATGGAACGTATTACGGCTTGTCAGGCTTATCCGGGCCGCCCTTATCCTTGGAACGGTCGGGCGCGTCGTCAGCCTTTGAAGGCTTCGGCTTGGCGTTGAGATCAGGCTTGGGCTGCTCCGGCCTGGGCGGGGGCGTCAGCTCCTTGTCCCGCACCGGTTCGCGGACCGCGATGGGCGGCTTGGGGATTTTCACTTTCTCGGGCTGAACGTCCTGTGCGACGGGTTGCCTGGGAACGACGACCGGGCCAGGCGTCACTTCCCTGACGGTGGGCGCGGGCAATTCCCTGGGCGGCGTGGGCGCCGGTTCCCTGGGCGTTACAACGGGCGTTACGACCGTCTTGGGTTCCACCCCGGTCTTGGGCGCGACGGAGGGCGATTCCCACTGCGCTCTCTTATCCTTGTAGGCGTGCACGTCCTTGGCCTGGGTGACCGTGGCCTCGCGCGTCTTGGCGTCCAGCGTGGCGAACTTGAACGGCGTGGTCTTCTCCGAGACGACTTCCTTGATGGGCCGGGCCAGTTGCGCCTGTCTGCGATCCTTTTCGGGCAGGCGGGCCACCTGAGCCGTCATGGCTTCGTAAGTCCTGGCCGGACGGAGCGACGTGTCCGCACGGCGGCGGGTGTACTCCGCACGCTGGTTGGCAGCCCAACTGCGGTCGTCGCGATGTTGCCACTGCTGTTGGACGAAGATCGGGTCGTACCAGTCGTGGCGGGCGGTAACTTCATACCACGGATAATAGCCTTGCTGGGCGTACTCCGATCCGTAGTAATCGCCGAAGTAGTACTGGTGCCGCTGGGGCGAACTGAACAGGTCCAGCGTCAGGGCGCCCAGATCCAGCGCGATCTCAGGCGAATATCGATAGTCCCCGCGGCCATACAGGCTGGGGGAAAGATACACCGGCAGGAACTCCACGCCGCGACTATCGAGGGGGTAGTCCCAATAGCCATCCACGTAGACCCATCCGCGCGGCGTAGAGATGTATTGCGACGGCACCCAGACCCAGTTGGGGCGGGCCTGCTCCCAGAATCCCGGGCGCCAGGCGTAGCGGCCATCCTGGCGGACCCAGCAGCCAGGCACCCAGATGCTGTCGGGGGAACCCGCGCCTTGCGGGCCTGCTTCCAGGCTTGCCGGCGGCGCCGGGAGGTACTCTATCTCCTGGGTGCCGGCGTCTGTCCAGAACCCCGCGATCCATTGGTAGCCTCCACTGACCTGGGCCCAGTACCCGGGAACCCAACTGTTGTTGGGCGGAACCGCCCGCCAGCAGCCTGAGACCCAGATGAAGTCGTTCCGGTCGGTGTCCCAACTCCAGTATCCCGGGATCCAGACGATGTGGTTTCCCTCGGGCCTCTGGTCCGGGGGCATTTCCTCGATGGGCGCCGGCGGCCGGCGGGTGATGGTGAAGGCCGCCCCTTCGTCAAGTACGACGGGTTGGGCGAAGGCCTCATGAATCGGCCCGCGTGTCAGCACCACTACTCCCTCCGGGGGTGGCGGCTGACTGCCGCCGACACTAACATGAATGCCGCCCACGTCAACATTCACTTGGGCGACGGCCTGGCCCGGCCCCTGCCCAAAGACGACGAATATGGACAGGCCGAGCATGGCCAACATGACACGATGACGATTCATAAGTTTTCTCCTTAGACTGTACTGTTCCGTACCACGCATGCTTCCGGGCGCCCCAGAGTGCCCTACGGTATCGCCCGCCGCCCCTGGATCAGGCGAACCAGCACAACGATGATCGCCACCACCAGCAGGATGTGAACAAACCCGCCCAGCGTGGGGGCCGCGATCATTCCAAAAACCCACAACAACAGGAGTATGACTGCTAATGTCCAAAGCATGGCAACTTTCCTTTCCATTCCGCCAACCGCCATCGCAGGCTGTGCGATTCAACGACGGTCGCGCCTAGGTTGTTCGCCCGGCTGTAACGAAACAGTCGCGCATCCGGCGGCAGTTGCTACCGGCGCTCTATTATAACGCTATCCCGCTGGCCGCTTGGGTAGCGGTCCGAGCCGCTGCGGTAGTGGTCCCTGTGGTCGTCATGGCCACATCCAACCACGCCCAGTAGCACTGTCAGAACCAACGCCGCCGCCACGATCATAGTTGTCTTCACATGTCTCATATCAAGCTCCATTTCTAGCCAAAGGCTCTACTACAACTGACGGTATGCCGGGAGACTACGGGGAGACGACCTTCACCTGGATCTCCGTCGTGGTCGACTCTCCGGCCGCCGGCGTGCCCTTCACAAAGATCGTGTATGCGCCGAGGTTCGCGTCCTTGGCCGCCGTAATCCGAAGCTGCACGTCACCTTTCTCGCTACCCTTGACCAGGGCTTGGGTCGGTTCGACGCTGACGCCCATGGCGGAGGCCCTGATTTCCAACTTCACGTCCCGCTTGAAATGCTCACCTCTGTTCAGAGAGATGGTCACGCTGGCGGTTTCGCCCTGCTTGATCTTCGTGTCAAAGGTCGGGGTGCCGATATTGAATCCTTCGCCACCGGACATGCCCCCGCCTCGAGGGCTGGTGCAGCCGAAGAAGGTCGCAACAGCCAATGTCATCATGATCGCAACCGCAGTCTTCATCTGTTCTTCCTTTTCGCAAAATGGACCTTGTTCAGGAATCGCCGTCGCCCATCCAGGGACGGCGGCAGCGTCACTTGGCGCTGACGGTAATCTTGATCTGCGTCTCCGCCGCCTCGCCCTGGCTGGGCGTGGCTTTCACGAGGATAAGGCTCTCGCCCAGGGGAGCGTCGTTGGCCGCGGCGATCTTCAATTGCACGTCGCCCTTGTCGCTCGGCTGCACCGTGGTGCTTGCGGGATCGACCGTAATGCCGGTGGACGATTTGAACTCCAGCTTGACCGACCGCTTGAATCCGTCGCCGCGTTCAATGGACACCTTGACGGTTTGAAGCTCGCCCTGTTTGACGCTGGTTGCCAGGGCCGGCACGACGACTTTGAACGTGTCGTTTCCAGCGCCGCCTCCCGTTTCGCTCTTCGTGCAGCCTACAAAGACTGCCATCGCAACCAATGCCACTAACGCTCCCACGAATGCCTTGTTCATCTGGATGTTCCTTTCCATGTCTTGACCCGGGCCGGCATCCTTCTTCCTGGACAGAGGACGCCTCTGGGCAGCGGACCGGCCCACGATCGGAGCCAGTTGCTGTGCTATCGATGTTCTACGGTGACGCCACGGTCGCCACCGACGTTTACCTCTGTCCGGCTGTCCGGCTGCCTGTCGCGGTGCCCGC
>PMYM01000122.1 GCA_003171235.1 Phycisphaerales bacterium | reverse complement strand
GTGCCACCAACGTTGAAACGTGCGCAAAGTAACGCCGAAGAGGGCGGCAATCTCCGACTGTGCTTTCCCGCCTTGCTGGTACGCCGCCAAGGCCCGTTGTCTTGTATCCGCAGATGCGATTCCCATGAAAGGAACATCGACATCATCCCTCCGATTACGACAGCTTTTATGAAAAACGCTCTAAACATGGTCACGCGAAAAGAAGCGTGACCATGCCACCCGCCACTCGCGGGCGAGACGCCCGTGCCACATGAAGAGGGAACATGGCGGCAGGAAGCGGCCGCCAGGCCACCCGATGCAAACCACGGCATCCAAGCCGGCGTACCATGGCCCGCCCAGTTTGGCAAACATGGGCACACAACTTGGCAACCGCGCCATCCTGTCACGGCGCGAACTATTCAAACCACGCGCCGCCGCATGATCGCGCAAGTGGCGGCCATAATGCCTGAGGGCAATCAGAAGCTTTACTGGGCAACCCCGGCCGCATACCATGACGGCGTGGTCAAAGCCGACCCGTCATCTTCCCTGCGCCGAGGCATCCTGGCCGTGGTCATGCTGGCCGTGCTGCTGGCGGCGGCGGGGGTGGCCTACCTGCTGCAGAGCTACACCGCCCGGCGGGCCCAGGCCGGCTCTGCCGTCATGGGCGCCATCCGCGCCAACGGGCTGGGGCATTACTGGTCGGACCAGCCAAGCACCGCCTGGTACACGATCAGCGAGCAGGGAACGCCGATGGGGTGGCGGCTGGAATACCGCATTCCTATCGAGGGCGGTTTCGCGGGTGTCTCCGTCACCGGCATCGCAACCCGCCAAGGGATTGTTGTGCCGGTTGCCTCCCGCTGGCAACTTAGCAATGACTTGAACACGGGGAAGTACCAGAGCTTCGTGCTGCACGAGGACGGCAGGATCATTACGGAAATCGAGCTAAGCCAGGAGCAGGTGAAGGTCAGGCGAGGAGTCCTGATCGGCGTGACTGCCGAAGCCTGGCAGCCGTGGCGGCAGTTCCCGCTGTCTCAGACCGAGGGCAATTACGTGCCCGAGGGGGCGCTCTGGCTGGTGATAGCCCAGGTGGCGGCGTTGCGGGCCGAAGGGGGCTTCAGCCTCATCTTCGATGAAGAGGCCGACATGCGGCAAACCTTCCTGCGCTATGCGGGCGAGGTTGCGCAGGACGGCAAGCGATTTGCCAAGGTCCTGGGTTCGTCCATGGTCATGGGGCGCAAGAGCGCCGAGGAATACCTGCTGAGCGAAGAGGGCGTGGTATTTCAGATCGGCGCCGATCGCGAAGCCCAGGCTATGTCCGATTACGCCTCGATTCTCAAGCAATTCGGCGACCCCCTGCCAATGGTGCAGCCCTGGCTTTGGCCTGACATGCGCGGTTCACCGCAGATCCCGGATGCCGGCGGGGCTATTGGGGATTCTGATCGTTGAGGCGGCGAAGTTCTTCAGCCCGCTGCTTGATTTCCTGCTCGTTGGTGGGCTGGGCCTTGGCCATGATGAAATTTGCGGACTTGTCGTAGTGGTGGGTCCAGGGGGCCATGGCCGACAGCAGGTCAAAGGGAGGCACGTCGTAGATGGGCGGGTCCAACTTATAATGGGTGTTGAGGGTCTGATACCCTTCCTGGCGCAGGATGATTTCATAATCGCCATACCAGGTGAAGGGCACTTTCACCGGAGTGCGGCCGACTTCCACGCTGGACATGAACACCAGCGCTCCGGGCGGATCGGAGGTGATGGTGACGGTGCGTTCGACGCAGCCGGCCTGCGCCAGGGCTACAGCCGTCAGGGCCAGGCAGATGAGGGTGCGTTTCATGGAAGGCCTTATACCAGAGAAATCCCGTCAAATAAAGATTTTTAGGCCCGGACGGCCAGGCCCGGCGTTTTTTGCCATGGGCGCTTCACTCGGCGGGAGCGCTCCCTATAATGCCCATCATGACCCAACCCCAGATCCAACGGGCCCACGAAGAACCGTATGCCTGGCAATTCAGCGTCTTTCTGCCAAACAGGGTCGGGCAGCTCAACGAGTTGCTGCGGGCGATGGCGGAAAACCAGTTGGAATTGCTGGGCATCAGCGTCTTCGATTCCACCGATTGGGCGGTGGCGCGAATTGTGTTTTCCGAGCCGGACAAGGCCCGCGAAATCCTGGCACGCTGCAAGCTGGCCTTCACCGAATGCCAGGTGCTGCTGGTGGTGCTGCAGTCGGCCCGGACCCTGGGCGAGGCCACCCAGGTGCTGCTGGCGGCGGAATTGAATGTGCATTTCGCCTACCCGCTGCTGGCCAATCACGAAGGCCAGCCGGTCATGGTCGTAAATGTGGACGACCACGAATTGGCCATCCAGGCCCTCACCCAGCACAAGTTCAAGTTGCTGGGGCACGAGGACGCTTAAGTGCCCGGAGCGGGGGGCGTGTAGCCGGGCGGAGGGGGAAAGGCCTTGTCCGGGTCGAGCCCTTCCTGCCGGCATTCCTTTCGCAGCACGTCGATCACGTCGGGATAGACGTCGGCTTTTTTCTGCGGCGGCAGGGCTTCGTAGAGCCGCCACTTGACCAGCAGCGGCAGGTAAAGCTGCACTTCCTGCGGCCTGGTCAGCACGCGCACCAGGAACCAGTGATCAAGCTCGTCAAACTCTCCCAGACTAAGGCGGGGCGCCTGAAAATCCCTTTTCCAGGTGTCATAGACCATCCTGGCATAATCCATGTAGCGGTTGTACTCGGCGATATTTGCCGTGGCCAGATTCATGTAGGCCCTGCGCAGGGACAGTTCCCAGATGACCCGCGAAACGTCGCGTATGGGGGTCCCCATCTCCCTGAGCTTTGCCCGCACGAACTGGTCCAGGCCCAGCTTGTACACCTCTCCGGGGGGACGGAGCTCCCGGCGGATGAAGTCCAGGTAGTGCTGTGCCTCGGCCTGCCTTCCAAAATACAGGAAGATGATGGAATCCGAGAGAAAGCTGATATGGCCGTCGCGGAGGTCGTTCTTCGGGTCGTCGAGCTTGTCCTCGCCGCCGCCAAGCAGGCTGCCGCCAAGGACGTATTCGCGGTTGGTGGGCTCGATAAACCGCTGGTCCATCATCCAGATAAGTTTGGGCTCGTCCGGCCGCTGGGGGTCGGGCACGTACTGCAGTTGGCCCTTGGCCACCAGGTTCTTGAGGGAACCGAGCACCAGCCGGTCGGTGTTGAGGGAGTTTATGTCGTCCAGGCTCTTCTGCTGCGAGCGGTGCAGGCCCATGCTGGCCCAGTACAGGGCGTGGGCATTGCCGTCGCGCCAGTCCAACGGGCCGTATTTGTCCATCAGGCTCATCATCCAGGCCGGATCCATGCGGTATTGTCGGCGAAGGATGTCGGCGCGGACAAAAGCCACCGTCTTTGCCCGTCCGCCGGCCAGCTCGGGCGAGGTCATGATTTCCGCTATCTTGGCCTGGGCCGCCGCGGGGTCGTGGCGCAGGACGCTATAG
This sequence comes from Phycisphaerales bacterium, assembly GCA_003171235.1. Taxonomy (GTDB): domain Bacteria; phylum Planctomycetota; class Phycisphaerae; order SM23-33; family SM23-33; genus FEN-1344. The sequence goes on along the minus strand of PMYM01000122.1, from coordinate 12,690 downwards.
GCGGCTTCGGAGGATTCGGGGGCGAAGCTGTTGAAGGCCTCCAGCATGCCCCAGTCGGGTTGCAGGCCGGCTTGGGCCGCGGCATCCAGGAAGGCGGCGGCCTGAGCGTCCTGCCGCAACCGGGCGAGGCTTTGCGGCGACTGGGCGATGGCTCGGAAGGCCTCCAGCACCGGAGCGACCTGGTCGCTGACAGGCGGATCGCCCAGCAGGCGGTGCATCTCGGCCGCCAGGCGCTGCTTGTAGTAGAGGTTCATGTCGTCGGAGGTGTCGACAATCTTGTGGAAGAAAGTCCAGGCCAGCTCCTTGTGGATCAGCAGGTCGTCGGGATTGTAGTAGAGCCCCCGGTCGCGCAGCAGGCGGATGCCGCTGTAGATCCAGTTCCAGCGCTCCTGGGGGGTGTGGGTTTCGACGGAGATGTTGTAGGCCATGTCCCAGGCGTGAAAGGCCCAGACGGCGCCGTTGTTGGGCATCATCTCGCAGATGAGGTTGCGGAGCTGCTGGGCGTCGTAGAATTTGCCTTCCTGCTTGAGATTCTGGGAGCGTATCCACAGGTAGCTCAGCACCGGGGCGCGCAGGCCGCCGGGCGCCACCTGCAGCATAGCCACCGCGGGATCCTTGAGAATCTGGCTGTCGGCGGTGACGATATCCAACCTGGCCTGGCGCCGGGCCGCCAGGATGTCCGGATGCAGCATGGCGGCGCCGGCGGCGGCCAAAAGGGCCACCAAAAGCAGCACAAGTTGCACCAACCGGTCTTTGCCCATGTCGCTAAACCTGAACCTTCGCCAGCTCCCGACGCTGGTAGATAATGCAGCCGATCAGCAGGGCCAGGGCCATCTTCAGCCCCGCTCCATACTCGGGAACGAAACCCAGGTTGGCCCAGAAGGAACCTTCGGCCGGCCTGCCAAACCACACGGCCGCCTGCCCAATCACCTCGCGCCACTCGACCACCAGCCCCTCCACCAGCCTGCCGGATGGCGAAAGCTGGTTGAACGAGGGCAGGAAGAACAGCAAGCCTTTGACCACCGCCAGGCAAAACACCTGGTAGGCCTGCGGGGCCTGGTAGTTGGGCAGGCGCGTGGCTTCCAGCAGGAAATCGCTGGCATAACCAACTCCCAGCGCCACCATGCAGACCAGGCAGGCCACCGGGAAGGACAGGAAGCTGGAGAACATCACGCTCAGGGCGGCCAAAAACATCATGCCGACCAGCGTGAGCAAGGCCGAACGCAGCATGTTGCCTTCAAAGGAGCCGACGCGGTAGAGCAGCGTCACGTCCTCGCTCTTGAGGTGCACCTCGGTGTCGCCCTGGAGGTTGAAGTACTGAATCCGCAGCGTGCCGTCGGGGCCGATGGCCTGCGGCGCGAGCGGCATGGAGATAACCTGCTTGACGGGGTCAGTGCGCGCCGGCGAGGGTACGGATCCGCCGCTGGCGGGGTCGCGCAGCATCCAGCCGGTCCTGAGAGTTTCGTCTTTGGGCGTGCGCGCAGGGGTGAGCATGTACCGCAGTTCCAGGCCGGAGGCTTCATTCGACGGCGGCAGATGGTCGAAAGTCAGCCACAGCCCCTGACCGGGCGCCACCAACTGCTTCTGCTCCTGCTGCCCCTTGCGCAGATCCTCGATAACCTTCTGCCTCAGGCTCGCCTGAACGCCCTGGTCCTGGTAAATGGCTTCCACTTCCGGGTCGTCGACGCCCACCGGGCGCTTCTGGGCACCCTGGCGAGACTGGAGCATTTGAATGATGTCATAGCGGATGGCCAGATCCATCCCGCCTTCCTTGTCCAGCCGTTCCAACTCAGCCGACACCTGGGCATCCAGATCGTATGGCTGGGGGTTTCTCGCCACACGAGCGGCCATCAGGTTGTTGTCCACCTCGTGGCGGTCCAGGTCCAGCCGCCGGTCGAGCTGCTCTCCGCGGGCGATGCGGGTTTCTGTTTCGGTGGGGCAGGAGCGGATATGCCGGGCCAGCAGGTCCATGGTCAGGAAGGCCGCCCCGAGCAGGACGGCGTTGAGGAGCGAAAGCCCCAGCCATCGCCCCAGGATGTAGTGCCAGCGGCCAAGGGGCTTTGAGGCCACCAGGAATATCGTCTTGTTCTGGACGTCGCCGGAGACGGCCCGGCAGCCCAGCAGCACCGTCGCCACCCCCACCAGCAACTGCGTCAAGCCGCTGGAATAGGCCAGGAAAGCCTGCAGCCGGCTCTTCAGGGTGGTGCTGTCCTGCATGCTCAGGCCCAGGCCCAGTATGATGACCAGCAGCACCGCCAGCAGCGCCAGGGCCAGCCGGCTGCGGAAGCACTCCAGCAGCGTTTGCCGGGCGACGGCCCAGATGCTACGCACGGCCATCATTCTTTTCGTCCTTGCCCAGCAGTTCGTCAATGACGGCCTGGTCGGCCTGCATCGGCTGGGCCGATTCAGGCGAAGCCGACTGGGCGGTCGGCGTCTGACGAGCGGGCGAATCGGTCAGTTCGGCCAGTACTTCTTGGCTGGCCGGCGCCGGCGGGGGCTCGACCGCCGCCCCCTGCGCCTGGCCGCTCTGGGCGGAAACTCCTTCGGGCGTTTCCGGCTTGGGCTCGGCCGCCGGGGCCAGCAACTCCTCCAGCACCTGCTTTTCCGGCTGGCCGGGGGTGGCGCGGAGGAATTCGGCCAGTTGGCCGGTGTTGACGGCCGTCTGCGGCGAGGTCCGCTGCCGCTGGGCGTCGTGAATAATGCGGAGGAAAAGCGTTTCCAGCTTGTCCTTGGGGGTCTCCACCGAGAGCACTTCCTTGCCCGCCCGGGCCAGGACCGCCATCAACTGCGACAGGGTGTCGCCGTCCAGTCTTTCAGTGGTGATTTGGGTAAGGCTGCGGCGGGCCAGCAGTTCCTCCAGGGTGCCTTCGGACCGCAATTGCCCGGCAAAGAGGATGGCCACCCGGTCGCAAAGGTCCTCCATGTCGGCCAGCAGATGGGAGGAGAGGATGATGGTCTTGCCGCGCCGGGCCAGTTCGCCGATGAGATCCTTGAACTGGCGCGCCGCCAGCGGGTCCATGCCGCTGGTGGGCTCATCCAGGATCAGCAGGTCGGGGTCGTTGATCAAGGCCTGGGCCATGCCGATTCGCCGCTGCATGCCCTTGGAGTATTCGCCCACGCGGCGATAGGCCGCGCCCGACAACCCCACCATGTCCAGCAGCATGCCCGTGCGGCGCTTCCGCTCGCTACGGTCCTGGTGGAAAAGCCGCCCGTAATAGTCCAGCGTCTCGTGGGCGTTGAGGAACGGATACAGGTAGCTTTCCTCCGGCAGAAAGCCCAGCCGGCGCTTGGTGGCCACGTCGCGCGGCCCCTTGCCGAAGATGGCCAGGCGGCCGGCCGTTGGGAACATCAGCCCCAGGATCATCTTCAGCGTGGTGCTCTTGCCCGAGCCGTTGGGCCCCAGCAGGCCATAGACTTCCCCGCGCTGGACCGAGATGGTCAGGTCATGGACGGCCGCAACCTTCTCCCGCAGCCAAAAATCGCGGAAGGTCTTGCTCAGGCCGACGGTCCCGACAACGACGTCTTGCTCGTTAGCCATGCGATGCTCGAATCTTCAAGCCTGGAAGCGGCGGTTTATTTAGGCTTCTGCTCGGCAGAAGCGGTCATTCTTTCCGTCAGGATTCTCTTGAGGACCTCCGGGTCCTGGTTGATCATCAGGTTTGTCTTTGACCCCGGTGCGACAAAGTACTTTTCGATCAGCTTGCTGGAGAGGATGTCGGCCCTGGTCTGGTTCCACAGGGCGTCCAACATATACTCCGGCGTGGCGTTGTACTGGCCAAGGAGCTGGTTAAAGCGCGTGGCCCGGGCGGCGATGGTCTGGGCGATGGACTGTTTGTAGGCGTTGGCCTCGTCCAGAACCCGGCGGGCCTCGCCCTTGGTCTGCCCAAGATCGGCCAGCACGGCGTATATCTGCTGCAGGATGGCCTCGGCCTGGTCTTCGCGTTTTTGCTCGCGGGCCCGGGCGTACTGCTGGAGAAGGCCGGTGGACCCGGGGATGTTGACGTCGCCGGCCAAGGTGACGGCGGCGTCGCCGGCGGCGCTGCCCAGGGCGGATACGGCCTGTTTGCGGGCCTCCTTGATCTCGTTTTCCGCCTGTGTCTGGGCGGAGGTTACGGCATCGAAGGCGGCGATGGCGGCCAGCGGCACGGTGGGGGAGGGCACCAGCACGTGGGTCAGCTTCAGCCCGCTGTTCATGGCGTCCAACCGCTGCTGGGCAAGGACCGCCACCGCGTCGGCGAAGTCCCTGCCCTTGGAGGCGTAGATGGACTCAGCCGTCCTGGTGGCGGCGGCGGCGATGGCCGCGGAGCAGATCGCCGAGCGGATGGTGTCCTGCGAATCTCCGATATTGTGGTAGTAGTCCAGGATCGCCTGCGGGTCGGGCTGGTCGTTGCGCTGTTTGAAGGTGTACTTGCAGGTGATCTTGAGGTGGATCAGGCCGTGGTCGGCCGTCAGCAGGGCTCCGTCCATGCCGGTGCGCAAACCCGGACTGGTAACCATTCGCTTCCTGTAATCCGGCTGGTACTTGATTTCCTCGGCCGTCTCGTAGAACCAGAAGTCATCAATTTGCAGGGCCTGCTCCTGGGTGGGCAGGATGACCACCCGGCCGATGGGCTCGGGCCAGCTCCAGCGGAAGCCCTCGCCCAGCACGCGGTCGTCGCCTTCGCCGTTCACGGCCCCGAAGGTCAGGCGTATGCCGCGCTGCCCGGCATGGATTTGCCGCATGCCCGTCAGCAGCAGGCCCACGATCACCAGCACCATCATAACCGACAGCAGGCGGAAGCTGACGCGCAGGGCGTCGGACAAGCTGCGCCGCGCGGGGTCGGCCTGCTCGCCGGCCAGTGCAGCCGGGTCGTCGCGGAATTCAAAGTGCACGTGGCCCAGGACGTCCTTTGTCTCGTGCTCGCCCTGGTCATGGCCAGGATCGTGTTCGTGTTGGCGGTCGTGATCTTCTGCCATGGTTACTTGCCCTCGCTGGGCTGGCCGGCGTTGGCGGCGGCCTGGCTGGCCGGCTGGGTGGACGGGACGGCCTTGCCGGGCAGATTGGCGCCCTCGCCGAAGAGGCTGAAGCTATGCTGCATCGACTTGTCCAGCACGATCACGGTGTTGTTCTTGAGCACGTCCTTGAGGAAGTCCAGTTCGCGCAGGAACATGGCGAATTGCTGATTCTTTTCAAACTTGCTGTAGAACTGGGCGGCGGCGGCGTCGCCTTCCGAGCGGATCAGGCTGGCGTAGTTTTCAGCGAACTGGGCGATCTGCGAGCGAAGGCTGTCCGCCTGGCCGCGGATGGCCTTGGCGTCCGATTCCCCTTGGGCCTTGTACCGCTCGGCCAGGCGATTGCGCTCGCTCTTCATGTTCTCGATCACCGTTTTGGTGACGCTCTCCGGCAGGCCGATGGACTTGACGCCGACGTCGGTGACGGCCACGCCGTAGATGGCCGCGCTCTGCTGGACCTGGTCTCGAATGGTGTTTTCGATATCGAGAATCTTCATCTTCTCCGGGTCGGTGTTCACCAGTTCGGTCATGGCATGCTGGCCCAGCACGTTCTTCTTGGCGTCGCGCACGATGTCGCGCAGGGACCTTTCAGCCTCCTTGATCGAGCCGCCGGGGGCGTTGCGGACGAAGGTCAGCGCGTCCTGTATCCGCCAGCAGCAATACACGGTGACGGTGATGTTCTTGTGGTCGGCCGTCTGGATCTGCTCGTGCGTGTCGTCGAAGATGAAGGTGCGACGGTCGTAGCGGGTCACCGACTGGATAGGCCAGGGCAGCTTGAAGTGCAGCCCGGCCTCGGTCATAGGGCTGGCGGCCTTGCCGAAGGTTTTGACAATGGCCACCTGGTAGCTTTCCAGGGTGAAGGCCACGGTGGAAAGGATCAACAGCAGCGACACGCCGACGACCATTCCGATGCCTAGGATCTTGTTGTTCATGGTTTTTTCCTGTGCGCCCGGGGGGGCGAATTACTTCTCCTTGCCGATGGGCATGTCGGCGGGGCTGCCCTGCGGCTGCTTGAGGTCCAGCCACAGCTCCAATTGTTTGCCGGATAATCCGATGACGTACTTGCGGACATCGCGCAGGCCTTCGTTGAGGGCCTGGAGGTAGCGGTCCAGCATGTAAAGATCGGGCGCCTGCTTCATGGCCGCCAACTGGACGTCGAAGGTCTGGGCCCGGCTGCGTTCGCGGAGCTCGTTCTTCCAGCGGTCGGCGCGGGCCTGGGCGATGATGGTGGCGACGCTGCCGGTGAGTTTTTCCAGCAGGGTGTCGCGCTGGTCCAGGGCCTTGGCCACTTCCTCCGGCAGGGCGGATGCGTCGGCGGCGAGGCGCCCCAGCGTCTGGAGGTAGCGCTGCTGGCGGGCGAGCATGTCGGCCTGGGCGGCGCGGGCCTCGGCGCTGGCCGTATCGTCGGTCTGCGCCTGGCGCCGCAGTTGGGAAAGCCGCTCATCCGCCGCCGCCCGCGCCTGCGCCAGGGCGGCCTTAAAGGCGGGCTCATCGCCCTGGGCCTGCCAGAGGTTCCGCAGTTCGTTGTACATGCCCGAGGCCTGGACAAAGATCGTTGCCTGCTCGGGCGAACCGGCCACGGTCGCCAGGGTCTTGTTGGCATCGGCCTGGGCCTCGAAGCGCTGGCGGTCCTGATCGAGTTCGGCCGAAATCACGCCCTCGAAAGCCTCGGCCGCTTCCGCCGGCGGGTGGCAGGCCAGGATCTGCACCCCCAGGATTTCCACTCCCAGTTGCATCTGATCGGCCCGGCTGGCGATGCGCTGCTTAAGGGCCTTGGCCGCCGCCGCCTGGCCGAAGGTCATGATGGCCTCGGCCCGGTTGGCGGGCGAGCCCGCCGGCAGGGGTTCGTCCAGCGTGGCCGATGCGGCGTAAGTCACCATCTCGCGATAGGCGATGGCCTCCAGCACCTTGTCGGGGGCGGCTGCCTGGGCGTCAGAGCCGGTGGTGGTGTAGCGGAAGCCGTAGCTGCGGGCGTCGGCGATGTGATAGTTTATGCTCACGACCAGTTTAATGATGTTGGGAAAATCGTCCTGCCGTCCGGCCTGGGCGGGGGCCGCCACCAACGTGTCCAGTTCCAGACGGTTGCCGTGTTCCTTGCCCCATAGATAGACCAGTTTGCCGTTGATTTTATCTTCCTGGCGCTGGCCGCCCACACCCAGCTCCAGCGTCTTGACCTCCGAGGCGTCGAAGGCCTTGACGGTGTCGATCGGCCAGGGCCAGATCAGGTGCGGCAGCGATCGCGCCTCCAGCACCGCCGTGGGCTGGCCCCAGTGCAGCACCACGTACTGCTGGCCCTCGTCCACTACCACCAGGCCGGTCAAGAGCCACAGAATCAGCCCGCCGCAGGCCAGCAGCGGCATGAAGGTCCTTCTCAGCAGCTTATAGAACCAGGTGGAGGAGACTTCAAAGCCGAACTGGTAGTTGAGGGTGTCGGCGATTGACTGGCTGATGGACTCGGGGCTGGCGATGAGGTTGAGCAGCCGGCTGTCGTAGCTGAAGCGGTGTTCCACGCCGGGCAGGCGCGGGCGGTACAGGTCCAACACAAAGTTCAGACCCATCTCCGCCCCCACCACCACCATCAGGATGGGCAGGGCGAAGGTCAGCACCCGCTCCAGGCCGGTGAGCTGGAAGCTGCCCAGCAGCAGGGCCAGCGCCAACAGGGCCAGCCCCAGGCAGTTGGCGAAGAGGAAGCTGCCCGGGGCCCTCAGCAGAGAGTAGGAGGGGGTCTTGGCCATGCCCGTGGCGTAGCGGCTGACCAGGAAGGCCAGGAAGGCCCCGCCGCCGGCGAAAAACACGCAAGTCAGGGCGCTGCCCAGGATGGTGGCGTCGCCGGGCGCCTTGAGCCACCGCATCAGCAGCAGGCCCATTACCGCCTGGTAGAGCGACAGGATGATGGTCACCACCGCCACCAGGTACCGCTCCATCCAGCGCAGGCGGGCGGCGGCGGGGCGCTGGCCCAGGGCGTCCTTGCCTTCGATGAAGATGCTGCCGCTGGGGGCGGTTCCGGAAAGCTGCTCCAGCTCCCACTCCTCCCGCCGGGCCAGGTGGCGGCAGTGGAAAAGTATCGCCGTCAGGATCCACAGCGGCAGGGCGGCCAGGTTCATCCAGATGACCGGCCAGGCGGCGGCGCTTTGGCTGACCAGCCACAGGGCCGCCGCCAGCACCGCCAGTCCGGCCTGAAGCACCGCCCCGGCCAGGGCGACCTTCTGTCCGCGTCTATTGATCTGCATTTGAAGCTCCCGTCAATTGGGCCAACCGGCCGGTGGCGACTTGCTTGCTGCCCGCCAGGCCGAAGTGAAATCGATTGCGCGGCAAGAGCATTAGCGCCGGCGCCAGCACCGCCGCGCCCAGAACCGCCAGCCCCGCCGGGCCGGCCAACCCCGTCGGGGGCAGGCCGCGGGCCAGTTGCACTCCCAGGGCGGCCGCCGTCAGGGCGATGGCGACCAAAAACGCCCAGTAGGTCCATTTCACCCCGCGGCCGAACCAGCCCCAGTACAGCCAGAAGCCCGCCGCCAGGGCGGCCATGCCCAGGGCATATAGCACGCGGAATTTCCAGTTCCACTCCGCCGGCGGCACCAACGCCGCCAGCGCCAGCAGGATGCCTAGCGCCCGGCCGCACCAGGCCAGCAGGCCCACCAGCCGCGGGGCCAGCGACGTGTCCGAGCCTCGCTCCAGGTCCCGCCCCTGGAAGAGGGCCATGCCCACCGCCAGGATGGCAACTATCTCCAGCAGGGCGTACACCCCGGCCAGCCCCAGATACGCCGCCGGCACCGTCCCGTCCTGCCGCTCCAGCACGTCCAGGGTGAAGAAGAAGTTCAAGTTGGGGAAGGTGCGGTAGGCCAGGTTCAGGGCCGGTTGTTCGGGGTGAGTTCCGAAGAAATTCTGGGCCAGCGACCCGACCACGAAGAATGCCAGGCAGGACAGGATGGTGCTGACCTGCCCCAGGCGCGTCGAGGCGGCCACCGCCACCGCGGCAAACACCAGCACGCAGAATAGCACCAGCACCACCGAGATGACAACCTCCGGGGGAATGTCCAGGGTGAAGGTCTGGATTATGCTGACGGGCGTCCAGCCCTTGCCCAGCAGGCTCACCAGCAGCATGCCCACCGTCAGCAGGCCGGCCAGCAGGGACGCCACAGAACTGATCCAGTTCCAGCCGAAGAAGTAGTTCAAAAACAGCGCTGCCAGCAGGGCCAGGAAAAACCCGCCGCCGCCGATGACCACCACCGGCCAGTCCACCGGATCGCCGGCGGTGAACACGACCCGCTGCCGCACGGTCATGAAGAAGATCAGGGTGTTGATGTACAGCGACAGCACCAGGGCACAACCCACCCCCAGGTACTTGCCCAGCACCACCGTCGGGCGCGAGACCGGCTTAGCCAGCACCGTCAGGATGGTGCGGTCCTCGATTTCCCGGCTGATGACGCCGGCGGCGCTGAAGGCGGCCACCAGCAGGCCCGACATCAGCAGCGTGGACAACCCCATTACGATCAGCCACTGCTGGTTGCTCTGGGCGTAGTCGGCGTTGCCGGTGCCCATGGTGTAAGTGGCCATGGGCACGTCCAGCACCAGGACGGCCGAGGTGATCAGGATCAGCACGAAGAAGATCGGCTGGCGGATGGCCTCCAGGAAGGCATTTCGGGCTATGGCGAAAACCTTCAGCATAGGCACTGGTTATTCTGTTTACTGGTTGATCCGTTGAACATTGCCGCTTTTCTATTGGCCTCTGCGCCGCTGTGGCGATTCACGCTTGTTCTTGCCTGTTGCTTCCCTCAGGCCTTGGCCTGCGCGGGCACGGGCTGGGGGGCTATGCGCGGGGTCAGGACGGGATTTCCCGCGGGCTGCTTGTGCAGTTCTTCGCCGAAGCGCACCAGCCGGGCGGAGTTGAAGATCACGAAGGTCGCCGCGCAGAAGTGCAGCATCGCCGCCTGGATGGGCTTGATGTAATCCATCGCCCCCAGCACCTCGAAGAGCACGATGAAGACCACGCCGAACATCAGGTTCTGGTGCACCACGCTTATGGTCTTGCGCGAGAGTTTGATCAGAAACGGCAGCCGCTCCAGGTCGTTGTTCATCAGGGCGATGGAGGCGGAGTTGATGGCCACGTCGCTGCCGGCGGCGCCCATCGCCACCGACAAGTCGCCGGCGGCCAGGGCCGGGGCGTCGTTCACGCCGTCGCCCACCACCGCCACCGTGTGCCGTTTCTGCTTGAGGCTGGCCACCAGTTCCAGCTTGTCGGCGGGCAGGACTTCGGCCTGCACTTCGCTGCAGCCCATCTCCTTGGCCACGCGCCGGGCCACCGACCAGCGGTCGCCCGTGACCATGACCAGTTCGCGAATGCCCAACTGGCGAAGTTGGTCCAGGGCCTTTCGGGCTTCAGGCCGCGTGCGGTCTTCCAGCCCCACCCAGCCCAGCAGCTTGCCCTCGCTGGCCACGTACAGGGTGGACAGGCCCTCGGGCTCATCCATGGCCGGATCGGACACGGGGGTGAAATCCACCTGCTGCTGAGCCAGCCAGGTCCGCCGCCCCACCAGCACGCGCCGTCCGTTCAGCAGCCCGCTGACGCCCTTGCCGGCGTGCTCGGCGAATTCCTGCGGCTGCGAAAGGGCGACCCGCGCCTTCTGGGCGATGCGCGCCACGGCCTGGGCCACCGGGTGCTTGGACATCTGTTCGAGCGAGGCGGCCGCTGCCAGCAATTGGGCCGGCTCCACGCCCGGAACCGGCTGCAGCCGCGTCACCGCCAGCTCGCCCGTGGTCAGCGTCCCGGTCTTGTCGAAGACCACGGCCGTCAGGTCCTTGGCCACCTCCAGGGTGGAGACATCCTTGATGAGTATGCCCAGCCGGGCGGCGCAGGAAAGGGCCGCCACCATGGCCGTGGGCACCGCCAACACCAGGGCGCATGGGCAGGCCACCACCAGCATGGTGATGGCCCGTTCCAGGGCGTCGCCCTGCCCGGCGACCACGCCGCGGAAGAACATCACGATGCCCACCAGCATGATGATGGTGGGGGTGTACCAGCCGGCGTAGCGGTCGATCATGCGCATGATGGGAATGCGGGTCTGCTGGGCCTGCAGGATGAGTTTGCGGACCTTGCCCAGGGTGGTGTCGGCCCCGGCGCGGGTGACGCGGATGTCGATCACGCCCATCTGGTTGCTGGTGCCGGAGAAGACCTCGTCGCCCACGGCCTTGTCCACCGGCAGCGATTCGCCGGTAATGTGTGCCTGGTTGACGGAGCTCTGGCCGGAGATGATGACGCCGTCGGCGGGAATGTTGTCGCCGGGGCGGACGCGGACGACATCCTCCGGCCGCAGGACCTGCGGATCGACCAGTTCCTCGGCGCCGTCCTTGAGCCGGTGGGCCTTGGTGGGGCTGATGCGGATGAGCGACTCGATGCTGGCCTTGGCCCCCAGGGCGGTGCGGGTCTCGACCAGGTTGGCCAGCAGCAGGAAGAAGGCCACCGCCCCGGCGGTCTTGGGGTCGTTGGCGGCCAGGGCGGCGATCACCGCCAGGGCCACCAGCTCGTCCATGTGCATCGAGCCGTGCCAGAGGTGCTTGACGGCGTGTATGATGATCGGCATCCCCAGCAGCAATGCCCCCACCGTGGCCAGCAGGTCCTCGTAGAAGTTGCCCTGTCCCCATACCTGCCTGTTCACTTCGTCGGAGAGCCGGAAGAAAGGAAAGAGGGGGATAAGGTAGCTGGTCAGCAGCAGGATGCCGCCCAGCAGGATGCCGATGATGAGCCAGCCGGCCCGGCCAGTCTGCGACTCGACCGAACCTTTCAGGACATCGTGTGCCATGCCGCAGTCTCCAGCAGGAGAGGACTTCGGGTTCCAAATTGACAGTGCACCGCTGCCGCCCGGTTTGGAGCTTATCCAACGCCCGGAGGCGGCCTGTGTTCTCTACGCCCACACCGGGCGGGCGGTTCGACAAGCTAACGCACCGTCGCCTCCGGCCTTATCAGCCGCCGCCGGCGACAGGGAAAGGCCATTGTCCTGATCCCGGGGAGAAAATCAACGCTGGGCGTCAACTTTAGCGCCGGCTTAGCGAAAGCAGAAGCAGGTTGCGCGGCAGATGTCCCGGAGAACATTTGTTCTTATCGCACTGGCCTGACGTTCATACCTAATGTCCAAATTCGTGATAAGAGAATTCGATCCGCCCATCTTCAGGGTTCAGCGAGAACCAAGAGTGCTCATCTTCATAGTCAATTCTCTTTTCTCTTGGCTCATGCAGGTCCACCGGAACGGCGGGTTCAACTCGCTTTAGTCTGCGGTACTCGATTATGGCCGTCAAAAGGCGATCGTCTCCGATCAGGGTGCCGTGGTACGTCTGCCCGTGGAGGAAGGCATCATAAACCTCCAACCGCTCGATGCGTGCCATCGAGGCGGCGCGGGGTCCTATGACGGTCTGCAATCGGTTTCTCGGCAAGACTGACCACACCGAGAGGACTACCAAGAACCCCGAAATGGTTAATAAGGCCGCCCAAGCTATCCCCCGTCCTGTCCATAAAGAGACCAATGAGAAAACGCCCGAGTATACAAGCGACAGAACAAGGAAAAACGGCCAGGGAAATAGAAGAAAGCCTTCGGTCCTGAAGATGGCATGAGTAAAAAAGCGGTCTCCCGTCGGGTCGAGTAGACTCGCCCGAAAGAAAGCGAATAGGCGCTTTCAAAGGTGCCCCAGAGGGCCGAGGAGACCGCC
>PMYM01000094.1 GCA_003171235.1 Phycisphaerales bacterium | reverse complement strand
AATTCTCCGGGTGGCACAGCCTTTCTAGGCTGTGCGCGCACAGGCTGGAAAGCCTGTGCCACCAAAAAATCCACCCATCGTTCTTGCTGTTACAGACTACTAGGGATGACCCTTGCCTTTATCTTTGGGCGCACCCGCCGGCATGAATGCAGCATCAACAATACCCACCCGGCGGGCAAGTGGATTCGGCTGGGATGCTCAAGCCGGGTACCTCTTGTCCCCTTCCGAGGCCCTCCGCATATCCACGCAGCGGTTGAGGTGCAGTTGAACATTGCGAAAGACGACGCTGGTTTCATCCTTGTACAGGCCGTTTATGTTGCGGAAGCGGTTTTCCGCGTCCTGCCAGTTCAAATTCTTTTCCTTGATCACCGCCTCGCGGTACTGGCGTTTTATCTCGTCCGCCAGCCGCCTGAGGATCTGGCGGTACTTGTCGTCGGCGTGGGGGTCCTTGGCATAGCTGAAGAAGCCCCGCCCGCTGTAGGCGCGGGCTTCCTTGAAGGCCTGTGCGCAGGCGTACAGCCGGTCGATGTCGGGCCCGCTGGCGCCGTAGAGGTTGAGGGCTTCGACCAGGCGGCCCTGGGCCTCAAGGGGGCTGGGGGTCAGTTCGGGCAACTGCTCCACCCCCTGCTCGATTTGGTCGTCGCTCAGCACCGGCACATCCGGCACGTTCTTGTGACCGTGGCGCAGCGCCAGCAGCAAGCCGAACAAGACCGCCAGCACGGCCAGGTAGCCGCCCAGCATGACCATCAGCTTGCGGCTCTTGGCCTTGCGGTCGGCGGCGGCGCGCTGCATGGGGGTCATATCCATGGCCTGGGCGGAGGCCTTCTTGGGCTGGAGCTTGGAGGGCTCGGGCTCCTCCTGGACGAGGATATCCTCGGCCGGCGGCGGCTGGGGGGCGGAGCTTTTGCGCCCGAAGGCCCCGCCGCTCTGGGGATTGGACTGGCTGTAGATGGCCAGGGCGGCGTCGGCATCGTCGCCCTTAGCCACGAACAGCAGTTCGGTCGCCTGCCCCAGGCCAACCAGATCGCCCGTTTCCAGCAGCAGCTTTCGGCCGCTCTTGTGGCGCCGGCCGTTGACGTATATGCCCTTTTCCGACAGGCTTTCGATGGTCGGGCCGGCCTGCAGCAGCTCGTAGCGGGCGTGCTGGCGCGAGACGTATTCCTCGCTGAGCATGATGTCCGCGCCGCCGCCCCGCCCCAGCAGGGCCTGGCTCTTCTGCAGGCAGACGCGCTGACCGGCCTGCGGGCCGGCCACGAACAAGAATTCCGGATACTCCTGGCTCATCCCAGAATGAACCTCTCATTACGAGAACAGCTCGCCTTTGAAGGCCTTGATGATGAAGGGGGCGAACACCGCCAGCACCACGGACATCAGGATCAGCATGCTGGGCACCAGGATGCGAACCGAGGCCTGGGCCGCCAGTTTCTCCGCCCGCACCGATCGCTGCAGCCGCAGCAGGTTGGCCTGGCCCTTGAGCACGTCCGAGAGGGGCGTGCCCAGCCCCTCGGCCTGGATAATCGAGGCCATGATGGAGCGCAGCGTCTCCAGCGGGATGCGATTGGCCATGTTCCGCAGGGCCTGGGCCCGCGTGGTGCCCAGTTCGACCTCGGCCAGCACCGTGTTCAATTCGACATTGAAGGGATGGGCCGGATCCTCGTGCACCACGGTGCGGACGGCCTCGGTGAAGGTCGCCCCGGCGCCCATGGACAGGGCCACCAGGTCCAGGGTGTAGGGAATGCGCTTGGAGATCAGCGCCACCCGCTTGTTGGCCTCTCCATGCAGGTAATACAGGTAGACGCCAAAGCCCAGGCCAAAGCCCACCACCGGCGTGGCCAGCATGCCCAGCACGCTGGGCTGGTCGGAAAGCAGCAGGTTGCCCAGGGCCAGCAGGATGCCCGCCACCACGCCCCAGAGCATGCACACCGCCAGGAATTCCTCGCTGGTGTAGAAGTTGGGGCTGCCGGCGGCCACCAGCCGCTGCTGCACCCTCTGCTTGAGCCAGGGCGCGGGCAGGCGATGGGCCACCGTCAAGAGCAGCCACATGACCGGGCTGACCAGGGGGTTCTCAAAGACGGTCTGGCGGTCAATATAGCCGGCGGCCAGGGCCACTTCCCGCTGGGGCGAAATCGCGCTCCGCCCGCGCTGGCCGAAAACCGCCAGCACGAAGGTCAGCACGAAGATGAACGCCGCCGCGACGGCCGCAAGGCGGATCAGCCCGACGCTGTTGTCCGGGGCCGGCGCGTCGCCCCCGGCCTGGGCCAGCATGAACAGTATGGCTGTCATATCAGATGTCGATATTCACGATGCGCCGGATCCACAGGAACCCGGCCAGGTTCATGACCAGTATTATCAGCAGGATGAGCCTGCCGCGGTCGTCGGTGAAGAGCATTTCCGTGTCGTGGGCGTCGATCAGGTACAGCACGCCGATGACGGCGGCGGGCATCAGCCCCATCCAGCGGGCAGCGGCCCGCCCCGGGGCCGTCAGCGTCTCGATCTGCTTTTCCAGGCGGTGGATCTCGCGGATGCTCTCGGCTATGCGGTCGAGGGTCTCGCCCAGGTTGCCGCCGCGCTCGCGGTGGGTCAGCAGGGCCGAAATCAACAGCCGGTAATTGCCCGAGCCGATGCGGTCGCCGGCGTTGGCCATGGCCCGCTCCAGGCTCATGCCGTGCTCGTACTCCCGCAGCATGTGGCCGAATTCCTCGCTGATGGGCCGGATGCCGTTCTTGGCCAGAAGCTCCATCGCCTGGATGAGATTCAATCCCGCCCGCACGCCGCTGGTGAGGGTCTGGATGCCGTCGGCCAACTGATCCTCCAGCTTCCGCAGCCGCCGCCGCCGCAGCATTACCAGCACGATCCTGGGGATAATCGCCCCCACCGCCGCCCCGATGATGCCCGCCAGCACGTGGCTGACCATGGCGTAGGCGATCAGCCCCAGCAGGCCCATGACCGCCGCCTGCAGCAGCGTCACCGTCCGGGGCGAAACGTCGATCAGCAGCGAACCCCGCAGCACGCGGTCGTAGTAGGCCTCCTGCCTGCCCACCAGCCGCCGGAAAGGCCCCCACCAGAAAAACACCAATGCCCCCACGGCCACGAATATGCCCAGGGCCAAGAGCAGCTTGGTCGATTCGGAGGATTCGGCGGCAGCCTCGCCCAACAACCAGATCACTTGAACACCTCGAGGTCCAGGAAGCCCTTCTGGATCAGTTCCTCGGCGAATTCCGGGATGTAGCCGGTGTGGACCAGCGGGCCGATCTTGGTTGGCCCCCGAGTCTCGTCGCGCTTGGCGGCCGCCCGCCCGCGCGGGCCGCGAATCACGAAAATGTCCTCGGTTATGATCTGCCCGGTGTCCTGGTCGATTCCCACCACCTCCGAGACGTGCGTAATCCTGCGGCTGCCCTCGGGGAAGCGCGAAATCTGCACCACCAGGTCCATGGCGGCCACGATCTGCTCGCGGATGGCCCGCACCGGCATCTCCACCGCCGTCAGCACCATGGTCTCCAGGCGGGCGACGGTGTCGGAGGGGCTGTTGGCGTGGATGGTGGTCATGGAGCCGTCGTGCCCGGTGTTCATGGCCTGGAGCATGTCCAGGGCCTCCGGGCCGCGGCACTCGCCCACGATCAGCCGGTCGGGGCGCATGCGCAGGGCGTTGCGCACCAGGTCGCGAATGGTGTAGGCGCCCTTGCCCTCGATGTTGGCCGGCCGGGTCTCCAGCCGGACCACGTGCTCCTGCGGCAACTGCAGTTCGGCCGAGTCCTCGATGGTGACGATGCGCTCGTCGGGGTCTATGAACGAGGCCAGCACGTTGAGCGTGGTGGTCTTGCCGCTGCCGGTGCCGCCGGAAATGAGCATGTTCTTTCGCCCGGCCACGCAGGCCTTGAGGAAGCCGGCGGTGGCCGCCGTGAGCGTGCCGCGCTCGATCAGGTCGTCGATGGTGAAGGGGATGCGGGCGAACTTGCGAATGGTCAGGATGGGGCCCGACAGGCTCAGGGGGTTGATGATGGCGTTGACGCGCGAGCCGTCGGGCAGGCGGGCGTCCACCAGCGGCGTGGAACGGTCGATCCGCCGCCCCACCGGGGTGATGATGCGCTCGATGATCGAGTTGACCACCTCCTCGGAGAAGAAGCTCCGCCCGGTGTTGCTGACCACGCCCTCCTTCTCGATGTAGATGTGGTCCTTGCCCACCACCATGATCTCGTTGATGTGGGGCATCTCCAGCAGGTCCTGCAGCGGGCCGTAGCCGAAGACCACGTCCTCGATCTCCTTGGAGAGCATGCGCGTCACCACGTAGCGCTTCAGCTCCCCGCCCAGCCGCGGCCAGATCCGCCGAACCTGGTTGGGGAAATCCGACTCGATCAGGGCGGCGTCCTCCTTGAGCGTCTGGGGCTGCAGCCGCAGCGGGAAATCGCTCAGGATGTCGCCCACCACCTGGCTGAGGGTCTTCTCGAACTCCCCCTGCAGGATGTCGGACTCCTCGTAGCCGTAGGCGTAGGTCATCTTGCCGGTGCAGCGCATGTTCAGCTCGGTCAGCGTGCTGCGCCAGAGGTAGTCGCCCACCAGGTGGTCGGCCATCTCCTCGTCCACCTCGCCCAGGTGGTCGGCAATCAGCTCGGCCAGGTGCCGCTTGATCAGGCCGATGTACTGGGCGTCGGCCTTGGCCACCTGGCTGGCCACGCGCAGGTTCAGCCGCACCAGCAACTCGCCGTGGATTACCTGCTCCAACTCCACCAGCCGGCGGCGGGGAGTTATGACCGTCACGCCCCGGCGACCGCGGCGGGCGGTGGGTTCCATCATGAAGATGGAGTACTCGCCGATGCGGACCTCGTCGCCGTACTCGATCTTTAAGCGGGCGTGGTAGGCCACCAGGCGGTTGGCCACGGTCAGCCCGTTGAGGCCCAGGCTCTCGATGAAGTAGGTGCCGTTCTCGCGGAAGATGCGGGCGTGCTGGCGCGAGACGAAGGGGCTCTTGAGGGATACGGTTGAGCCCTCGTCTCGCCCGATGATTATCTCAGGCTGCTGGACCTCGACGACCTTGCGCTCGTCGGTCAGGTGGTTGTATACCCAGATTTCCAAGCGTCAGTCCATTCTGCCGGGTCAGGGGGCGTCGGAGGGCGTGTCGCTCCTGGGCGGCACCTTCTGGCTGAGCACGCCCGAGTCGAGGACATCCTTGTCCAGTTTGCCGTCGTTGCGGGGGTCGCCGCCGTCTCCGGTCTTGCGGTCAAAGATCTTGAATTTCTCGACGAAGGCCTCCACTTGGAACATCTGCCCGCAGACGTCCGGGTCCAGCTCGATCTCGATGCTGCGGAACATCCGCTGCCCCGCCGCCCTGACGGGCACGCCCGTGCTGCCCGCGTCGATGTCCGTGCCCAGCCCCTCGCCGCCGATGCCCACCACGCGCACGTTCTTGAGGATCCACAGGTCGCGCGTCGCCCCGGCGACCCTGACCCGGCCCCTGATGTCGATGAATCCCTTCACGCGCAGGTTGGCCGGCGTCTCGTTGGGATCAATCCGCAAGGTGTAGCCGCGCTTGCCGGGGGTAAAGAAATCGGTCCCGGAGCTGAAGCCTTTTTCCCCGAAATCGGAGAATCGAACCATGGCTTCCTTGCGGACGGGGTCTTTGACGTTGTGATAGGCCTCCTCGGGATGGGCCGAATCCGACTCCTTCACCACGTTCTTGAGGTTGTCTATGGTGGAAATGGGTATCTCGACGACCTCCAGGTCTTCCGGCCGGATCGCCCCGCCGGCGGGAATGTCGCGCTTCCACTTCCACACCCGCACCATGTCGCCCCGGGCCTTGCTCTCCTGCATGCTGGTGTAGATGTACACCAGGAACGCCGCCAGGATCGCCGCTATCAGCGAGGCCACCAGGAGCTTCTTGTTCCAAACCACTGTTTCCGCCATAGCCTCTTCCTTGCCGCTGTGGGCTTTGGGCCTCTCAGGGGCCCTTGCCAATGAGCAGGATGATCTTGAAAGTCCTGTTATTCTTATCGGCCGGCAGGAGCGTTACCGTGTACTGCCGGGAGGGCTTGGCGAAGCTCAGCAGCTCCGAACCCTCCCCCCGCACGCCGCTCGACCGCCGCACAAGCTTATAACCTTGCCGGCCCAATTCCATGGTATAAAAACCGGCCAGTTCAAGCAAATCGCCCGTCGCCACATAGGCCGCGGAGACCGTTCCCTCGGAGTGCTCAAAGGCGTACTGGAACCTGGCCTGGGGCGGGGCGACGGCCTCGGCCGGCGGGCCCGCCAGGCGTCTGCCCAGGCCCTCCAGCGGCTGGGCCGACAACCCTCCCGGGTCGGACGCAGGCATGTAGTCCCGCCCATTTGGCGCGGCCGCGGTGGCCGGCTGCCTGGCCGGGGGAACCGCGCGGTAGTGCGCCGCCAGGGCCGCGGCAATTACCACCGCCGCTAATGCCACCAGGGCCAGCGCGCCCCAGGGCGCCTTGGCCCGTTGCCATGCTCGAGTTCTTGCCCTTTGCCCGGCCGTCACACCGCTCCTACCATGACGCCAGGTAAAGGTTCCGGATCATCTGGGCCATTTGGGCGGCGGGGGTGCTCTGCTGCTGCTGGAGGGCGTTGTCGAAATCCTGGTAGAACACGTCCCGCAGGGTGTTCCAGGGATTTACCTCGTTGCGCCGCCAGGATATGCCCTCGCGGCTATGGTGATGGCCCACGTACTGCGCGCCACCTCCCGACGGCTGATTCATTTGCCTTTCCAGGAATTGCACAAAAGACCTGCCGGCCTGGAAGTCGGCCTTGACATCAGCCGTCCGCCCGCTGGGGAAAACGCCACTGTCGCCGCCGATCAGGCGGGTGGAAAAATCTCCGGCTTGCGGGCTGCGGTCGGTGGCCTGGGCCACCAGGTTGTCGGCCGGGGGGCTGCCGCTGGGCCAGTGATCCAGGTTGACGTCGATAGCCCGGTTCTGGAAGCTGGTGGCGTTGACGTGGTCCTTGCTGGGCCAGACGCCGGTGTCGATCCTTTGCCAGACGGCGTAGCGATCGGCCACCACCACCTGCTGCTTGTGCATCATCACCCAGCCAAAGAAGAAGACCAGGGCGAAGAATACGCCCAGGATAGGCACGACCAGAACCATCTCGATAACGGCCGAACCGGTGGCACGGGCGTCTCGCCCGCAGGCCGGCCTGAATTTGTGTGTCTTGTCCATGTTTTGCCTCAGTGCTTGAGCATGTCCGCGGCCATGGGGTCGCTGAAACGGCTCATGTAGTCGGCGATATCCACCACGTCGGTATCGCTCAGCAAGCCCATGGTGTCGCCGGCGTAGTGGGCGGTGCTCTTGGTGATGGCCACCCAGTTCTGCCATTGGGTGACCGGCACGAGCTGGGTCTTCCAATCCTGCGTCCAGAGGTCCCAGCTTGTGGTGTTGAAGATTTCGGCCTGGGCGGCGGCGACCATGCCCTTGTAGGGCGAGTCCTTGCCGAAGCGGTCTGACCAGGCCGGCGGGGTGTTGCCCTTGCGGGCCACGCCCAGGTAGGTGAACACGTCGCGCCGCACGCCCTGGTCGTGGTCAGGCAGAGCCAGGTCGTAGTCGCCGTACTTGAGGTCCAGCAGGACCGGGGCGGGCAAATCCGCCTGGCTGGCGTAGTTGGCGGGGTTGGACACCTGCACCTGCGGCCCGATGTCAATGCCGCCGAAGACGTACTGCGAGACCATGTACACGTTCTGCCATACGGGCTGGCCGGTGGCGTC
Organism: Phycisphaerales bacterium; assembly: GCA_003171235.1. GTDB lineage: Bacteria > Planctomycetota > Phycisphaerae > SM23-33 > SM23-33 > FEN-1344. Next base: position 16,905 of record PMYM01000094.1, on the reverse strand, counting down.
GCGCTGCACCTGGATGCCGATGTCCACGTCCTGGGTAGTCATGTACTGCCACTGGTCTTCCCATATGTACGGGACGATCTGCGGAATTCCCCAGGTGTTGGGATCCTGCCAGCCGTTCATCCACTTGACCACGGGAAGCTTGTCGTTAGTGACGAACGTGCCGGGGGTCATGAAGGACGGATCGTCCTTGCGGTATTTGCTGCGAATCTCGACCAGGTACACCATCGTCTTGTTGACCGCCCCGGGGTTCTGGGCCGCCAGGCCGGCGGCCTGGGGGTAATCGATGACGTACTTGGGATAGTGGATCGACCGGATGTCCTGCGCGCCCCACATGTAGCCCAGCTTGATGTTGCCGATCTGGCGGTGATACTCGTGGAAGTACGTGTCGGAGAGTTGTCCGGGGGCAAACCCGTTATTGTTCCACCAGCCGTAAGAGTAGCCGTGTATGCGGCGCATCATCCACTCGTACGGGCCGTAGGTGGTGTAGCCTTTCAGTATCCGCCCCACGACATTTTGCGCCCAAAAGCCGGAATGGTCGGTGTTCTGGCCCATGGCGCCCTGGCCGTTGCTTCGCCCGCCGGGAATATTGGCCCGGCCGGTGACGTTGCTGATTGCCCCGTGGCCTTGTGTAGGCGGCACCCAGGCGCCGCGCTCGGTGATGTTCTCGTACTGGTAGTCGCGCCACTTGAAGAGCCGGTCGTACGGCCCCAGGCGCTGGGCATATACCCTGTCGGGAATCCTGCCCTTCTTTACCGGTTGCTCGAACTGGCCCCAGAACCCGCGGAAGGCCGGCATGGTCGGCTCCACCGGCGAGATGAAGGCCACGTCGGCGTCGCTGGCCTTGCCGAAGCGAACGGCGTTTTCCTGGGCCAGCACCGGGGCCGTCATCATGGTGGCCAGGCTGAAGTTGTCCATGGCCTCAGCCGCCTGCCAAAGCTCCCCGTAGGGGGCCTGCCCGTTACTGTTGTACAGGGTCAGCGAGTCCATGTGGAAGTCGCTGTTGTTGAACAGGTCGTTCATGGCGCCCAGGATGTCGCGCTCATTCTGGATGCGCTGGCGCAGCGACTCCAGCCCGTCTTTGAGCCAACTGTCGGGCACGCCGCGAGTCAACTGGTTCCGCAGCGAGGCCTCCCAATCCCGCGTCTCCTCGTAGGACATCTGGGTGGCCAGGGGGAAGGCGTCCAGCACCGGCACCAGGGCCAGCACCCGCGTCTGGGCCACGTTGTTCATGGCGATGAGGTTGAAGCTCTTGGCCATCCAGGTGGCGCCGGAAATGGCCGAGGAGTCGGCGGCGTTCTGCACCACCACCCGCCGGTTGGTCTGGTCGCCGGAATTGACGACGTAGAAGACCAAGCCGCCCAGCAGGGCCAGCCCCAGCAACATCAGCACCATCACTTGCCCGCCTTTGCAGGCCGGTTCTTTGCCCGTCATGACGAGGCTCCTTATGGGCGCGTCGTGGGCGTCTTGCCTTTCTGCGCCGCCTCGATCTTGTCCAGCAACTCCTGGGGCGGCGGGGTCTTGTACTGCCTGGCCAGGCCGTAATACGCCCGGGCCGAGTCGAAGTCGCCGTCGGCGACGGCCTTGTCGCCCATGTCCACGTTAAGCCAGTACCGGCAGTCGCTGATTTCCGGATCGATCTCCGGGGTGGCCATTATCTTGCGCGCGTCATTCAATATAATGATAGCCTCCTGCCACTTCCGCCCCGCGCGGGCCTTCTGGTAGTCCTTCCAGCGATCGTCGAAGGCCTGTTCGCTCTTGAGCTTTTCCAGCAGTTCGTCGATCTTGGCCGTTTCGCCCGGGTTGATCTGCTTGGCCCGGGTGAGGGCATCGCGGCACTTGTCCCACTGCTTGGCCGAATGCGTGGCGTTTACGGTGTTCATCTCGATGGCGTACTGGGCCTTCATGATCCAGTTCTTGACCTCGAGATCGTCTTTAATCAACTTGTTGGCGTCCTGGAACTTCTGCAGGGCGCTCTCATAATTCTTCTTATTGTAGAATTCGATCCCCTGGTCCACGATGGACTTAAAGTTCTTGCGCTGCTGCAGCTTGGCCAGTTCGCCCTGCACGGCCGGGGTGTCCTTGAAGCCCTGGGCTTTCTTGAAGGCGTCCTCGGCGTTGGCATAGTTGCCGGCGGTGATGAACTGCCGCCCCACCTCCAGCCAGTGGTCGTGCCGCAGGGTGGCGATGCGGTCCTTGAGCCCCTCGGGATCGGCGGGCTTCTTCTTGAGTGCCCGGTCATAGGCGTCGGCCGCCCCGATGCGGTTGCCCGTGCCGACCAGCTTGTCGCCCTCGACCTTGGCGGCGGCATAGTCAGCCTCGTTAACCAGCGTGGCCAGGCTGTTCTGGGCCTTGGCTTTAAGCTCGTCGTATTCCGTCTCGGGTAGCGTGTCCTTGTAACTTTCCAGCACCTCCAGGGCCTTGGCGTATTCAGCCTTGGCGGTGGCAAAGGCGCCCGGGCCGCTGTTCTTGCCGGCGGCGTCGGCGGCTTTGAAATGCGTCCAGTATTCGTTTTCCCGGCGGCGAAGATCGATCTTGTCTTTTAGGGCCAGGCTCTGCTGGGAATACTCCTTCAGCGGCGGAGGGGGCTCCTCGCGCAGGGCGCTTTCGGCGCGGTCCAGGTCATCCCCGTTGAGCGCCTGCTCGATCAGGGCGACGTTGGATCGCCAGTTCCGAACGCTTTCGAAGAAGCCGCGGAAATTGTGGATGACGTCGTCGGTTTTCTTGGTCCAGTCGTACAGTTCCTTGCTCTCGCGCTGGATGGTCGCATTGCCTTCGGCCGCCTTACGCACGTAATCGTCGGCGTCCTTTTCCCAATTGGCGTTGTTGTTGAGCACTGTCAGGTAAGCCTGGCAAAGCTGCTCCATGACCTTGGCCTGCTGGGCCACCGCGCGCGAGGCCGTCTGGAACTGGAACCTCTGGCGGACATCGGCGAAGGCGTCCTGGGCCCCGGTCAGGCCCTCCTGCCGCGGCGCCAGGGCTTCCTGCTGCAGGGCCGAGCGGAACATGTCGCCCGCCTTGGCGAAGTCGATATCCGCCCGGCGGCGCAGGTCGCGGTCCTTGCCCGCGCTGTGGATGATCACCCCTGTCAGCACGCCCACCAGCACCGCCACTATGCCGCCGGCGATCGCCAATTTCCGCCCCAGCGTCATGGGGGCCTTGGGTATTTGGGCCGTAGCCGGCCCGTCGGCCGAACCCGGGCCCACCGTCAGCTCATTGGCCCTTTCGGCCGAAAGTTCGCCGACCTCCCCCGTCGCCTGGGCCTCCAGCGGCGCCGCCCGGCGCTTTCGCTGCGAGCGCGCCGCCTGCGGCCGGGGAGAAAAGCTGGCCCGTATTTCACGCCCCAGGTCCTCCACGTTCTGATACCGCGCGGCGACATCCTTGGCCATCATCCTGGCCACAATGGCCGACAGCGCCGCCGGCACGCCCGGCTGGACCTCCTCCAGCGGCGGGGCCGCCTGGTCGGCGGCCGAATGCCACTTCATCCAACGCAACGACTCGCTGTAGGGGTCGCGGACCACGTCATGGAAGACCTCCTGGAACTTTTCCCGCCCGGCGGCCATCTCGTAGGCCACCATGCCCAGGGAGTAGATGTCGGCCCGGCCGTCCACCTCGCCGCCGGCGAAAAGTTCCGGGGCCATGTACTTGGTGGTGCCCAGCCGCATGGAGGCCGGGGCGCCCGTCCGCATGGCCACGCCGAAATCGGTGATCTTGACGCGCAGGCCATCGCCGATGATCAGGTTGGAAGGCTTTATGTCGCGGTGAATGATGCCCGCGCGGTGCAGGGCCGACAGCCCGGCCGCCACCCGCCAGACGATCTGCACGACCGTCTTGGGGTCCATAGGCGCCCCGCTGCCGGCCAGCATCGCCTCCAGCGTGCGGCCCTCGACGAACTCCATCACCACGAACAGCCCGAGGGGGTCTTCGATCAGGTCGTGGATGGTCACCACCTGCTCGCAGCCCAACTTGGCCAACTGCCGCGAGACCTCGCGGAAGCGCTCGATGAACTTCTGGTCGGCCGCCAGGAACGGCGCGATCTGCTTGATGGCCACGAAGCGATCCAGCAGGGCGTCGTAGCCCTTGTACACGATGGACTGCCCGCCGGCGGCCAGTTGCTGCACGATCTCGTATTTGGCGACCTTGGAGCCGACCGGCAGAGCGCCGGGCATTTCCTTGCCGTTCTGGTTATGACTTCCCTGTGTCATCGTGCTCCCAAGAGAAACTCCCGGCCTTCCGGCCGGCCAAGGACTCGCTACCCGCGCCCCACTGTCCGCGGGAAGACTTCGACGTCAATCTTGTCCACCACGCCCTGGTTGGTCAGGGTGCAGGTGGCTTCCATGTCGATGCCGTAGCCGCCGCTGTCCAGGGGGCGGGCAAAGTTGGGGACCCAGTAAAAAACCGCCCTGGCATACGGCACGGACAGGTAAAAGGTGTGGTTTACGCGCACGGTCAGGTCCTCGTGGTCGCCGTAGGCGGGGGGAACCAGCGGATCGTACAGCGTCGCCTGGGTGTAGAGGTTGGCATAGTCGTACTTGGCCCGGTAGTAATTGGCGATCCAGGCGGGGACGGGTTTGTCGGATTGCCGGAAGAAGTCGTTCAGCCCGGTCTCGACGTTGGCGGTATCCCCCCCGCCGCTGCCGCCGGCCCCGCTCTGGCCGGCGCTCACTCCCACCAGGGCGTTGACCGCCGCCTGGCGTATGCGCTCGCGCTTAAGAGAAGGGTCCATCACCAGATTCCGCGTCTCCAGGTCATTGAGTTCGGAGGGCACCTGCACGATGGCCGTCCGGGCGGCGATGTACGAGGCGTAATGCACCGACAAGTTGCCCGCCACCATCAGCATCGACTGCACCATGATCAGCATGATCCAGAGCAAAAACGGCAACACCAGCACGAATTCCACGGCGGCGTTGCCGGCCTGGGCGTCCTGGGCCGCCTTGCGCTGCCGACGGTGCTGCCGCCCAAGCCGCCAGATCAGCGCCCATGCCGCCAGCATGACGGCCAGGCAGAAGGCGAACATCAGTATGCCGGCGATGGCGTAGCGGTCGCGCAGGAAGTCGGCAAACCAGCCCTGCCCGCGGGCCGCCCAGGCCCATGCCCCCGCCAATACGGCCAGCGCGACCAGAACCTCGATCGCCGCCCGCACCCCCCCACGTTTTTGCCTCTGTCTTGCCATGCCCGCCTTCGCCCGCGAAACCCAGTGGCACGGGCGTCTCGCCCGNNCTCGCCCGTGAGTCGCACGAGCATCTTGCTCGTGCCGCCCTTGCCACTTATCTTGTGCACGACCGAGACGGCCGTGCCACTCATGGGCAAGATGCCCATGCCATTTCAAAACCCGCTAGCCCAGATGAGGGTTCAAACCCGCTCGCAGCAGGGCCTCCAGCACCGCCGCCGCCGTGCCCAGGCACAGCGCCACGGCGAATGGAATCTTCGGGCTGTCGGCCGTGGTCGGATCGGCCGGACGCATTTTCGGCGCCATCAGCAGCGCCAGCGTGTGCCACACCCGCCGCAGCGTTCGCACCACCAGCTTCTTTTGAACCATGACCACGATGGCCATGACGGCCGCGATGAGGGCGCCGTAGAACAGGCTGGCCATGGTCAGGCCCGGCCCGGCCAGGGCGCCGATCGCCGCCATCAGCTTGGCGTCTCCGCCGCCGATGCCGCCGGCCAGCCAGAACAGCCCCAGCGGGACAAATCCCACCGCCAGTCCGGCCAGCGATTCGGTCAGGCCCATCTTGCCCGGCTCCAGGCCTATTCCTCCGACCAGTGCGTGCAGCCCCAGGCCGATCAGGATGGCCGGGTAGGTCAGCCAATTAGGGATCCGGCCGACCTTCAGGTCCACCGCGGCCGCGGCTGTCAACAGTATAAACAGCGCCGCCGCCGACCAGGGCACCAGGCCCGGCGGCCATGTCATTGCAGCCATCATGCGACCTTTGAGGCCAGTCTAGACCGGTTGGTTGGCGTCGCTCTTGACCTTGTTCCACATGTCCCGGGCCCACTGGGCGATGTCGCCCCGGAAATAAATCAGCAGGCCAAGCAGGGGCAGTACGATCACGGCCAAGATCAGCAACTTCTCCAGGCCTTCGGCGCCGCCTTCATCCTTGTGCAGTCGCTTGAGAATGCTCCACATTGCACGCATTTTACGTCCTCGGGCCGGTGTCCAATGCCCTTCCTTCCCGCCCGACCTCACGGGAAAGGAAGCGTCTGCAAGAAAGAAACCATCTGGTACTGGGCGATAAGCAGGTTGAGAAAAATCCGCATCAGGTAATAACATGGCAGCACCACGGCCACCATTATGAGCGTCCACTCCAGCGTCACCTGGCCGGACTGGTCGCGCCCCAGCCGGGCCGCCAAAAGAGTGATTGTGCCCATGCCGTTCATGCTGAGGCCTTGCCGGCGTTTTCCCGGCTGAAAATCTGGGCTGTCAGCGTCGCCTGCTTGAGCAGCACCCGCACCCGCGGGTCCTCGCCGAAGCTGGACTTCTCGCCGGTCCAGACCAACTGGCCCAGGGCGCTGTCGCTGCTTTCATCCAGCTTGTAGACAAACATCTGCCGCACCTGGTAGCGGCCCTGGGCGTCCAGCGACAGCACCTCGGCGATCTCGGTCACGCACCGCCGGCCGTCGCCGAACCGCGTCATTTGCACGATGACGTCGATGGCGCTGGTCACCTGCGCCCGCAGGGCATGCAGCGGCAGGTCAACCTTGGACATCATGCACAGGGTTTCCAGGCGGTTCAGGCTGTCCAGGCAACTGTTGGCGTGCAGCGTGCTCATGGAACCGGCATGCCCGCTGGTCATGGCCTGGATGATCTCCAGGGCCTCGCCGCCGCGGCACTCGCCGATGATGATCCGGTCGGGCCGCAGGCGCAGGCTGGAACGGAACAGGTCGCGGATGGCGATCTGTCCCCGGCCGTAGCGGTCGGCGTCGCGGCTTTCCAGGCTGACGACGTGTTCCTGCTGCAGTTCCAGTTCGGCCGAGTCCTCTATCACCACGATCCGCTGGTGGTTGGGGATGAAGCCGCTCAGCACGTTCAGCAGGCAGGTCTTGCCCGAACTGGTGCCGCCGGAGACCAGCAGGTTCTTCTCGGCCAGCACCACCATTTTCATGTACTCCATGGCCATGGGCGTCCAGGTGTTCAGCCGGACCAGGTTGTCGGCGTCGAACATGGTCTTGGCGAACTTGCGGATGGTCATGCAGGTGCTCTTGCGCGACAGGGGCGAGAGGATGACGTGCACGCGGCTGCCGTCGGGCAGGCGGCTGTCCAGCAGCGGGCGATCCGGGGTGAGCCGCTTGCCGGTGTATTGCAGGATGTTGTTGACGGCGGCCAGGAAGGCGTCCTCGCTCTCGAAGCGGGCCTCGGTGCGCACCAGCGCCCCCGCGCGCTCGATGTAAATCTCATCCGGGCGGTTGACCATGATCTCGGAAACGGCCGGGTCGTCCAGATAAGGCGCAACGGGGGCTAGAAAGTGCCTGATCGTGACGGCGAAAATATCGCTTCTGGCCACGGCGACTGCTCCCTGGGCGCACCCGCACCCTTCTGCCCTGCCTAGGGGTATAACGCATGGCCGGGCGGAAAGATTCGGCTATTCCAACTCTTCTATGAGTTTATCATCGACCGCCCAGGCTAGACAAGTTCAATAGCATCCCGCCGGGAGGAACCTGTAGCTAGCCGGCGCGGCGGCGCAGGCCAAGACAACCTTGCCACTCACGACGCAAGTAATTGGCGGGGTTTAAGTTGCGGCGAGCAGGCCACCCGGGCTGACTAAGAGTCCATAACAAAATGTCCCGTGACCGCGACGCGGCATTTTGTTAGGGACTCTAAGCCAACCGGAGAGGCCTTATTTGAGCAGCTTCTTCATCAGGGCAATGCACTTGGGCACGCCGGCCGATTCGTCTTCAACTCCCTCGTATTCCAGCGCCACGTAGCCGTCATACCCCCCCCGACGTAGCGCCTCCAGGCAGGCCGCCAAGTCCACATCGCCCTCCCCCAGCGCGCATGACTGGAAGTTCCAGCCCCAGGGCTTGGAGGCGTCGGGCATCTTCTTGTTGTCTTTGAAGTGAACATAAACGGCGTAGGGTGCGACTGTTGCGGTGGCCTGGTGGCCTTCTTCGCCGCCTGACATGTAATTGCCCACGTCGATCGTCGCCCTTAGACTGGGCGAATTGACGTTGCGGATTGCCCGGACCTGCTCATCGGCGGTGCAGGGCAGGCCGCCGTGGTTCTCCAGCCCCAGCATCAGGCCCAATTTCTCGGCCTGACGGGCGGCGGCCGCAACGCCGTCGATCATCCGCCCCCAGGCGGCATGGCGATAGGACTCGTCGCCGCGATTCGCCTCCGGCAGACTTCCCCCGAAAATCCGCGACACCGGGGCCTTCAGCCGGGCGGCCACCTGCATCCACTGCCAAGCGGCATCCAGTTGACGCTGAAAGTCCCGGGGCGATTCCTGGTTGAAGTTGGTCGAGAGCGAAAAGCCCGACAACGTCAAGCCGGTCTGCTCCAGGGCCTGAGTAACCCGCTCAACGGCCGTGTCGGGATCGCCCAGCAGGCCGGCGTGAAAGTCAACCGCCTCCAGCCCCAGCGATTTGACTTCCTGGGCCAGGCGCAGCGGCGTCCAGTTTTCAGCCTTGTAGCGCCGGTGCAGACTGTAATGGCAGATTGCCGGCTTCATGCACGGTCCTTTCAAGTGTCAAAAGAAACGCTGTCCGAGATGTCGGCACGGTTTGGCAGAGTCGCGTCAATGTTCTAAGATCAGGATTTGACCTTGAACTTCAGGCGATTAGCGGAGAGTTCGACGATAACGAGACCGGTCTTCTTGAGCTGTGTCAGCCGCTCGGCGAGCAACTCGTTGGTGAACTTGAATTCCACGTCGATGCTGGCCACGTTCTCGGTGATTTCGCGCAGGCGCAGGGCCTGCACGCCCTCCAGGGTGGCGGCCTCTTCCTTGAAGGTTTTCCAGGCTTCAAAGTCCATGCCGTTGATCTGGATTTGAACGGTGCGGAGCACGTTGGCGCGCTTGCTCCAGGCCTCGACGGTGGCGGCCAGGAGCTTGGGGGCGTATTCCTCCCCCAGTTTGGCCAGGGCCTTGTCTTCGCCGCCGCCGCGTTGCAGGGTAGTGACCGTCACCGGATCGAAACTCTTGGAGGCCAGCACGGCCGCCGAGTCGGCCTGGATGACGCGCACGCTGAGCGTGGCGACATACTGGTACATGGTCTGGCCGCCAATCTCCAGCGATTTGCCGTACTTGGCGCTGGCCTGGCCGATGATCAGCACGTCGGCGTGGAAGCGGGCGCCCATGGCGGCCAGTTCCTTGACGTCGTCCTTAAGGGCGGCCAGCATGACGTCGCGCCTGGCCGTGCCGGCGGCCGTCGAACGGTCCATCAGCGTCAGGCCCTTGGACAGGAAAAAGTCCTCCAGCTTGCCCTGCATGATGCCGTTTTCCTTGGCCTCGTATGTCGGGCCGGCGGCAGTATCGCGCACCGCCTCGACCACCGCCACGATTACGCGCGGGTTGTTCTCCTGCTCCAGGGTGTGGGCGATCGCCGCCCAATCTTCCTCGAATTTGCGCGTGGACACGAGCACGCGCAGTTTGACGGTGGTGACGTCCTGCTCGACGGTCGAGCTGATTTCCTTCCGCTCCTTGACGTAGCCGACGGTATTGGCGATCACCTTGTCGTACACCGTCTTGTAGTCCTTGGTCTTGGACTGGGCCGTGAGGAACACGCCGCAGCCCTCTTCCACGGCCGCCCGCAAGGCCTTGGCGGTGGCCTCTTCCTTGGCCTTGGCGTCGGCGCCGGCCGCTCGGCCGGTAACGTCCACCCACTTCTCGATAGGCTTTTCTCCGGCAAGCTGCCCCTGGGCCGGACTCGCCAGCACCAGACCGCACAGCAGCAGCCCGACAGTCATCGTTCTGATGGACATGAATGGCACCTCAGCGGAAATAGCGACGGAGGCCCTTCCCGTCTGCGCCTGTCTGCTACTCCGCTCCGGCCTTGAACTTGGCCTTTATGACGTTCTGGGTAACGTCCTGGATATCCAGTTCGGGCAGGGCCTCCACCAGTTTCTCGGCCAGCTTCTCGGCGTTCAGGTCGGACTGGAGCGAGCACTCGGCCGTCTGGTTATGGAACTCGATCTTGACCTCCTTGATATTCTTGGAGGCCTGGAGTTTCTTTTTCAGATCGGTCATCTGCTTGAAGGTAATCGCTTCCACGTGCAATTGGACTTCTCCCCGGCCGGCCAAGGCGTCCTGCCAGTGATTCAGGATGTCCTCGACCACCCTGGGAGCCAACTGCTGGGCCTGGGCGTCCAGGGCCTTGGAGGCGGCGGAGCGGGCGACGCGGTCCACGCCGCGGGAGGGCTGGCCGGGAATGCTGGCCATGAGCTGGGCGGTGTCGGAGCGGAATATCCGCACGTTGGCCTCGGCCTGGTGGGGGAAAAGCTGCACCCCGCCCACCGTGGTCTGCGGGCCGGCGTTGCAGTTGGCCACGCCGGTGATGAATATCTGGGCGCCGAATCGCTTGGCGATGGCCTGGAGCTTGTCGGGCTTGTCCTCGGCCGCCGCCGCCGCCAGGTCCTTCTGGTCGATCGCCTTGATCTGCTCCTTGTCCACCAGCAGAAAACCGCTCTTGAGCAGCAGGTTCTCGATGCGCGCCTGGACGGTCGAGTCGTCCTGCACGACCTCGCCGATCTTCTCCCGCATGAAGACCATGATCTTGGGCCGGCCCACCTGCTGGAGCAGGACTGTGACCGCTCCCCAGGTATCCTCGATGCCCTTGACCGAGACCTCGGCCTTAAGCTTCACCTGCCAGGTGCCGTCGCTGAGTTCCTGCTTGGAGAGGACGGTCTTTTTTTGAATGAAGCCGGCCGACCGGGCCAGCACGGTGTCGCGCACCAGGGCGAAGTCCTTGACTTCGGAATGGGAACTGATAAACGTGCCCGCCCCTTGCTCGATGGCCTTGCGCATGGCGTCCTGCGTCGCCTCTTCTTCGGTGGCCCCCTGCCCGGTCACGGTCACCTCGACCAGGTTGTCGCCCTTGGGGGTCTCCGTCTGGGCCCGCAGGCCCAGCGTCAGCGCCGCCACCAGCATTCCCGCCGCCAGCATTGCCCATCGATTCATTTGCACTGCCTCCTGTAAGCGCGGCCGGGCCAAAGGCCATGCAGCCATTGCCCCTTCACAGACAACCAACTCAGGCGGGCCACCCCGCGGGCCGAGGGCCCCAATCGCACAGCGGCGATTGGAGTCCCCGGCACGTCGAGGGCCGCCGCCCGGGCCCACCGTCAGTGCAAGATGGTCGTGCGCCCGGCGGGCACGGTGACGTCGATGGTCTTATCCGTCTCGGTGTGCGTGTCGTCCTTGCCGTACGGCCCGGTCAACCGGCCGTCCTTGGTGACGTGGAACCACCACTTGGCAGGCGAGTCCTCGGTCACGGAGAAAGACTGCGCCGCCCCGGCGCCGACGGAGAGCTGGCACTGGGCGGGCAGGTCGCTGTTCTTGACTACCAGCTTGGTTCTCAGGCTGCCCTCAGCCCCGACGGCGCCGATGGTGGACGTTCCCTCGGGGGTGGTGAGTTGAACCTGACGGGCGACGTCGCTGTGATTGGCCACGGTAACGTCAATCGCCTTGGTGCAACCGCCGGCCAGCAGCCCACAGGCCACCAGCCCGGCCAACAGTAAGTTCAATTTCATTGCGCGTTCTCCCTTTTCTCGTAATTAGTTGACGATCTTCAACGACAGCTTGTTTTCGTAGTACAGCACCATGTTCCACAGCGGTTCCAGGTCGATTTCGACCGTGACCTCGACCGTGCCGTCGGGCAGGAACTTCTCCGAGCCCTTGACGGGAGTGCAGCCTTGCTGGAAGGTCATCATGCTGGTGCGGATCTGGTCGTCCATGGCCACGAAATCCTTGACCAGGGTCTTGCTGCTGATCTTCAGGCCGCTGAGCTGCTCGGCCAGTTTGCGGCGGGCGTCCAGTTCGGCGCCGCGGATGGCCATGAGTTTGGCCTGGGCGGCGTTTGGATTGGCTGAATCCAGGGCCGCCTGGCCGGTGGCCTGCATGGCCGGGGGCCAGCTTGACGCCTGGTTGGCCAGGGCCACGGCCTGGGCGCCGGCGGGCGGAAGATCCTTGAGATACTCATCCGGCGGCACGCCCATGCCCGTCTCGCGGATGTCCTTGGTCTCCGTGCGCAGGCTGATCTGCGCGATGTCGGCCACGGCCACCTTGTTGCCCTTGTAATACTCCTTGTGCCATTGCTCCAGGCTGGCGACCAGGTCCGCCACCGTGACTTCCATTTCCACATCGACGATCAACTCGTTGTCGTGGTAGCGCGTGCACACCTCGCGGGCGCCGCGCATGAAGGTCGCCATCTTCGTCCTGATGGTGTCGTCGGTGGCCACGAAATCCTTGACCGTGGTCTCGGAGGTGATCAGCAGCCCGTTGATGCGTTCGCCCAGTTTCCGCAGCGCGTCCAGCCGGGCGGCGCGTTCGGCCATCAGCCGCCCGCGACCGGTGCAATGCGCCATCCAGTACGCCCAGGCGTTCTTGGACATGATGTCCTCGCCGCCGGCGCCGGGCTTGGCGTCGGTGCCGCGGGCCTCGAATTCCGGCCGGGGAGCGCCCGAGCCGGTTTCCGTCAAGGTCGTCTCCTTGGTGTTGGCGGTGATCTGGTCGATGTCCTCGTACCGCACCTTGTCGCCTTTGTAGTACTGCTTGTGCAGCCGCTTGAGCTCGACAATGACTTCCTGCACCGTCACTTCAAGGGTCACCTGACAGATGCCGTCGGGGGTGTACTTGGCCTCGCCCACTTCCTTCATGCCGCTCAGCCAGGAGGTCATGGACGTCTGTATGCGATCGTCGGTGGCGACGAAGTCCTTGACCGTGGTGCCGGAGGTGATGACCAGCCCATTGATGCGTTCGGCCAGCTTTCGCATGGCGTCCACGCGGGCGGCGCGCATGGCCAGCAGCTTGTTTTGAGCGGCCAGCTTTTCCTCCACCGCGCCGGCCCGCGCCGGCGCCGCGCCGGCCAGGACGGCCCCTGCCACTAGCAGCAACCATAATTTGCTCGACTTGACCATCTGTTGAGTCCTTTCCGTTAAGTGTGACCGTTGTCACGGATCCACCCGGGAAGCAGGCGGATCAGGTGCTGGGGTAACGCGGCTATTCTCCTCCGGCCTGCAGGCGGACTCGCTTGCGCGCCTGCACGTACTGCGGGTCGGGCTGGAGCTTAAAGGCCTTGTCGTAGTAGGTTCTGGCCTGGTCCAACTTACCCAGGGCCTCGCAGCAGACGCCGGCATTGAACATGGCCTCGTGGTCGTCGGGGACCTGCTTTATCTCCGCCTCGTAGGCCTCCAGGGCGTCCTTGTATTCGCCCGCCGCGGCCAGCGTATTGCCCGTGCTCACCGCCTGGCTCTTGCCTTTCCGCAGCGCTTCGGACACCGTCACCTGGTGGGGGCTGATCTTGGCGACGAATTCTTCCACGCACTGGTCGACGAGTTTGGCCAGCACCTCCTCGGCGGCGGGCAGCTTGTCCCCGCCCATGCCCGTAACCGTGCCCAACACGCCGCCCATGCCGCCCTCGCCGGGCTTGTTTTTCTCGCTGTCGTACTCGCGCAGGGTGGAAACGGAGGCGATGGTCTTGCTGGTCTGGACGTTATCGAAGGTGAAATTGACCGCGGCCCTGACATAACGCTTCACGTACGGCATGGGCTTGGTGCTGCGGCTGAGGGGGTCGAAGACCATCCGGGTGGCCCGCTCGTCCTTGGTGGTGATAGACACGGTGCCGAAGATCATGGCGTCAACGTGGGCCACTTTGCCCGCCTGGACGGCCTGGGAGGAGTCGCTGAAAGCCGACTGCAGATCCTGCTCGTCCAGGATGGCCTTGAGCCGCTTGCGGTCCACCAACTGGTATCGCTGGAACTTCTTGTTGTACGCGTCCAATTGTGCGGCCAGTCGGTCCGAAGCCACATCGCCCCAGCGCTTCTCTTCGGGCGTTTTGCCGCCGAATTCGGCAATGCCCACCAGGCGGACGCTCGCTTCAATGTCATACTGGGCGGGCCGGTCATACCGGAACGTCGCCACGGCATTGCTGGCACAGCCCGCCAGCATTGAGAGGGTCATGCTTGCCAGCACGCTGGTCAACCTCGTGCGCTTCATTCATTGCTCCTAAATTACGAGTAGTACGGGAGGACAGTACGACAGGCTGAGGAGTATTTGAACGCCCGTGCTGCTCGCTGTCAAGGGTCTTTGTCGCTTCTCGTGACATTCCCGCGAAGAACCCATAATCGAAAGGCCGACGGGCAATCGCTGGCCGGGCTGCGCTCCGGTTCGCGTGGGTTTGAATCCCACCGGGTCTCCACCTGCGGTGCTGTTGTTTCCACACGGGAATCCGTTTAACGGAGAGGGTGGGATTCGAACCCACGGTACGCTTGCGCGTACACAGCATTTCCAATGCTGCCCGATCGGCCGCTCCGGCACCTCTCCCGGGCCAACTAATATATCAGCCCGCCGTCACAAAGCAAGGTATCGCCTGTCTTGGGCCGTGCCCGGCAGAGTTGGCCTATGAATCACCCTTGATCTTGCGTAAGCTTGTGTCAGTTCGCCCACCAGGGAGACTGATTATGGCCGAGCATCTGACTTGGGGAATTCTCGGGGCCGGCAGGATTGCCGGCGTGTTTGCCCGCGGCCTGGCCCAGTCCAGGACGGGCAAGCTGCTGGCCATCGGCAGCCGTTGCGAAGAAAAGGCCCAGGCCTTCGGCCAAGAATTCGGCGCCCCCCGATGCTACGGCAGTTATCCGGAGTTGCTGGCCGATGGCGACGTGCAGGCGGTGTACATCGCCACGCCCCACCCCCAGCACGCCCAATGGGCCATCGCCGCGGCCCAGGCCGGCAAGGGCATCCTGTGCGAGAAACCCATCACGCTGGACCTGGCCGGGGCCCAGGCCGTGGTCCAAGCCGCCCGGCGCAACAACGTCTTCCTAATGGAAGCGTTCATGTACCGCTGCCACCCGCAGACGGCCAAGCTGGTGGAGTTGCTACGGGGGGGCGCCATCGGCCAGGTGAGGCTGATACGCGCCAGCTTCGGCTTCCACGCCCCTTTCAACGCCGAAGGCCGGCTGTTCGCCAAGGCCCTGGGCGGCGGGGCGATTCTGGACGTAGGCTGCTACTGCGTCTCGGCGGCCAGGCTAATAGCCGGCGTGGCTGCCGGCAGGGATTTCGCCGAGCCCCTGGAGATCAAAGCCAGCGGCCACTTGGGCTCGACCGGCGTGGATGAATGGGCCTTGGCCAGCCTGAAATTCCCCGGCGACATCCTGGCCCAACTGGCCACGTCAATCAGCCTGACGCAGGATAACCAGTTAAGCGTCTTCGGTTCGGAAGGACAGATCACCCTGCCCTGGCCGTGGGCACCGGCGCGCGAAGGCGGCCAGGCGCGAATCCTGCTCAAGCGCGATGGCGAGCAACAGGCGCAGGAGATCGTCGTCGCCACCGACGAATACCTTTACGGCCTGGAGGCCGACGCCGTCGCCGCCGGATGGGAAGACAAGCAGGCCGCCCCGCCGGCCATGACCTGGGAAGACACGCTGGGCAACATGCGGGTGCTGGATGCCTGGCGGCGGGAAATTGGAGTCATGTACGAAAGTCTGGAGGGGTCGGGCCGGGCGTGACCTGTGGTGAATTGTATTGCATGAGCAACATCGCCTGCAAACTTTTGGCAGTGGATATCGACGGCACGCTGGTCAACGGCGGGCGCCTTCACGCCGACGACGCCCGGGCCCTGCATCGCGCCGCCGAGGCGGGCCTGGCCATCTGCCTGTGCACCGGGCGGAGCTGGGCCGAGGCCCGCCCGGTCTGGCAACAGTTATCCCTGCCCGGGCCGCAGGCGCCGGTCATCTGTGTCGGCGGGGCGCTGGTGGCCCAGCCGGCCGATGGCAGCACCCTCTATGCCAGGAGCTTCGACCGCCCCACCGCCGCCGCCCTGGCGGGGGCTATGCGGCAGAAGGGCTACCCGGTAATGGCCCTGGTGGACGCCTGGCGGGAGGGGTTTGACTACTGCATGGTCGGGCAGTTTGACGCACACCCGCTCTACCGGCGATTCTTCGACGGGCGGGGCTGGCAGGTGCGATACGTTGACGACCTGGCCGACCCCAGCCTGCCCTGCCCGCTGCGGATCAGCGTGCTGGAGGAGGCCTCCGCCTGTGACGAGTTGGTCCGG
The DNA here is from genome assembly GCA_003171235.1 of Phycisphaerales bacterium. Lineage (GTDB taxonomy): Bacteria > Planctomycetota > Phycisphaerae > SM23-33 > SM23-33 > FEN-1344. Next base: position 708 of record PMYM01000094.1, on the reverse strand, counting down.
CAGTGGCAAGGCCAGTTCGCCGGGCGGATTGAAATCCAGGCCATCCGGGCCCCCAACTACGGCCTGCACATCGTGGAGAGCTTTGCCGCCGGGGTGAACAAGTTCACCGCCCTGGAGTTTGTGGGCCGGACCTTGGGCATCGCCCCCTCCGACATGGCCGCCATCGGCGACGACTACAACGATCTGGCGATGCTGGCCGAAACCGGCGTCTCCGCCACCACCGCCGACGCCCCCCAGGAGCTGCGCGATGCGGCGACAATGACCCTCGGCCCACGCGGCCAGTGCCCCGTCGCACAGTTCGTCAGACGACTACTGGCATCACACTGAATTCAATCCTTCTACGCAGAGGCGCAAAGAACGCAGAGGCGCTCAGAGAAAGCCTTATATTGATTCTCTCCTAAACCAATTCAGGATTGCGTATTGACAACGTGCAGGATTGCACAGGTTTGAGCCTGTGCAACCGGCAAACCCCAATCCTGAGCCTTCTTAGCCAGTCCAGAAAGCAGGACATAATCAGGCCCGGAGGGCCGGCGAGAATTTAGCCGGGGGCGAAGCAAGCACGGCAAAGCCGTGCGCCGCGCAGCCCCCGGAAAAGGGCGCCGCACAAGGGAGAGCGAACGGCTGGACCTGCACGCGAAGTTGGGCCTGCTCGCGATGGTGTGATGAGCTTCCGGGAATTAAGAGCCCCTAACAAAATGCCGCGTGAGC
>PMYM01000207.1 GCA_003171235.1 Phycisphaerales bacterium | reverse complement strand
GCGCTGCAGAAGGCACGGACGCCGGGTGCCATGCTTCCCCCGGTCGTTGCTGTTGGGGGAAGCATGTCCTTACGTCTTCTCTTCATTTGAGATATTTCAACGCGGCGTCGGCAGCCTATGGAGGCTCAGGCATACGTCACGCCAGAAAGACAGGCAACGGACATGCTTCCCCTAAACTACAGGGGAAGCATGGCACCCGGCCAGGATATGCCCCGGCATCGCCGCCGGCAACCGGTCGCGGGTCAGGCCGCCGGCCGGTAACGCCGGCCCGTCAGCGCATCCGGGAGATTTCCTCGGGCGTGGCCTCCACCACCACGTTGAAGATGGTGTTGCCCTCGGCGCCGGCGCCGTCTTCGTCGGTGGCCCCGTGCATGCTGGGCCGCCAATCGTCGTAATACTCCCCGCCCTTGGCCTTGTGAACAGGACCCTTGCCGTAGTCCCGGACCATGATGTTGTTTCTGTCAGGCCCCTTCTGGTCCACCTGGCGGGTGCGGACGTTGTTGGCCGCGTAGTCGCTGACCACGTGCCAGCCGCAGGAGATCATGTCGTAGATCCCCCAGGCATTGGGCGGACGGCTCTTGACCGGCGCGGGCTTGCCGTAGTGGGCGTCGCCCGCGTAGCTGAACTGGTCGAGGTACTTTTCCGTGATGCACGGGCTGGAGGTGCCCACCCGGGCGGCGTATTCCCACTCGGCGTCGGTGGGCAGGCGCACCGTCCGCCCGGTCTTTTCCGAGACGATCCGGCAGAACTCCAGGATGTCCTTGTAGGCGACCTTTTCCACCGGGAACTTGGCACCCTTGATCTTGCTGGGATTCTTGCCCGTTACCGCCTCGAACATCTCCTGCGTTATGGGATGCTCGGCCATGTAGAAGGGCCTGGTCAGCACCACCTCGTGGGGATATTCGTCCTGCCAGCGATAGGATTGGTAGAAAGGCGAGCCCTGGATGAAGCTGCCGGCCGGAAGCAGGATGCACTTGAGGGACAGCGCTTCGCTGATCGTCAGCATCAGCGGGGTCTTGCCTGGCATGGCAAAGGGCTTGTCCGGCGCGACCATCAGGGCCGGGTATTCAAAGGCACGCTTATTGGGGTCCTCGCGCATCTCGCGGGGCGAGAAATCCATCAGCTTAATGCTGGTGGGATAAATACAGTTAACCCCGTCCCGTTCGAAGACCTGCCCGGTGATGGCCATTATCTGGGCGCGGAAGTGACCTTCGCTGTGGAACTGTCGGGACAGGTGGCAGTCTATCAGGGAGAACCGCAGGTTCTTATCGAACTCGGCCTGCACCTTCTTGGCGCGGTCCACGTCCAGGCCGACGCCGTCGGGGTAGTAGGTCTTCATGATGCGGCCAACGTCGGCCTGTATCTCCGGCGTGCCGCTGTAGGCATACAGGATCAGGGTGTGCGGGCCCTCATCTTCATGGGCGGCGGCCACGCGCGAGCAGATAACCACGCCCGAGAGTGTGAATGGAGGCCCCTTGGAAAAAGGCTTGCCTCCAATTTCCGGCGCGACATTTCCCCGCTCCTGCACGGAGAACTTCTCCACGTTGATGGTGCAGTCCTGGCTCATCAGGCTGACGAAGCGGCGCTCCGGGCCGGCGATCGGCGAAGGATCGGTGTAGGTAAACGCCAGTTTGTCGTCCACCCAGAAGCTCAGCTTGTTGCCGTCGCGCTCGGCCACTAGGTGGTAGCTCTTGCCCGGTTCGGGATGGAGAGTGTTGTTCTCAGTGCCAGCCACCGGGCGGTTGAGGTGCGAGCCGTCGTGAATGCCCAGTTGAACGGGGGTGTCCCAGGAGGTGGTTTCTTTCTTCAGCAGGCTGCAGGTGTTGCCCTTGGCCCCGAACTGGAAGAGGTATCCGGTCGGAGGATCGAAGCCATCATTGGACAGGCAGATACCCATGTTCAGCCGGTTGGCCGGCTGCTTGGTGGTTAGCGAGGCGACCATGTCCACGCGCACCCATTGGTCGAAGCTCTTTCCGTCGTAGCAGGCCATGACGCGCCCGCGGCGCTCTGGCGCCGGCAGGATGAGCTTGCCATCGGCGATCTTGGGCTCGCACCAGCGGGGGACCCACTCGTTCTCGAGAACCTTGGCCTTCTGGAAATCCGCCGTGTAGGCCGCGGTCCATTCCTGGGCGGGCCGCTCCTGCCCAACGCTGCAGCCCAGGCCGATGAAAACCAACAACACCAGTGCGAGGGCCGTTATCCTGGAACCGCTTTGCATGTTTGGACCTTTCCACATAGGGCACGTTTCCTGATTTGGCCAGCCTTCGCGGCCATGCCGATTTGTCTTGACCACGGTAAGCGGACTTGACGATCCCGTCAAATGCATTCACTTGGGCTCTGCATGAGCCTCTCGCTGTTATAATGCCGGCCCCGGCGGCGCCGGAGCTTTTTTTCAAGGCCCGGCCGGGTGCTTAAGAGAAGGAGCCGCGGCGATGCCCCAGCCGGCCGAGATGACCGCCATCGCGGACCAGATGGAATCCTACCTGGTCAATCACCTGCTGCCCTTCTGGCAGAACAAGTCTCCCGATCGTCAATATGGCGGGTTCCTCAGCCATTTCGACAGCGCGGGCCAGCCAACCGGCGAAACGGCCAAGACCTACCTGTCGCACGTTCGCCTGCTGTACACCATGTCCAGTACTCACCGATGGGGCTACGGCCAGGGCCGAAGCGCCGAGCTGGCGCGCTGGGGAGCGGACTTCCTGCTGGAGCATTACTGGGACGATCGACAGGAAGGCTGGTTCTGGATGGCCGACCGCCGGGGCCGGCCCACTTTCACCGACAAGGTGGGCTATGGCCAGGTGTTCGGGGTGTACGCCTTCAGCGAATACTGGCTGGCCACGGGCGATATCCGCGGCCGGGAAGCGGCCGAAAGAACCTACGCCACCGTCTGCAAGCACATGCTCGACTCGCAGCGCGGCGGCTTGTACGAGCTGATGCAACCGGACTGGCAACCCCAGCTTCCCGGCAGTTGCGGAGGCGACCGCAAGAGCCTGGACGTCCACATGCACTGGATGGAGGCCCTGACGAATCTTTACGAGATGACCGGCCACCCCAGCCACCGCCGACGGCTGATGGAGGTTATCGAACTGATCGTCGACCGGATGCTGCATCCCTGTCACGGCACCGGCTGGATACAGTTCACGCTGGACTTCGAGCCGCTGCCGGCGATCCTTTTTGCCACCCAGTGGGGCCGCGATGTCGAGCGCAAAGAAGACCAGGCCCGCCCGCTGAACAACACCTCCTACGGGCACAACCTGGAACTGGCTTGGCTGCTGCTGCACGCCTGCGATATCCTGAAGATTCCGCGGACGGACTATGCCGCCATAGTGCGGAAGATATACGATCACTCCGTGAAGTACGGCATCGATGGGGAGCACGGCGGCCTGTTCGTCGAAGGGCCGCATGACGGGCCGACGACGGTTGTCCAGGCCAAGCAGTTCTGGCAGCAGGCCGAGGCGATGGTGGCCCTGCTGGACGCCTGCGCCATGTTCGGTGACGAGGCGTATTGGCGGGCCTTCCGCAACGTGCACGATTTCGTTTTCTCCCGCTTCGTGAACCTCGCCGGCGGCGGGGAATGGTACGAGCGGGTGGACCGGGCCGGCGCCCCGCTGGATAGCGCCTTGGGGCATGGCTGGAAGAGCAGTTATCACACGGTGCGTTCGACGGTGCAGTGCATCCGCCGGCTGCGGGCCATGGCCGAGGGCCTGCGACGGACTAATCAGGGTGAGCAGGCATGATCGATGAAATGGACGAAAGCTGGCTGGAGAAATGCCTTTCTGCCATACCCCATGCAAGGGTAACCGTCTTGGGCGACTTTTGCCTGGACGCCTATTGGGTGATGGAGGCGGAGGCCACGGAGGTGTCCATCGAGACCGGCCGGCCGGTGCGGCGAGTCCGCCGGCAGGCCTACAGCCTGGGCGGGGCGGGGAACATCATCGCCAACCTGGTTGACCTGGGCGTGGGGCAGGTTAGGGCAGTAGGCTTGGTGGGGCAGGATCTGTTCGGCCAGGCGATGCTGGACATGCTGCGGCGGCGACAAGTCAATTGCGAGGGCCTGCTGGCCTGCCAGGGCGACTGGCAGACGCTGGTATACGGCAAGCCGCTGCTTGACGATCAGGAGCAGGATCGGATCGATTTCGGCGGGTTCAATGTCCTAGCCGACGCGACGAGCCAGGCGCTGGCGGCGAAACTGGAACAGGCCGCCGCGGCCAGCGACGTGGTGATCCTCAACCAGCAGGTGCCGGCCGGGGTGGCCACGCCGGAGATGATCGCCCGCGTCAATCGGCTGGTGGCGGATTTGCCCCAGGTCCGGTTCATCGTGGATTCGCGGCATCGGGCCGAGCAATTCCGCGGCTGCATACTCAAGCTCAATGCCCACGAGGCGGCCCGGCTGCTGGGGCAGATAATCCCGCCGACGGATCGCGTTTCGGCCCAGCAGGCCCGCAGCCTGGCCGGCGAACTGGCCGGCAAGACCGGCCAGGCGGTGTTCCTGACCAGGGGCGAGAACGGCATTGTCGTCGCCGGGCAGCGGGAGGTGAGCGAGATTCACGGCATTCAGGTCCTCACGCCCACCGACCCGGTAGGGGCGGGGGACACGGCGTTGTCGGCCATTGCCGGTGTGCTGGGCTCGGGCGGGGACGCGGAGACGGCCGCCAGGTTGGCCAACATTGCCGCCTCCGTCACCGTGGCCAAGCTCAAGACCACGGGCACGGCCAGCCCGGCGGAGATCCGCGCCGTCGGCCCCAAGCCCGACTATGTGTACCTGCCGGAACTGGCTGACGACCTGCGCCAGGCGAAATACCTGGAGGACACACAGATCGAACTGGTGAGAGATATGCCGCCAGGCCTGGCCATCCGACACGTGATCTTTGACCACGACGGCACGCTCTCCACTCTTCGCCAGGGGTGGGAGCCGGTGATGCAGGCCATGATGATCCAGGCCATCCTGGGGCCACGGTACCTGCAGGCCGACGAGCGACTGTATCACAAGGTGGTTGACGCCGTCGGGCAGTACATCGACAAGACCACCGGCGTGCAGACGCTCTCCCAGATGCAGGGGCTGGTGGGGTTGGTGAGGCAGTTCGGCTGCGTGCCTTCCGAGCAGGTTCTTGACATGCACGGGTACAAGCGGATTTACGACCTGGAATTGACAGCCAGGGTGCGAAAGTGGACGGAAAAGCTTCGCCGGGGCGAAATGGATGTCGCGGATTTCCAGATAAAGAACGCCCGCCGCCTGCTGGAGGGGCTGCACGCCGGCGGCATCCGCCTGTATCTGACCAGCGGCACCGACCAGCAGGACGTGGTCGCCGAGGCCCAGGCCCTGGGCTACGCCCAGTTCTTCGAGGGCCGGATCTTCGGGGCCGTGGGCGACGTGCGGGTCGAGACCAAGCAGAAGGTGTTGCAGCAGGTTTTCGAACAGCACCAATTAAGCGGGGCGGAGGTCGCCACCTTCGGCGACGGGCCGGTGGAGATTCGGCTGGCGCGCAAGCGCGGGGCAATAGCCGTGGGCGTCGCCAGCGACGAGGTGCGGCGCTACGGGTTGAACCCGACGAAGCGAGCGCGCCTGATCCGGGCCGGGGCCGACCTGATCGTGCCGGATTACAGCCAGTTATCTCCGCTGCTGAAGGCGCTGGGGCTGCCAAACCTGGCTCAAAAATGACCGCGGCCCCGGCGGCGCCCTGGGCTATAGGTCAGTCGCCCTGCAAGCTCCCGGACCGACGCGGCAGGCAGATTTCTCGCCGTCGGCGACGAATCAGCGTGCCCTGCGGCTTATGAAATTCAGCCCGTCTTGAGGCCGGTTTATTTCAGATGTTGGCCATTGCCGCTTGCGTAAAGAGATGAAAATGGGGTAGTATACTTGGTTTGTTCCACGATGAGTGCGATAGAGGGCATATCCACGAATCCGCAGAGCCAGGCAGGCCAGGGCAATGGTTTGACCGGCCCGGCGGGGGTCCGCTCCCCCGCGGATGCGGCGCGCTCGGAATTGGGGCGGGAAATCGTCATTATCGGGGCCAAGGAGCACAACCTCCAGAACATCGACGTGCGGATCCCGCGCGGCCGGCTGGTGGTGGTGACCGGCCTGTCGGGCTCGGGCAAGAGCAGCCTGGCCTTCGACACCATCTACGCCGAGGGCCAGCGCAAGTACGTCGAGAGCCTCTCCGCCTACGCCCGGCAGTTCCTGGAGCAGTTGCAGAAGCCCGACGTGGAGCACATCGAGGGGCTGCCGCCCACCATCGCCATCGAGCAGCGCGGCGGCGGCTCCAACCCGCGCTCCACCGTGGCCACCACCACGGAAATCTACGACTACCTGCGCCTGCTCTTCGCCCGCGTCGGCCACCCGCACTGCTGGGTCTGCGGCAAGAGCATCACCAGCCAGACCGTCTCGCAGATGGTGGATTCCGTCTGCCAGCTTTCCGAGGGCACGCGCTTCATGGTGCTGGCGCCGGTGGTGCGGGGCCAGAAGGGCCAGCACACCGAGCTGCTGCGGCACGTGCAGCGGGAGGGATTCGTCCGGGTGCGGGTGGACGGGGCGCTGCACGACCTGCGGGCCGTGCCCGAGCTGGACAAAAACCGCAAGCATGACATCGACGTGGTGGTGGACCGGCTGATCCTGAGGCCCTCGGTCCGCATCCGCCTGACCGATTCGATGGAGGCGGCCCTGCGCCTGTCGGAGGGTCTGGTGAAGATCGCCTACGAGGTCAGCGCCGACGGCCACTCGCCGGAACTTTCCCCCGCCGAAAGCACCCTGGTGCGATGGAAGGACCAGCTTTTCTCGGCCACCTATTCCTGCGTGGACCACCCCGAGGCCAACCTGGAAGAGTTGGCCCCGCGGATGTTCAGCTTCAACTCGCCCTACGGGGCGTGCGAGGCCTGCGACGGGCTGGGCAGGATCCTGGAGTTCGACCCGGATCTGATAGTGCCCGACCCCAGCCAGAGCCTGGCCGGCGGGGCCATCGACGCCTGGCGGCACGGCGGCAAGCGGATGAACATCCTGTACAACCGGATGATCCGCCAGTTCTGCCGCGAATTCGGGGCCAACGCCCAGACGCCCTACGAGAACTTGCCTTCGGCCGTCCGCAAGGCGCTCATGCAGGGCAGCGGCGAGCCGGAATTCGAGGGCGTGGTGCCCAACCTGCTGCGGCGGTGGAACAACACCGACAGCGAATACGTCAAGCAGCGCCTGGCCGGGTACCTCTCCGAGCAGCCCTGCCGCAACTGCGGCGGGGCCAGGCTCAAGCCCGCCAGCCTGGCCGTCCGCATCAACGGCAAGAACATCTTCGACGTCACCCAAATGTCCATTTCCGACGCCAAGCGATACTTCGAGACCCTCGACCTGGACACTGAGCGGGCGACCATCGCCGAGCAGATCCTGCGCGAGATCCAGCACCGCCTGTCCTTCATGGAGAACGTGGGCTTGGGCTACATCACCCTCAACCGCACCTCGGCCACGCTCTCGGGCGGCGAGGCCCAGCGCATCCGCCTGGCCACCCAGGTCGGCAGCGGGCTGGTGGGGGTGTGCTACGTGCTGGACGAGCCGACCATCGGCCTGCACCAGCGCGACAACCAGCGGCTGATCCGCACGCTCTTCAATCTGCGCGACCTGGACAATACGGTGCTGGTGGTCGAGCACGACGAGGAGACGATCCGCTGTGCCGATCACATCATCGACGTGGGCCCGGGGGCGGGGCGGCACGGCGGGCGGATCGTCGCCCAGGGCAGCCTGGCCCAGGTGCTGGAGGCGCCCGAGTCCATCACCGGCAAGTACCTTTCCGGGAAGCTGAAGATCGAGACCCCGGCTCGGCGGCGGCCCATGAGCCTGCGCCGCTGCCTGGAACTGCGCAACTGCCGGGAGAACAACCTCAAGAACCTGGACGTG
>PMYM01000004.1 GCA_003171235.1 Phycisphaerales bacterium | reverse complement strand
TCGCCCATGACCGACGACCATCGAAAAGGAAGGCCTTTGGACACGGGCGAGACGCCCGTGCTACCGCCAACTGGCTACCGGCTACTGGCTACCGAGGGTGTCCGATAATTAAACGCTTTCCAAGATCCACTGCACCTGGGCATCGCGATTCCCGCAGGTGTGGTTATAACGCAGAAGCAACTGATAGCAGAAGATCGCGCTGAGCAATTGGGTCTGGTTGTTTTCGAGGCCACGATGCCAAACCCGCGGATTGAGATCGAACAAAGACTTCAGCCGGTCATGCAACGGCTCGACGCTCTGCCCGCGCTGAGCGTAAACTTGCCGTCCAGGCGGGCTCCTGTAGAAATCAATCCGGCGCCATCTGCGTTGGCGGGCAGCACGCTCCGCCCGCGAGAGATGCCCGCGCGTCGATTTTCTTGGGTGACCTGTGAGCCCGCGCTCGTTGGGCGGGCAGACAAAACGATGTCCGGTGGGTCGCCCGTTTTTATCCATTTCCACGGCATCACCGATGGCGTTGCTGTCGTAACCGCTGTCCAGCAGGGCGAAGCGGGTTCGCTTGGGCAAATGCTTGATCTTGGGCGGGAAGCTCGAGTGCTCCGAGACACTGGCCAGGCCTGCCGAGGCGGACAGCGGATAATGCACGCTGCCCGCATCGGCGGTCGTCATCACCTCATAGCTGTAGCCGTAAACCCATTTGTGGTAGGGGCTGTAGCCCCAATCGGCCTGCCGGTCCACGCCGTGCAGCTTCTTGGGGACCTTGCCCTTGCAACGCCGCTTGCCGTGCCAGGGCATACCCCGCGCCCACAGCAGGCTCTTATCGGCCGCCACCGCGCTGGCCGTGGTGACATGTTCTTTAAGCGCCCACTGACCTTGCAACACGATCGCCGCTTCAAACAATGGATGGGCTTGGGCATAGCGATCGAAGTACGTGCTTCGCACCGGAAATCGTTTCAGCCCAAGCCATCGCTTGAACTTGTGCCGCCGCTCATGCAAAAAGCGGTATTGTGCCGATTTGGACTTTCGGCGTTTGATGGTTGCGGCCATAATCATCACGGCGATCTTCCAGTCGTCAAAATCGGGCGGCCGACCTGGGCCAGCTCGCGGGCATTGGCACTGAACAGCCCGACACAACGGAATAGCCAGCTTCACCAATTTCGCCAGGCACGTGCCGTCCATGGCACGGGCAGGCATTGTTTGGACCTCCTTGAAAGGTCATGTCTACCTACACATAACCTTCGGAGGTCCTTGTATTTATAAAACATGAATTATCGGACACCCTCGGCTATCGGCTACTGGTTACTTGATGTTAGTCCAGGACCGGCACGGGGCCGGCGATGGCGTCGAACTCCTGCAGGGTCACCTGCTGGCCCGAGCAGATCTGGTCCTTGAAGGCGCCCATCAGCGGCAGTTTGTCTGCCAGCCAGCGGCGCAGGACCGCCTTCTTGCGGTCGTTGACGGCGGCCTGCCCGGCAAAGAGTGCGGCCACGATCAGGTACAGGCCCATGTCCACCGCCTTGCGGGCGCAGAGGTCGCGGTACTGGTTGGCGCCGTTGGCCTTCATGAACTCCAGGGCCTGATCCAGCAGGGCCAGGCCTTGGCGGATGCCGGCCAGGGCGTCGGCCAGTTCGGCCGGGAAGTCCTTGGCCAGCAGCTCTTCCACCACGTCCTTGCAGGTGCCCGAAAGCACGCCGGCGACGGCGGCCACCACCTGGAGCTGGCTGGTGCCCTCGTAGATGGTGGTGATGCGGCTGTCGCGCAGGTAGCGCTCGACGGGGTAGTCCTTCATGTACCCCGAGCCGCCCAGCACGGCCATGGCCGAGTTGCTCACGCGCATGGACATCTCGCTGGCGTAATACTTGGCCATGGGGGTCAGCAGCTTGTTGTAGCCTTTGTACTTGCGGCTGGTGGCCCGGAGGGTTTTCTTTTCCTCGGGCGGTATGGTGCTGGGATCGCCCAGTTCCAGCCGCCGCAGCGCCCCCAGCTCCAGGTCCACGCAGAAGGCGGCGTAGTAGGTCAGCGTGCGGGCGGCCTGCACGTCCACCGACATGTCCACCAGCAGATCCTTGACCGCCGGGAAGTTCTGTATGGCCACGCCGAACTGCTTGCGGCTGTTGGCGTAGTTGCGGGCGACGCGGTAGGCGGCCTCGCCGATGCCCAGGCCCTGGGCGGCGATGCCGATGCGGGCCCCGTTCATCAGGCTCATGACGTAGGTGATCAGCCCGCGCTGGCGCTCGCCCACCAGTTTGCCGGGGGCGTCGTCGAAAAAGATTTCGCAGGTGGGACTGCCGTGGATGCCCAGCTTGTTCTCCAGCCGGCGGACGCGGACCTTGGGTCCGCGCTCGACCAGGATGACCGAAAGCCCTCGGCCGTCGGAAATCTCCGGCTCGGTGCGGCAGAGAACCAGCAGCACCTCGCCGCAGCCGTTGGTGATGAAGCGCTTGACGCCCGAGACGTACCAGTTGCCCTGCTCGTCCTGCCAGCCGCGGGTCTTGACCGCCTGCAGGTCGCTGCCGGCGTCGGGCTCGGTCAGCACCATGGCGCCGGTCCACTTGCCCGAGGCCATGGGCGGCAGGTACTGCTGCTTGAGCTCTTCGCTGGCGAAGGCGTTGATGGTCTCGGCGATGCCCTGCAGGCCGTAGATGTTCATCAGCGCGGCGTCGGCCCGGCTGACGATTTCGTTGGACATAGTGTAGACCAGGTTGGGGCAGTTGAGCCCGCCGAAGCGGTAAGGCAGGGTGAAGCCCATTAAATCAGCTTGGCCCAGGAGCCTCAGGGCCTTGGCGATGCCCGGGGCGTAGGTCACGCTACCGTCGGCATTGAGGAGGTTGCCGACCTTGTCGGTTTCCTCGGCCGTGGGGGCGATGTCCTCGCCGGCGATCTGGCCCAGCGAGGTCAGGATGCGGCGGTAGTTGTCCAGGGCGTCGGCGGCGTTCTCCGGCGCGTAGTCGAATTCCGCATGGTACTTGAAGCCCTCCTCCACGATCTCACCCAGGCGGGCGACGTCCAGGTGCTCAAAGAGGAACCTGATGTCTTCGTTGTCGGTAAAGAAGTTTGCCATTCTGGAATCCTTGTCACTCTGCGGGACATGGCGGAAAACATCGCCCGCCGTGCCACCAAAACTCGCTGGTGAATCAAACCGTTTTGACTTATAATGATTTCATGATGCTAAAGGTCAAAGGCAACGATCCCGAGCGCGAACTCCAGTTCGAGCTGGATTACCTTGCCACGCTGACCACGGAGCAGCGTTTCCGTATGATGGTCGATCGCTCGAACCTGTTCATAGAGCTCATGATCCGACATGGACATCGAAAACCTGTTGAAATTGTTAAACGCCCATGCCGTTGAGTACGTGATCATCGGGGCGTCGGCCTTTCCTGCACACGGCTACCTTCGCGCCACCGAAGACCTCGACATCCTCATCCGCCCGGAGATGTCCAATGCCCAGCGGACGTTGGAGGCTCTGCGGGAATTCGGATACGACGTCTCAGACCTAACCGTCGACGATCTCCTGAAATATAAAGTCCTGTTTCGCCAATATGCCCTCGCCGCCGACATACATCCCTTTGTCGAAGGCGACACGTTCGAACAAATCTGGCAGCATCGCATGCAAAGCACCCTGGGCAAAACCGGCACGTCTTTCGCTTCGCTCGAAGACCTTATTCAGATGAAAGAGGCGGCCAATCGCCCGAAGGATCAGGAAGACCTCAGAGTGCTCCGCGAGATCCTTCGCCACCGTCAGAAACCTTAAGTTAAGCCTTAATCCCCGCCCCGGCGCGGATGGCCTTGACCAGTTTGGGCAGCACCTGGCGGAAATCGCCCACGATGCCGTAGTGGGCCACGCCGAAGATGGGGGCGTCCTTGTCGGTGTTGATGGCCATGATCTTGGCCGATTCCTGCATGCCGGCCCGGTGCTGCACTGCCCCGCTGATGCCCACGGCGATGTACAGGGCCGGGCGCACCGTCGTGCCGGTCTGCCCGACCTGGTGGTCGTGGTCGATGTAGCCCAAATCCACGGCCGCTCTGCTGCCGCCCACGGCGGCGCCCAGGCAGTTGGCCAGGTCCCACAGCAGTTTGAAACTGTCCCGGCTGCCCACGCCCGCCCCGCCGGCAACGATGACGCGGGCGGCCTTGAGGTTGACCTTCTTCTGCCGCCGCTCGCTCTGGAGAATTTCCAACGGCAGGGTCAGGCCGTTGAGGTTCAGCCGGCAGTCCACCACCGCTCCTTTGCGCTGCGGCTGGGGCTCGGTCATGGGCATGACGCCCTCGCGGACGGTGGCCATCTGCGGCCAGCGGTCGTAATTGACGATGGTGGCGATGATGTTGCCGCCGAAGGCCGGGCGGATCTGCAGCAGCAGGTTCTTGTGCAGGTCGGTGGTGCCCGGGGGGGTGTGGTCGCCGATCTGCAGGTCGGTGCAGTCGGCCGTCAGGCCGCACTTCATGGCGCTGGCCACGTGGGGCGCCAGGTCGCGCCCGATGGGCGTGGCCCCGAAGAGCACGATCTGCGGCTTGTGCTGGCTGATCAACTCGCACATGACGTGGGAATAGCCAAGCGTCTGGTAGGTGGCCAGGCGGGCGTCCTGGACCACATAGACCTTGTCGGCGCCGTGGGCGATGAGTTTGGCCGGCAGGTCGCGCACGTTCTGCCCGGCCAGCACGGCCGCCAGCGGCACGCCCAGCGTCTCGGCCAGGTTGCGGCCCTTGCTCATCAGCTCCAGGGGCACGTCGCCCAGCCGCCCAGCCTCCTGCTCCGCGAAAATCCAGACTTCACCGTTTCGATTAACTTCTATCATCGTTGATCCTGCCATGACTGGAGTTCAGCCAGGAGTAAGACTCCGCCGTTCAATTGACAATTGACAATTGGCAATCGGCAATTCCTAGCCGATGGTGTGGTCCTCGATAAACCCGGCCACAAGTTCGGAGATGCCCTCGTCGGTGGGCGGCACCTGCTTGTAGCCGCTGGCGGTCAGCACCACCGACTGGATGCGGTGGACCTTGGTGGGGCTGCCGGATCGCCCGCACCAGGTCAGGTCGGCCGCAATGTCGTCCAGGTTCCACTGCTTGATCAGCAGGCCCTTGGCGGCGAGTTGTTGGCAGCGGGCGCCGGCCTGGGCCTTGACGGCGGCGGGGTCGGCCGAATCGCCGCCCAGTTCGGCGGTGACGGCGGCGGCCACCTCGGAGGGCGTGCGGGCCTTCTTGTACTTCATGAGCTTGCGGGCGGCCGGCGGGCGCGGGCTGTTGGCCGTCTCCATCACCGTCAGCAGCACCGGCAGCGGGGCCTTGACCATCTCATACCCGTTGCCGATGTTGCGCTTCACGCGGATGCTTCTGCCTTCCAGGGCGGCCAGCTCTTCCAGGTAGGTGATCTGGGGCAGGCCCAGCTTCTGGGCGAGTTGCGGGCCGACCTGGGCGGTGTCGCCGTCGATGGCCTGGCGCCCGCACAGCACGATGTCGTGGGGCAGTTTGCGGATGGCGCAGGCCAGGATGTAGCTGGTGGCCAGGGTGTCGGAGGCGGCGGCCCGGCGGTCGGTGAGCAGGATGGCCTGGTCCACGCCGCGATACAGCCCCTCGCGCAGGATCTCGCTGGCCGCCGGCAGGCCCATGGTGATCAGCGTCACCCTGCCGCCGTACTGGTCGCGGATCTCCAGCGCCGTCTCCAGGGCGTTGAGGTCCTCGGGGTTGAAAATGGCCGGCAGGGCGGCGCGGTTGACCGTGCCGTCATCCTTCATGGCNNCCGGTGATCCGCTTGGTGTCGGGCACCTGCTTGGCGCAGACAATACAGTCGTATCCCACGTGATCGCTCCAATTCTGAACGTGCCAGCATATCAGGAAGACGCCGGCGAGTACAGCCTCAGGGCAGCTTCGGGCGGCCCATCCTGCCGCGGGGTCGAAAGAAGATAGAAAGGGCGAGCCGAGTCGTCAACATTAAAACTTGGAACGAAACAAACGACCACATACAGGGAAAGCGGCGCCGTGGCTTGCGGAGCGACAGCGGATCAACCACGTTCTACTCAAAGAGGGCAGATTACGCGAGTGGCTCAGCACCCGCTGCCCTTAGCGGCTTACAGGAAAGGAATACGAGAAACCTGGTTCCAAACGAAGTTGCCATCGCACTGGAGCCTCAAGGCCCGAATGGGCCGGCAAGAGATTAGCCGGGGGTGAAGCGGCGATTCTTTTCGCCGCCGCGCAGCCCCCGGTAAAACCAAACGACGGCGACAGAGGCAGTGGCGTGGTCTCCCAAAGGGCAGGTTTTTCCCTGCCGATGGACGCGATTGGCCGGGAAGAGGAGGCTTGATCACGGCATCGCGAGTCAGGTCAGTTACCCAGGTGCAACCACTGCACTCGCTCCGCCATGCTTTGCCCCGGTAACCGGGGGCTGCGCGGCGACAAAAAGGAAAAAGCGTCGCCGCTTCACCCCCGGCTAAACTCTTTCGGCCCGCCGGGCCTAGCCATCCCTTGACCCCGAATTACGCCAGTTGCCATGGGATGAGCGGCCAAATAGAGCCGCCCGCGGCCTATTCAGCCAAGTAGAAGGGATTGCTCCAGGCCTTTTTGCCGGCGGGGTCGGTGACCTCGATCCGCACCAGGCGGGTGCGGTGGCGGTCCTGTCGCTTCGACTGGTCGGGCAGCTTCCAGGTTGCGTCGGTCAGCAATTGTCCGTCAGAGGCGCAGCACACGTTCCCGAAATACGCGTTGCACCGGAACATGATCTCGGCCGCCGCGCTGCAGCGGACCTGGAGGGCATCCGGCTGGGGAAACTGCACGTCCAGCAAGATCGCCCCGGTGGTGGAATAGAACGCTCCGGCCTGCAAGGCGGCGATGATACTCTCGGGCCGGCGGTCGGCGGCCTTGAGCATGACCCAGCCGCCGCAGTAGTCATTGGAGCGGAAGTGGGCGTCATCGACGGCCAGGGCGTTCATCCGCAAGCCGCGCGAGAGCACCTGGTCCCAGGCGTACATCGAGTACCCCAGGCCGTTGTCGACCTGGCAGCCGTGGTTGTAGACCTCCATGGCCGGCACGCCCAACCGGGCCAACCTGAGCACCTGCTCTGTGCTCATCGACGACCAGTACGGGTGGGCCGCCACCAGGTAAGCGCATCGCGGGAGAAGCTCGCCAGCCATTTCGTAAGGGTCTTTCGCCTTCACCTGCACGGTCTGCGGAGCCACGGCTATGAAATGGAATTCCGCCGGGTCGTCATCCAGCCGGGCGTCAAACTCGGCCCCAGGAATGATGGTCATGCCTTCGGGGGCCTGGGGCACGGTGATTTTCCAGTGGTCGCCGAAGACCAGGAAGTCGTAACCGTGTTGACGGTAAACCTCGACCACCGCGTCCGGCTCCAACTTGCCGTCGGAGCGGGTGGTGTGGATGTGCACGCCGCCCTTGAGCCAGACGCCTGGGGCGGCGAAGGGATTGGTCGCAGTGTTGAATTTCATGCCGTCTATGAGAACAGAAAACCCGGCGTTCTTCCAGATGGCCGTTGCCGCTAACCCAACGGCGCCCGTTGGCGCCATTCCAGGCCGGGGCGGAAGCCCCGGCAACCGGGCACGGCCCAGGAAAAGAGAGCCATCCTCGTGCAACCTGTCGCGAAAGGTCCATGCTGGCGATGCCGGGGCTGGCTGGGCAGATATTCGGTGTGAATGCTGCCGCTTAAATGAGGTTTGCCCGCTGCGATCTCTCCGACGCCGGGCAGTCGATCCACCGCCAGTTCGAACCTTGCGCGAGGCAAACCAGCGGATGGCTTTTCGAAAGCGCCGGGTATGCCGACGGCGCCGGGGCTTCCGCCCCGGCCTTGAATGGCGGGCGGGAAGATCATCGAGTGCCTCCCGATCACTCACCCGAACTCGCATCAAAGTTTCGCAGGGCGTGCAACTGCGGGGGTGCTTGCGCAATTCTCCATGCTTCCTGGCCGGCCGTTACCCGGATCGCGCGAGCGGCCCAACACCCGTTCGCCCTGCCCAACCGGCCGGATTCATGTCGATCGGCCTGGCCGCGAGCGATCTACTCTGTGGCCAGTATGGCTGCTTCCCGGCTTTGCAGCACCTGGCGGATGGCCTCGGCGTCGCCGGCCGCCATCACGGCGGCCAGGGTGGCGTCGTCGAACATGCGGCTGATGCGGGCCAGCACGTGCAGGTGTGTGCGCTCGTCCTTGCAGCAGATGAGCATGAACAGCCGGGTGAGCGAGCCGTCCTCGGCCCCGAAGGGTATGCCGCCGTCGCTGCGGCCCAGGATGACGAAGGAGGCGGCGATGTCCCAGGGCATGGGGTGGCGGGGGTGCGGCAGGGCCAGGCCCGGCCCGATGGCGGTGGAACAAAGCTGCTCGCGCTGGACGACCTCCTCGATCAGCAGCTTGCGGTCATACACCAAGCCGGCGTCGTCGGCGGCCTCGACCAGGGCGCGGATGGCCGCCGGGGCCGTCCGGGCCTGCAGCGGCGCCAGGATCCCCCCCGCCGGTATCAGCGGCACCACCAGCGGGGCGGCCTGCTCCATGCCGTGGTGGGCCGCCACCCCCTGCTCGATCTCGGCCAGGCGGTCGTGGGAAAGCCCCGGCATCCGGGTTTCCACCCAGTGGTCGACGTCGCCCTTGCGGAAGCGGAATGCGCCGCGCACTTTCCGGCCCGGCAACTGCCCCCGGGCGGCCAGGCGGGTGACGTCCTGGACGCTCATGCCCAGGTACCGCGCCACCTGCGGAATATCCATGACTTCATCCGGCATGGGGGAATTTTAGCAATTTCCTGGCGGTACACAAGGCGGGCCTGGCGGCGAAGAATGACCCCCATCCTCACCACCGCCATTGACTTTGGCCCGGCCCGCACCTAGATTTAGTTGCAGCCAATCTTGAAGGGAGCGTGCGCGATGAACGGCACCCCAACCCGCCTGAGCTGGGTGCTCCGTGTGACGCAGATATGGGCCCTGCTGACGCTTACGGCCCTGGCCATAACCCTGGCCTGGTACATCGGCGACTTTGTCCGGGACGCCTTCGCCCAGGGGGCCGCTCTGGACGGCGTCATCCATTTCGTCATCCGGCTGATATTGCTGTTCTCCGGCGCCGTCGGCGTGGGCGTGGTGTACAGCCTGGTGTACGCCGTGGTGGCCGGCGCCGAGGCCGCCCAGACCGGCAGCGACCGCCTCAGCCGCATCGAAAGCGTCGCCGACGCCCTGCTGGAGTCCAACCGCCGCCTGGTGGACCTGGCCCAAATGTCCGACGCCGCCAGGAGCCTCATCTTCCGCCGGCGGGAGATCCAGGTCATGAACGAGCAGCTCCACGAGTATCTCATTCGCCAGGACTACGCCGCCGCCGAGGCCCTCACCGCCGAGGCCGAGAAACGCCCCGGCTACGCCCAGGAAGCCCAGGCCATGCGGCGCGAGATGGCTGCCGCCCGCAGCAGCACCGAGGAGCAGAGAATCGATTCGGCCGTCGCCCGCATCACCGCCCTGCTGGCCGAACACGACTGGACGCGGGCCTCCGAGCAGGCCCAGCGGCTCCTGCGGCTGGCCCCCAACAACGCCAAGGTCGCCGCCCTGCCCCAGCAGGTGCGCGAGGCCAAGGCCAACCACAAGCGCAACCTGCTGCAGGAATACGACCAGGCGGTCAAGGCCGGGCAGCTCGACCGCTCCATCGAGATGATCCAGGAACTGGACAAGTACCTCACCCCGCAGGAGGCGGCGGCATTGCAGGAATCCGCCCGCGGCGTCTTCAAGGCCAAGCTGCTCAACCTGGGCGTGCAGTTCTCCATCCGCGTGAGCGAGAACAACTGGACCGAGGCCGTCGCCGCCGGCCAGCAGATCGTCCGCGACTTCCCCAACAGCCGCATGGCCCAGGAAGTGCGGGATAAGATGGACACGCTCAAGGCCCGCGCCGCCAGCCAGACCGCCACCGCACCACTGCCGGAGAAGCAGAGCTAGGAACCGGTACCCGGTAGTCAGTAGTCAGTAACCAAGAGTAAAGCCCAGTTTCTCTATTTAGCCCCCGGCGCAGGCCGGGGGTTCCTCTTCTCAGGTATTTCAAATTTGGGAATTTCAAATTGCCCTTCGGCTTCGCTCAGGGCCGTGAGCCCGTCGAACGGCAAATTGACGGAGCCAACGGCAATGCCGGGCGCATGTCCTTATGCGTCTTGTGTGGAAGGACATGTCTGAATACCCGCGCGTAACCCAGATCGGGCTGGCCCGGGGCGGCCACAGGGCAAGCCCAAGAGGATAGGAGGCATCGCCATGCGGCGCCTGTTTGCGTTGTTCTTGATACTGTCGCTGCAGTGCGGCTGCCAGGCGCAGGTTGGCGGATTGACGCTGGCGCAGGACGGCAAGGCGGCGGCGGTGATAGTGATCGGCCAGGGGGCGAGCGAGCCCGAGCAGACTGCGGTGCGCGAGTTGGCCGGCTACCTCGACCGGATCACCGGGGCGCACTTCGAGGTCCGTTCTCAAGAGGGCCTGTTGCGACAGGGCAGCCGGATCTATGTCGGCGGCACGGCATTCGCCCAGAGCCAGGGGCTGACGCCCGAGAAGCTCGGGGCGGAGGAGTGGGTCATCCGGACGGTCGGCAGCGATGTGGTGATTATCGGCGGGCGGCCGCGAGGCACGCTCTACGGCGTGTACCACTTCCTGGAGGACGTGCTGGGGGTGCACTGGTGGAACCCCTGGGAAGAGAGCGTACCGCAGCGCAAGACGCTGACGGTGGGCAACCTGGAGTTGAAGGGCAAGCCGGTCATCCAGTACCGCGACATTTACATGCTCTACGGCCAAGACGGGGGTCGTTTCGCGGCCCGCAACCGCCTCAACCGCGAGGGCGATGCGACGATCGAGGCCAAGTACGGCGGCAGCCGCAACTATGGCCCGCCCTACCACGTGCATACTTTCAACCTGTACTTTCCACCCAGGGAGTATTTCCCCCGGCATCCGGAATGGTATTCGCTGGTGGGCGGCCGGCGACTGGGCGAGGGGTCGCAGCTTTGCCTGACCAACGCCGAGTTGCGCAAGGCGTTCCTGGCCAAGTTGCTCAACTACGTGGAAACGTCGTGGGCTGCCGCAAAGGCGGCCGGTCAGCCGCCCCCGCTGGTCTTCAATGTGTCGCAGAACGACTGGCTTAACGCCTGCCAGTGCGACATCTGCCAGGCGCTGGCCAAGGCGGAGGGCAGCGAGGCCGGGCCGCTGTTGGACTTCGTCAACTACATGGCCGACGGGGTGAAAGAGCGGTATCCGGAGATTTTCATCGACACGCTGGCCTACCAGTACGCGCAGAAGGCGCCGGCCACCATCAAGCCCCGGGACAACGTGATCGTGCGCCTGTGCGACACGCAGTCCGATCCCACCCAGCCCATCACCTCCGAGGCGAACAAGGCATTTCGCGAGCGCCTGCTGAGCTGGGCGAAAATCGCCAAGAACCTGCGCGTCTGGGACTACGCCGTCACTTACGCCAGCCCGGTCGGCATGCCCATGCCGACGGCCCAGACCTATGCGGAGGACTTCAGGTTCTACGCCCAGCACAATGTGGAGGGCGTCCTTACCGAGTTTGAATTCCCGATCCTGGCCGACATGCGGGACTACAAGGTCTGGATAATGCTCAAGCTGCTCGAGGATCCCCACGCCGACTTTGCCAAGCTCACGCAGACGTTCACGGACGGCTTTTATGGCCCCTCAGGCAAGTACGTGCGCGCCTACCTGGCCGACCTGGAGGCCGAGGCCCTGGCACGCAAGTCGCGCGTGGGCTGGGCCTCGACGCCCGTGCAGATGACGTATCTCAACCTGGCGCTGGTCAACCGGGCGCAGCGGATGTTCGACCAGGCGGAGAAGGCGGCGGGCGAGGATGAGACGCTGCTGCGGCGCGTGCGCCATGCGCGGCTGCCCCTGGATCGCGCGACGATCGCGGCCTATGCGGGGTTGACACGGGACTGGATATCGCTGGGCAAGCCTGCCGACCAAGCGCCCCCGGATCGAGATGCGGTTGCCCGGCGCGCCCTCGACACCTGGATGGCCCAGGCCAAGTTCCGACTGCCGCAGAACCAATTGGAGAAGGAGCGACAGGCCGCGGAGGGCGACATCCGCAAGTACACGACGCTGCCCACCTCGGTGCCGCTGCCCACGAAGTTTCGCCTCCTGCCCGCAGGTGCGGTATGCGACTACACCGCCACGATGACGCGCAACTGGAACGACGTGGTGAAGCTCGTCAAGGATACTGAGGCTGAGAGCGGAGTGGCCAACCGGCTGGATTTGGACGCCAAGGACGTCGAAGGGGCTGAGAAGTACGTGCTGCCGATGCCCTGGGGGCTGTACGGCACGACGGACAAGAAGGAACTAAAAGGCGACCCCATCAAGGCCCAAGACATCCCTGGGCCGGGGTACAACTGGTACAAGATGGGCAGCTTCGTCATCCAGCCGGGCTACTACCTGTACTTTTTCTGGAGCTGGATCATCCAGGTGGACGTGGACAACGTCTTCGACCCCGCCAAGCCGAACCAGAAGTTCGATGTGTGGGCCCGGGTGAAGTTCGAGGGGCCGCGCTTCCCCCATGCCAAGCCGGGCGACAAAAACGCCATCAGCGTGGAGCGAGTGGTGCTCGTCAAGCAGCAGTAGGCGCCCGTGCAGAAATAGCTGGAGTAGTTCTGCCTGGCAGCACAGATTCCCAACCTATGCCTGCACAGCTTGAAAAGCTGTGCCACCAAGAGGCCCCTGGCATGGCCGTGGCATCTCGGCCGGGATCGGGTAACATGTCCGGCCGCAAATAACCCGTAAGGGCACGGCGCCTGTTGCTGGCCCCAAAAAGGAAGAACATCATGCACAAGCTCGCCGCCGTTCTGTTGGTCGTTTCGGCCGTAATCGCCGGAACGTTGTCCCTCCAAGGCCTGGCCCAGCCGGCCGCCACCGCCCCCGCCGCCTCGGCCCCGGCATCGGACGTGGTTATCAAGGGCGTTTCAACCATGCCGGTGACGTTTGACGGCAACGTGTCCAAGTTCGAATACGCCGACGCTGCTTGCGCCAGCTTCCCCAACGGCCACGGAATCGTCGATGTCTCGGCCAAGTGCTTCGACGGCTACCTGTACTTCGCCTTCCAGATTCCCGACCTCTCGCCCCACCCCGGCGACGACATCGTGATCATGCTGGACACCGACCACAGCCGCCACGCCGCCCCCGGCAAGACCGACATCCGGGCCTACGTCCGGCGTAATATGGAAAACTCCCGCATGCAGCAGGGCGACGGCCAGAAATGGGCCGACTATTACGGCGACTGGGAGTACCGCTCGGCGCTCTACTCGACCGGCAGGGAAGTCGAGGCCCGCATCCCGCTGAAATCCCTGGGCATCGAGCCGGGCAAGAAGGCCGCCCTGGGCCTGGCCTTCCGCATCTGGGACAACAAGCCCCAGCAGACGTACAACTGGCCGGCAGGCTCCAACGAGAACAAGCCCGACACTTGGGGAACGCTGACCATCGACCTGACGGAATGAGCCCTGACTTCGCGATCCGGCGATATATCTCTGGAAACTCTTGAGGTTCATAAAGCCCACGGCAGGCCTGCCGTGGGCTTTCCTGTCCACAGATTAATCACGAGGGCTTGGGCGTTCATCCCGAGTAGAATGCATACGTCCATGTCTAGGAGAAATCATGATGCGATTGAACCGTGCACTCTTCTGTTGTACCGTCCTGCTCCCCGCCCAACTGCTCCATGCAGAGCCGCTCATCGCGGTCGCCAATGACGTGGTCACGATCAAGACTGACCGCTATGAGGCGACTTGGCAAAATGGAAGTCTGGTCGGACTACGGACCTTTCTCTCCAAGGACGCTGCCATCACGGTCGACGCGCGGCCGATGCAGGTGACGCAATTGCCCAACGGGCTTGCCGTAATGCCGCCCGATACCAATAAAGAGGGGGCACTGGCTCCGTATAAGGTCGTCTGCAATCTTCCGCCCAAGACCGTCTTCCCCGCCTACCATCCTCCGGCAGCGGGGCAACTCAGTTCTCAAACCGTGCCCAACGGTATCCGTTTGACGTACACCGGCCTTTCCGGCGATCCGCAGGCCGTGCTCCAGCAGGAATTGACCGTCGAGCCGGACACCGGCGACCTGCTGATCCGGCAGGAGGCGAAATGGTCCGCCCCCGGCGTATTGGGGATCAGCTTCAGCCTGCTGAATTTGCGCCCGGATATCGTGTTTGCCGTGCCCTATTTCGGCGGGCAGCGATGGCGGAATGAGCCGGGCAAGGAAGGGATCAACGGCATTGCGTGGCCGTACATGTGGAGCGCGGGGCTGATCGTGGGTGAGCTGCCTGGGGGAGGCTGCTTCAGCGTGTGGGCGGAAGACCCGGATATGCGCCCGAAGTTTTTCCGCCACTACCATGCGAAGGATGTGCAAGGGTTGAACTTCGAAGCGGGCGATGAGGCGCCGTATGACAAGAATCGCATGACCGCGTTCACCTGGCGCCTGAACACCTTTGCCGGTTCCTGGCTGGACCCCGCCAAACGCTACAAGGATTACTTCATCAAGACATTCAAACCGGCGCCGCGCAGCCAGCGCGCCTCGAAATGGATCGACGACGTCGCCTTGATCGTTCCGACCAGGCCGGATGAAAAGACGATCACCGCGCTGACGCCCGTGATCGATCCGAAGCACCTTCTCTTCATGGATTGGGGTTGGCTGACCGACCTGAACCGGCGGGTGCCGGAATTTATCCCGCGGGATAAGGCCTTCCCGCAGACCACGGCGTTGGCACACAAGTACGGGGCCCACACCGGCGTCTACACCAGCATCGCCCTGATCGACCAGCAGACCCATCCGACGATGATGAAGGATCTCGGCCTCGAGTATCTTATCCGCGGGCCGATAGAGGAGAAACCCAAAGGGGTGCGAGAGGGTTGGCTGCAGTATGTCCACCCGGGCAGCACGAAGTGGCGCGAGTCCTACAGCACGCGCATGGCGCAGATCACGCAGGAGTATGGAATCGACTATCTCTACCAGGACGTCAGCGGCTGCGCGTCGGGGAGTTCGGGTCTGGTCGAGGGGTTGACCTTCAGCAAAGCGGTGATCGTCGGCGAGGATGCCATCCGCGCGAAAACGCCGCAGTCGGCGCTGGGCGGAGAGTTTTGGAACGAAATGAACGCCTGCCGGGAGGATTTCGGCATGCAGACCTTCCTGGCCTGGTTCGGCGAAGAGCACGCGAAGAAAATCTCCGCACCCACCCAGCCGCATCCGCTGCTGGCGTACCTGTTCGACGATTACTGCCTGCTCTGGCCGCACAACGTCATGATTCGCGACACGCTGAAATTCCATCGGGAAATGAACATTGACGAAGTCCTCGGCGCGATTCCAATCTGGAGCACCACGCCGGATGATCGTCTCAGCGAGGCGCGGGTAATGCTGGAGCGCGCCAAACTGCTCACCCAGGGGTTCCGCCCGTATTTCCCGGAGAAATGGGAGCCCGGCGCGGTGGCGTATCAGCGCAATGCCCAAGGGCAGATCGTGAAATACCTGCGCGGCGACCAGTGCACCTATTGCTGCGAGGTGACGCCGCAGGGCGACAAGTTGCGCTACGCGCGCGTGAGCGGGGTGTCCCGCCTGTCGCTGTCGTACCCGGCGACGATCGACGGTTGGGTAGCCTACGACGCCAAAGGCCCCATCGGGCTGAGCCCCGAGAACTGGTACTGCGTCTTCCCCGGTCAACCGGCGAATATTCCGGTGAAGATCACCGACCTCCCGGAAGGGGCGCGCATCAAGGGGACGCGCCTGACCGATCAGTACTGCCTGGTAGAGATCGACGGCAAGGGGGACGGGGCCGTCGCCTGGCAACTGCTGCGGGATAAAGTCTCGCTGCTGGGCTCCGGGGGGCCGGACGGGCGCAAGAACGGTCAGAAAACGATCACTCTCCCGGCGACGCTCCTGTTTGCCATCGGCCAGCCGCAACCCATTACACCGGGGGAGCCGCTGCCGCTGGCAACCTGGCAATACCACGTCACCAGCAATGGGCAGATCGTGCGGGAAGGCAAGCTGATCAGCCATCGCAAGTTTACCTTTGACGGGCAAACCCATGACGGCTACCAGGTCTTGCCCCCGACCGGTGGCAGGGGATCGGAAATCTCCATCGATGGGTTCGTGGCCCTGCCGCAGGATCCCAATGCGGCATTGCGCCTGTCCCTGGGCCGTGGCGGCGGAGCGGGGGACGGCGTCAATTTCGTGGTGCGCGTGAACGGCAAAGAAATCTGGCATCAGGAACGTGATACGACCCAGGGTTGGAAAGATGCGCTGATCCCGCTGGGGGAGTACGCCGGCCAGGGCGTGGTCTTGAGCCTGGCGGTCGATTGTGGGAAAGGCGGATTCAACACCAGCAATGACGAATCCGTCTGGGGCGACCCGGCGGTCGTGACGCAACCAACTACTCAGAAGGACAGTAAATGATGAACGATAAACCGCGGATGGCGGCTTCCTTCAGGATTCTGGCGTCACCCTAGCTCGATGATGAATGCTTCCACCAGGTTTTCGACCTTTTTCAGCGCTTAAGGCGTTACGGACTTGGCGTCTTTGTGGCGGAGTTTTTCAGAGTTCCCTTTTGCCTATCCGTCCATGGAGGAAGCTGTGCATATTGCGTTCATTCCTGGTAGCGGGCTATCCAGGGCCTCGCCTATCGGGTAGAATCCGCACGACAAAGGAGTAGGACATGTCTGCCAAGCCGGTGGCTGAACGCAGGCGGAGCGCGCGGTTTCCGCTGTCGGCGTCGATCACGCTGCATCACCTGCCCTCGCAACGAGATTTTCCCGCCCGCAGCGTGGACGCCAGCCAGGGCGGCATGCTCCTGTACCTGCCGGCAGCGGCGCCGATGGCCCCGGGCCAGCAGGTGCAGCTCTACATTCCCGCCCACGATCGCCAGGAACTGGCCGAGCTTTCCGAACGAACCCTCCTGGCCCGGGTGGTGCGCGTGGACCGCCAGCGCCTGCCCGCCCTGGGCTACGTCCCGGTCGGAATCAAGTTCGTGGACGAGATTTACCCGTAGGGCGTGCAGCTTAGCCGCTTCGCGGCGGGCTGCACGCGGAATTGCAAACGGGAAAATAGAATCGCATGGAACCTAACGACCTGCCCCAGAGCCCAAGACGCCGCGGGAGGCTTTTCCCTTGGGTCTGGGCCGGCATCGTGTTTTTGGCTTACCTTCTCCATTTCAATATGTCCATCTATCATTCACCCGGCCTCCCGTGGGCCTGCCCAGTATTTGCCGTAGGCCCGTTCGGCCTGGTATGGGGTTGCGGCGTGCTTGTTTGGTGGCTGGCGCGGCAACCGTTGTCGCCTGTCCGAAAGACCTGCTTTATCCTGATAGTCGTGGCGGTTGCGGTGCCGCTGGTGGCGATTACAGGGTTCATCTGGCTACTGACGCATATGGCGCCCTGAACGAAAACAATATGCGCATAAAGGTCTCGAACATACTGCTCGTCGGGATCACACTGCTGCTGGTGGGCGGCTGCGTCGCTTTCTGCCTTGCCTTCCTGTTCCCTTCTTACCAGGAGCGAGTGCAGTCCCTCTCGCCGCGCACGCTGCTGAAAGAGCGGGTTAGGGTTACTCGCTTCCCGCCGCCTTTCTACCAGGTCAACGAGTATGTTGTTAAACAGACAGTGCTGTTGGACAACAAGAGTGTCTGGTCTTTCCCGAGGGACCGGTCTAAGCCAGGCGCGATCACCCAAGGGCAAGGCTTTCACGTATCGCCCGATGAGAGGTACGTGGTCATTGAGGCCTGGTTGCACGACAAACCCATGGAGGTCGTGAGCCTGGGGCCCGATCCGACTGCGGTAGAGGTTCCCGTTCAAAAGACCCAGGACCCCAACGACGATCATTACTACGTCTACCCCTTCGGGTTTGTCCGCTGGAACCAGGATTCGCGCTCGTTTGTCGTCAAGGTTGAAGGTACCTGCGGCAGAGAACCGGGACCCGGGAAACTCCTGGCGTATCGCGAACTCTGGGAGATTCAGCCCGACACCGGGGAGGGAAAGCGAATCAGCCGGCAGGAGCAGCCTTGGAAAGAGAAATTGGTATGGGAAGAGCCGTAGGTCTCAGGCGTGCGGCTTAGCCGCTTCGCGGCAAGCTGCACGGGGCACTCAACTCACCGTGCCGGATTCAAGCTGGTAGATCATCGCCCAGAGACGGTCGATTTCCCCCCGCTCGACGACCTCAAGCGGCTTGAGATTATCAAATGCCGGATTTGGCTTCTGGAACCATTCCCCTATACTCTCGCGTTTGACCACCCGGGCCAAGGCTGCTTCCAACCTGGCCAAAGAGGATACCTGCCTTTCAACAGCCTCTCCGTACTCGTCGCGGCTTTCGTACTTGATCAAAGAGCGTTCGGAAACGCCCACCAGCCGGGCGAACACCCGCTGAGGCATCTTCAGCCGCTCCCGCAGGACTCGGATGTTTGAGGCCTTTCTTTTAGCAACGGCATTCCGTCGTTTCTTAGTCACAACGCCGATCATGGATTTACCTCCTTGCTTGTATTATCGCCTTGCACATGAAAATTTTCATGTACAAGTGCATGAGAACGCAGAAGAAGATTTTTAGATTTGTGGTGTTTCCACTCAGACTTTAGCCCCCGGCTACAAGGGCCGGGGGCTAAATAAGGGAAGATAACCTCTACCTACGGCTTCTCCAACTCCGGCGGGTAATCGACGGACATCATGCACAGGCCGCCGGCCGGCAAGGTCGGTCCGGCGTAGGCGCGGTCGCGGGTGGCCAGGATCTGGTCGATGCGATCCTCCTCCCAGTGTCCCCGGCCGATCTCCAGCAGCGTGCCCGAAAGGTTGCGGACCATCTTGTACAGAAAGCCCGTGCCGGTGACGAAGATGTGTATTTCCCGCCCGGCCTGGCAGACCGAGCAGGCCAGGATGGTGCGGACGGTGTTTTCCCGTTGCTCGGCGGCGAAGGCCAGGCCGCGGAAATCGTGCGTGCCGACCAGCCGCCAGGCCGCCCGGGCCATGCGCTCGGCCGACAGTCCGTGCCAGTAGTGATAAACCCAATTGGCGGCGGCCACGTCAGGGGTAGTCGCGGTGTAGATGCGGTAGCGGTAGGTCTTGGCGCGGGCGCTGCGCGAGGCGTGGAAAAGCGGGCTGACGCAGTTGGCCGAGAGCACGGCAATGTCGCCGGGCAGCTTGGCGTTGAGGGCCTTGCGGAAATTCACAACCGGGATGCTGAAATTGGGGGTGGCGATGTTGGCGACCTGCCCGGCGGCGTGGACGCCGGCGTCGGTCCTGCCGGCGCCGTTGAGCTTGACGGGGTGGCCCAGCACGCGACCGGCCGCAAGTTCCAGCCGTTCCTGAACGGTGTCGGTGCCGGGGGCCTGCCGCTGCCAGCCGTGGTAGCGCGTGCCCTCGTAGGCGATCACCAACTTGAGATTGCGGGTGGGAACAGCCGGAAGATCGCCTTGAAGTTGGCTGTCCATCGCCTTGGCTCTACTCCGGGCGCTGCGGGCCCGGAGCGCTGGAGGGCTCGATCTTGACCTCGACGGCGTTGGAGGGAACCGATACCCCGCCCCTTGCTCCTACCGGCCTGCCGGCGGGGCCGATGGGTTCGTTGGGGTCTTCGACGATGGCGCCTTCAATCACCACGTCGTCGAAACTGGCCTGGTAGCCGGCCGTCTCCAGGGCCACTTGAATCCTGCCGCGGGGCATGGCGTCGGCCATGTTGCGCGCCATAGTGCCCGTGCCCAGGGCCACGCCGTTGACGGCATAGCTGACCTTGCTCTGGCCGTCCCAGGAAATCTCTATGCGATGGACGCCGCGCCCCACGCGGACGTTGTTGTCGCTCCAGAGGTTATCGAAATCCTGGCGGATGGTGCTGACGGTGTTGTTGTTGGCCCCGAGCTGGCAACTCACCCGGCCAATCCAGCTCTGCGAAAAGAGCAGATAGCCGGTCAGGTCGCTGGTGCCGGCGGCCCTGAAGGAGAGTTTGAGCGGCTTGTCGGCCTTGAAGTACAGGCGATTGTGGATCTGGATGTACTGGTGGCTCCTGGGCTTTCCTATCAGGCAGTCGCCGGAGCCGGCGGTGAGTTCCCAGGTCTCGTTCTCGGTCCGCGGGCTCCAGTCCTTGGCCTGTTTCCTGGTTGAGAAGTCGTAGGTGAATTTCAGCACGCCGTCGTGCAGGAATTCCATGCGCGCGCCCAGGCCGGGGTAATTGTCTTTGATCCTGGCCATGAGCTTGGCCGATTCGCTCTGCCCTGCCAAGTCCTCCGCCTGGGCCAGCAGCAGGCGGACCTTGGTGGCGGCCAGCCCGGATGGATTGGCCTTGACAAAGGCCCGGCACAGATCGGCGGTGGCGGAGGCGATTTTCACCTTGGCCTGTTCGAGTTCGGCGGCGGCCGCTGTCTTCAGCAGGGCGTCGACCACGTCGCCGCACTTGTCGCCTTCGGGCAGGCGTTTGCTGTCGGCCAGGAACATGGCCAGGGCGGTGACGGCCGGTTCGTTGGGATAGTCGGTTCCGGCCAGCAGCGTGCCGGCCTTGGAGGCGTCTCCGTCCACCAGCAAGTACACCAGCCCCAGCCTCTGCCGGGCGGACTTGATGCCGGCGGCGTCGCCGTCGGTCTGGGCTTTTTCGAGCTGGTCCTGGGCCAGCTTGATGCGGGCGGCCCTGGAGGCCAGCACCTTCAGCTCCTTCGTCAGGGCGGCCAGGTCTTCCTCCAGGTCGGGGTCGTTGGCTGTGCGGACGTCGGTGCGGGCGGAGGCCAGGGTGGCGTTGGCGGCGTCGGCCTTGTCGGCCAGGGCCTGGGCTCTGGCCAGGACCATCGAAGCCTTTACCAGGCTGCCGGCCAGGCCGGGGCATTCCGTGGGGGCGTTGCTGCGCGCCGCCGACAGCAACTGGCGGAAGATCTGCACCTCGCTCTGCTGGCGCTCCAGGCTGGGCTGAGGGTTGAGCGAATCGGTCAGGGCCAGGGCCTTGCGCGCCACGTCGGCGGCGTCCTTGGTGCCGACCGTGCTGGCCAGCCTGGCCGCTTCCACCGCCAGCAACGCCCGCAAATTCACCGGGTTGGCCTGGTCCTGGGCCCCCGTGAGCATCTCGTTGGCCAGGACTATGCTGTCGGTGGCGTTGTGACTGGCGATGGCATCGGCAATGCGCTTGCCGTACAGGTCGGTTATGAGCTTGGCCTCGGGGCTAGGTAGGGTGGCGGGCTCAGCCGCCGCCGCCATGCTCGCGGCCGAACACACCAGCACTGCCAGGATTGTCATTCGCATATTCGCCCCTAGCCAACGTACATAGAAATTAGACCCGCGCCGAGACAAAAAGTTCCGCAAAACTCGGCAGAACTCATAGCGGCGCCAGGACAATACCTCACCTGAGATATCGGCCGGCGCGGCCCCAAACCAGCAGGTTCTCCGCCGCGGGCAGGCGGGCTTTCGACCGCGCCTGCTGTTCCTAACGCCGGCGGGAAAAGTTTAATGCAGCATTTCGGCAATTTGCACCGCATTCAGGGCCGCGCCCTTGCGGATCTGGTCGCCGCAGACGAACAGGGCGATGCCCCGCCCGCCGGGCACGCTGTAGTCCTGGCGGATGCGCCCGGCCAGCACGTCGTCCTGCCCGGAGGCGTCCAGCGGCATGGGGAAATAATTCTTCTGGCGGTCGTCCACGACCTTGACGCCGGGGGCCTGGGAAAGGATCTCCCGCACCTGCTGCTCGGTCATGGGGCGGGTGAATTCCAGGTTGATGGCCTCGCTGTGGGCCCGCAGCACCGGCACGCGCACGCAGGTGGCGGTGATCAGGATGGCCGGATCGTGGAAAATCTTCCAGGTCTCCTTGACCATCTTGGTTTCCTCGAGGTTGTAGCCGTCGGGCCCCACCGCCGAGTTGTGGCTGAAGACGTTGAAGGCCGCCATGTGCGGCAGCACCTTGGGGGTGAAGCCGCGGCCGTCCAGCATGGCCCGGGCGGCCTCCTTGAGTTCCTCCATGGCCTTGGCCCCGGCGCCGCTGGCGGCCTGGTAGGTGCTGACCACGATCCGCCGAATGGGATTGACCTGGTGCAGCGGCCAGACCGGCACGTTCATGATGATGGTCGAGCAGTTGGGGTTGGCGATGATGCCCTTGTGCCTGGCGATGTCCTGGGGATTGACCTCCGGCACCACCAGGGGCACCGTCGGGTCCATACGGAAGGCGGAGGTGTTGTCCACGACCACCGCCCCGGCCGCCACCGCCACGGGGGCGTACTTCTTGGAGAGGTCGCCGCCGGCCGACGCCAGCACCAGTTCCACGCCCTTGAAGCTCTTGTCGGTCAGCTCCTCGACCGGCAGTTCCTCGCCGCGAAAAGACAGTTTCTTGCCGGCCGAGCGGGCCGAAGCCAGCAGCTTCAGGCTGGCCAGGGGGAAATTGCGCTGTTCCAGGATGGCCAGAAACTCGGTTCCGACGGCGCCGGTGGCGCCCATGATTGCGGTGCGATACGCCATGTCAGTTTCTCAATAGTTCCAGGATTTTCAGTGTCGTCGCGTCAAAGCCGGCCTCCGGGCCGCTCCTCGCGCCCTGCTCCACTAACCCCGGCCCGCCGGCCGGAGAATTGGCGATTTTACTGCCTATTCGGGTGAATGGCAATGCTGTTCGCCCGTTTGACCTTGCCGAGGGTGCATCAGCGTTTTGGGGNNCCCCAAAACGCTAATGCACC
Source organism: Phycisphaerales bacterium (assembly GCA_003171235.1). Taxonomy (GTDB): domain Bacteria; phylum Planctomycetota; class Phycisphaerae; order SM23-33; family SM23-33; genus FEN-1344. The sequence continues at coordinate 15,973 of PMYM01000004.1, read as the reverse complement.
CCCTTGCCGCCAAGGCTTTACATTCGGGCAGGCGGGTGGTTAGACTCTCATTATGCGTAACCGTAAACGGCTGTTGTGGTTGGCGGCGGCGGTCCTGGTGATCGCGGGAGTCGCCGGAGGGGTGTGGTTTGGGCATTATCGCGACAAGCCCCACCACTTCGCCGTGGTCAAGCCGGACGTGCTGTATCGCACCGGCCAACCCGACGCCAAGGGCTGGGAATGGATCATGGCGCGCTACCCCATAAAGACCGTCCTGGACCTTCGCCCCCCGGGTGAAGATGCACCCGCTTATGCGCTGGAAGAGTCCTTCTGCCGGGAGCACGGCCTCGAGCTGGTGGACATGCCCATGAGCCGCGACGGCCATCCGCCCACCCAGGAGCAGTTTGCCCAGTTCCTGGACCTGGTAAGAAACCCCTCCCGCCAGCCGGTGCTGGTGCACTGCGAATTCGGCTCGCTCCGCACCGGAGTGCTGGCGGCGGCGTACCGCATCCTGGAAGAGGGCTGGAGTTACGACCGGGCGTACAGCGAGGCCAACGGCCTGCGCTTCAATCGGGAAAAAGCCCCCGAAGACGACGCCTTCCTGCGCGACCTGGAGAAGAATCGCTCGGCGTCTGCCCCAAGGTAGCCCCCCTACCGCCGGCCAAGCATCGCCTGCGGCGGGAAAGACTGCCCCCTTGTCAGCCCCTGCTCGATCTGTGCCCAGTTGGCCACGACGATGAGCCGGCCGGCCCGGGCCAACCGCCCGCCGGCGTCCAACTGCGCCAATTCCCCCGCTAGTTTCCTGGCGCGGCGGCTGCCGGGGGCGGCCGAGGTGATAACGTAGGCCGTCATGTCGTTGTCAAGGTAGGCCTGGGCGTCGGAGGCCTGGTCCCCCACTCCCGCCTGGATGTTGGGAAAATCATTCCTGAGGCTCGCCAGCCGGTTGGACTTGTACTGCCCGCCGTGGTGGAGGGAATCGTTCAGGCTGCTGCAGGTGATTAGCACGCCCGGGGGATAGCCGCACTGGGCCAGCCAGAGCTTGCTCTTGCGCGTCAGTGCGTCGGGGCGGGCGGTCAGGTAGATGATGCCGTACTGGCCTGCCAGTCGCGTCAGCGCCTGGGGCGAACCGGCCATGTACCGGCACTGCTGGGCGGTGAGCACCTTGCCGAAGCTTTCGTCCACCAGGGTGTGGTCTAGGTCCACAGCCAGGAATTTCCGCTGGGGCGGGCACACTTCCACCAGCAGGTCAGCTACGGCCTGGTCGGCGTTGCGCTCCTCCTTGTCGATGCCGGGGGGCAGGCGGACGCAGCGTGCCCGCAGGCGGTATGAACCGGCCCCCTCCGGCCGCCAGAAGCACCGGGCCAGGCCTTTTTCGTCGGTAACTCCCCGAGCGACCTCCTGGTCGCCCAAAAAGAACGCCACCGTCACGCCGCTCACGCCGTGGAAGGCGTGCACCGTTTCCAGGCGGGCCGACAACTGGCCCGTCTGCCCGGGGCGCAGCAGCAGATCGCCGGCGTAGAAAAGGACGTTGTGATCGGCGGCGACAGCCTGGCCGGAACGGTAGTCGTGAAAGAGCGACTTGGCCAGGTCCAGGGAACGGCATCCCCCCAGGCCCGCCAAGGCGGAGGCCGCCAGGAAAAACCCCAGTTGACGTCCCAGCCGATTCATCGCGGCTCCACTCCGCTCTGGCCGCGGGACTGGCAGGGGCGGTTCCGCACCAGCCCGCCCGGCAAATAGCGCGCCCATATCCCCAGCATTCCCCCCAGCGCCTGCCATAGCAACTTCGCGACCACCTTGGGGCTCCTTCCAGGGCATTCAATATAGAACCTTCGTCGCCCGCAAACAAATGGTTGTGGCCAGGAGTTACTAGCCGGGAGTCAGGAGCCAGTAACCAGTGGTCTGTAGCCAGTAGCCAGTGGCCCGGAGCAAAGAGCCCCGAGCCGGTAGTCCAAGCTGCCCGACAACTCGGGTTGCCCTTTGCCTTGGCCCCGTCAGGGGCGGCGCCCCCGGCCGGTGCATAACTGAAATTCCGCAAGTTTTCCTTGCCTCAGGCCGATGCAAGGCGTATACATAATGTAGACAGTGAAGGCATGAGGATCATCAAGCGGGCAACTTTGGCGGCTTACTGGCGGCGGAATCCGCAAGCCGCAAGCGGCCTGCTGTACTGGCATAAGCTGGCCAAGGCGGCGCGATGGACGTGCCTTCAAGACGTGCGGGCGACGTTTCCCCACGCCGATGCCGTAACGGTCAAGAGCGGCCGAAGAGTTGTGGTTTTCAATATCGCCGGCAACAAGTATCGCCTGATAACGGCGATTCATTACAACCGGCAACTGGCCTTTACGCTGATGGCCCTTACGCACGCCGAGTATGACAAAGCCATGTGGAAAGAAGTGCTATGAAGACGGCAACAAGGAATGACTTCCGGCCCCTGCCCAAGACCTATGGCGTTCTTGCGGCCATGTTGCCCCCGCGCCCGATTCACGATGACGTTGACCTTGCCAACGCAACGGAAATGATTGACCGCCTGGCCGGCTTTAATCTTAACGCCGACCAGGAAGATTACCTTGAGGCCCTTTCGACCTTCGTGGAAGCCTACGAAGCCGAGCGTTTCCCCATTGACGATTCGCGGATTACCCCGCTGGACGCCCTCAAGGCGCTGCTGAAAGAGCACGCCATGACCGCTTCGGACCTTGGCCGGCTGCTGGGCAACCGGACGCTGGGCGCGGGACTCCTGGCCGCCCGGCGAGGCCTGAGCAAGGCCCATATCAAGAAACTGGCCGCACACTTCAAGGTCGAGCCGGGGTTGTTCCTGTAATCGCCCCGCCGGCGGATTTCGGGCTTGACTTCACTTCTGGATCACGTTGCGGGCGGCGGTGGCATCCAGCACGAAGATGAGTTCGCCGCGGGTCGGCTGGACGCGGCTGGCGGGGTAGTGGGTCTTGAGCTGCCGGTCGTCGCTGAGCACGGCGGCGATGGCGGGGGCCTTGTCCGAACCGGTCACGAAGAACATGACGTAGCGGGCGGCGTTGATGAGCGGGAAGGTGAAGGTCATGCGGTTTCGCCCGATGACGGGCACGTACTGCGAGACCACCAGGCGGCGGCGCTCGGAGAGAGCTGGGGTGTCGGGGAAGAGGCTGGCGGTGTGGCCCTCGCCGCCCATGCCCAGCAGGACCAGGTCGAAGCAGGGCGTGTCGTCGCCGCTTTCGCGCGGCGGCACCAGGCGGCGGATGAGATTCTCGTACTGCTCGGCGGCGGCCGCCAGGTCGCGCGAATCGGCCGGCATGGGGTGGACGTGGTGCACGGGGATGGGCACGTGGTCCAGCAGCGTTTTGCGGGTCAGGCGGTAGTTGTTTTCCACGTGGTCCTGGGGCACGTCGCGTTCGTCGCCGAAGAAGAACTGGAGTTTGTCCCAGGGCATGCGGTCGGACAGGGGCAGGGCGGCCAGTCGGCGGTAGAGCTCGCCCGGGGTGGTGCCGCCGCAGAGGGCGACGTTGACGTTCTCGCTGGCCAGGGCACGTTCGCTGACGATGGCGCAGAAGCGTTCGGCGGCGAGTTCGGCCGCGGCGGCGGGGGATTCTTTTACCAGCAATACCGGTGCGGATGCCTTCACGGCTATTCTCCTGCGGCAGCGCGGCTATCTGGCACTTCATCAACCGGCCTGGCCGCCCTTATCATAGATCATACGCCTTCGGCTGTCACGCGCGTTTGCCAGGAGGTTTCGGGGTCGGCCAGAATGGCGTTGGCGCGGTCGGGCCCGGGCGAACCGGCCGGGTAAATCTGCAGCGGGCTGATGCCGGCGTCCCAGGCCTGCCGGATGGAGTCCACGATTCGCCAGCAGGCCTCGACCTCCTCGGCCCGGGCGAACAGCGAGCTTTCGCCGCGCAGCGCCTCCAGCAGCAGCCGCTCGTAGGCCTCGGGGCCCTGGGAGTGGAATTGGCTGTAATCGAAATCCATCAGCACCGGGCGGGGCAGAAGCGACTGGCCGGGGCTCTTGGCGTCGAAGCCGATGGAGATGCCCTCGGCCGGCTGGAGGCGGAGGAACAGCCGGTTGGGCATGCGCCAGGGGCAGGCTTCCCGGCCCAGCAGGCTGACGGCCTCGCGCTGGAAGGTCACCACCACCTCGCTGACCTGCCGCCCCAGGCGCTTGCCGGTGCGCAGGTAAAAGGGCACGCCCGCCCAGCGGTTGTTCATGATCTGAAGGCGGACGGCGGCGAAGGTCTCGATCTGCGAGTCGGCCCCGACGCGCTCTTCCTGGCGGTAGCCCTTGAGTTTGCCGTCGCGGCTGGGGCCGTACTGGCCACGGACGGCGCCGGCGGCCACCTCCTCGGGCGTCAGCGGGCTGATCGAGGAAAACAGCTTGACCTTTTCCTGGCCGATCCAGCCGCCGTCCAGTTCCACCGGCTGCTCCATGGCCACCAGGCAGAGCAACTGCAGCAGGTGGTTTTGCACCATGTCGCGCAAGGCGCCGGTGGCGTCGTAGAACTCGCCGCGGTGGCCGATGGAGCCGCTCTCGGAAACGGTGATCTGCACGTCGTGCACGAAGCGGCGGTTCAGCAGCGGCTCGAATATGGCGTTGGTGAAGCGGAAGAACAGCACGTTCAGGACGGTTTCCTTGCCCAGGAAATGGTCGATGCGGTAGATCCGCTCCTCGTCGAAGATCGAGGTCAACTGGGCGTTGAGCCGCCGGCTGGAGGCAAGGTCGTGGCCGAAAGGCTTCTCCACCACCACGCGCTGCTTGTCTCCGCCGGCCAGGATGCCGCCCTCGCCCAGCCGCCCCAGCAGCGGGGCGTAAGCCTCGGGCGGAATGGACAGGTAGAACAGCCTGCCGCCGCCGGTGTGGAACTGCCCGTCAAGCTGCTCCAGGCGCGTCTTGAGGGCCTGCAGGTCGGAGGGGCCATCGCCCAGGCTTTGATAAAAGCAGCGGTTCAGCAGCCACTCCAGCGCCTCCGGCCGGGCGGGGCGGCGCGAATTCTCCCCGATGGCCTGGCGGAACCACTGGCGGTACTCCTGCTCGCTGCGCGGCGTGCGGGCCGAGGCCAGCAGGGCGAAGTCGTCGGGCAGCAGCGAATCGTGCGAGAGGTTGTACAGGGCGGGGGCTATCTTCCGCTGGGCCAGCGACCCGGCGCCCCCCAGCAGCACCATCACGCAGGGCGTTCGGGCCGGCTGGGCGAGGAATTTCTCTGCCGTCATCGGCGCGTTCTTCATGGTCTTTTTCCGGTGGCACAGGCTTTCGAGCCTGTGCAGCACAGCCTGGAAAGGCTGTGCCACCCAGCTCAAGCGCCTGGCGGCCTCGCCCCATGTTATCGCCCCCCGGGCGGGATGGCTAGAAACAGCGCCGGCAAATGCGCCGTTTCAGACGCGTCAGCCCGCACTCCCAAACTTCGCTTCTCTCAACTTGAGGGTGGCACGATTTTCAGAGTGGCACGGTTGAAGTGGCCACAACTTTCTAACGGAATTCCCCAACGCGGCTTAGCCCTGCTCTTCGGAAGGCAGCAGCGGCAGTTCCAGGTAGTAGGCCTGGTTGACGAATTTCTGGCCACGGATTTCCCCGATGACCGCTTCGCTGGGGGCGTTGTCCAGGTTGATGCCGATGACCGCTTTCTTGGGGTCTTCCCGGCGGGAGAGGGTCATGTCGGCGATATTGATCTTGTTATTGCCCAGGATGCTGCCAAAGGTGCCCACCACGCCGGGCATGTCGTCGTTGAAGATGATCAGCACGTGGCCCTCGGGCTTCATCTCCACCCGGTAGCCGTCGATGCCGATGATCCGCGGCAGGCTGTTGCCGAAGATGGTGCCCACCAGGCTGCGCTCGGTCTGGTCGGTCTTGAGCGAAACCTCCATCAGGTTGGCGAAGCCGTGCACGTCCTTCGTGGCTACCTGGCCAACTTCCAGCCCGCGCTGCTGGGCCAGGACCGGGGCGTTGATGAGGTTGACCGGCTGGGCCATGTAGGGCGACATCAGCCCCACCAGCAGGTAGGTGGTGACGGGGGCGACGTTCAGGTCGGCCAGGCCGCCGCGGTAGGTGATCTGGAGCTTCTCGGGCGCGCCGGGGGTGAGCTTGGAAAGCAGGATGCCCATGCGCATGGCCAGTTGGACGTATGGGCGGAGCACGGCCGGCAGGGCCTGGTCGAAGCCCGGGGCGTTGACGGCGTTGCGGATCTGCCCGCCGCGCAGGGCCTCCACCAGTTGCTCGGCGGCCTCCAGAGAAACCTGGTCCTGGGCCTCTTCGGTGCTGGCGCCCAGGTGCGGCACGCCCAGCACGTGGGGGTGGGCGATGAGCTTCTTTTCGATCTCCAGTTTGGGCGGCTCGTCGATCCATACGTCCAGGGCCGCCCCGGCCACTTTGCCCGATTCCAGCCCGTCCAGCAGGGCCTGCGGGTCGATGATGCCGCCGCGAGCGGCGTTGATCAGCCGCACGCCGTCCTTCATCTTGGCGATCTGGGCGGCGCCGATCATGCCGAGGGTCTCTTTGCTCTTGGGCACGTGCACGGTGATGTAATCGGCCTGGCGGCACAAATCGTCCAGGTTGCGCACCATCTCCAGCGAACCCTGCGGCGTCTTGCCCGAGAAATAGGGGTCGTAGCCCAGCACCCGCATTTCCATGGCCAGCCCGCGCTGGGCGACGGCCTTGCCGATCCGCCCCAGGCCAATTACGCCCAGGGTCTTGCCCGCGAGCTGGTTGCCCTCGAAGCTCTTGCGGTCCCACTGCCCGGCGCGCAGGCTGGTGGCTGCGGGCACGATCTTCCGCGCCATGGCCAGCATCAAGGCCCAGGCCAACTCGCAGGTGGAGGTGGTGTTGCCGCCGGGGGTGTTCATGACGATGATGCCCTTGGCCGTGGCCACGGGCACGTCCACGTTGTCCACGCCCATGCCGGCCCGCGCGATGCACCGCAGGTTGCCCGAGTTGGCCAGCACGGCCGCCGTCACCTTCACGCCCGAGCGGATAATCATGCCGTCGTACAGGCCAACCAGCTTGGCCAGTTCCTCGGGCGGCAGGCCGGCCTTCACCTCGTACGTCACGTCCTGCTGCTGGTCGAGGTAATCCAGGCCGACCTTGGAGATCTTGTCCGCCACCAGAACTTTCATAGCGATCGCCTTAACGGGAGAGGCTACAGACTATAGGCTTCAGACCACAGGCCACAGCAGGGCTTGCCTTTGTTGACGCCGTTCCTGTTGCCTTGTTGCCTTGTTGCCTGTTGCCTTTGGTTTGCTTCCTGAAGTCTTTAGCCTGCAGCCTATAGCCTTCAGCCTTTCTTATTCCCATCGTTCCATGGCCTTGGCGGCCGCGGCCACGCCCTTGCCCAGTTCCACCTTCTGGCCCAGGGACTTGAGGGTGTATTCTATCGCCGCCACCAGCCCGATGGTCTCCACCGCGTCCACCCAGCCCATGTGCGAGACGCGGAACATCTTGCCGTCCAGCTCGCCCTGCCCGCCGGCCACGTTGCAGCCGTAGCGGGTGCGGAGGGCCTTGCGGAAGTCCTTGTCCGTCACGCCGGCGGGGTACATGATGCCCGTGACCGAGTCGCTGGGCTGCTTGGAGAAGACCTCCAGCCCCAGGGCCCGCATGGCCTGGCGGAAGCCCTCGGCCAGGGCGGCGGTGCGGGCCCACACCTTCTCGATGCCCACGGCGTGGATCATGTCCAACGAGACCTTCAGCCCGCGGATGAGCGTGATGGCCGGGGTGTAGGGCACGTCCGAATCGGCCAGACTCTTGCGGTAGGCCTTCAGGTCCAGGTACAGCAGGCCGCTCTTGACGTTCTCGATGACGGCCCAGGCCTTCTTGGACACCGCGACGAACGCCAGGCCCGGCGGCAGCATCAGCGCCTTCTGGCTGCCGATGCCGACCAGGTCCACGCCCCACTCGTCCATCTTCAGTGGCAGGGCGCCGGCGGCGGTGATGGCGTCGACTATCAGCAGGGCGTCGGTCTTGGCCACCTCGGCCGCGATGCCCTTCAGGTCGGCGGCCGTGGCCGTGGAGGTCTCGCTCTGGGTGACCACCACCGAGCCGTACTTGCCCGTGGCCAGTTTTTCTTTAACCAGTTCGGGCGAAATGGCCGTGCCCCACTTGACCGGCACGTCGTCCACAGCCAGGCCGTAGGCCTTGCACACCTTGACCCAGCGCTCGGCGAATTTGCCGCCGTTGGCCACCAGCACCGTGCGGTCGCGCCGGGCGGAGCAGACGATGGCCGCCTCCATGGCCGAGGTGCCCGAACCGGCCAGGGTCAGCACGTCGTTTTCGGTAAGGAGCAGCTTCTTCAGGCCGTCGTTGGTCTGCTTGAAGAGTTCCTTGAAGCGTTCGGTGCGGTGGTGGAAGATGGGCTTGGCCATCTCGACCAGCACTTCGGGCGGCACCTCGATGGGGCCGGGGGTAAACAGCCTGGGCTTAATCATCGTTTGCTCCTTGTAATTGTCAGTGGCACAGGCATTCGGGCCTGTGCGCACAGCCTGGAAAGGCTGTGCCACCAACGCCCAAGCGGCATCCTGCCTGCCTTGGGGCCGGGCCTTGTCGGTGGCCCGGCGTTGGCTGCGCCGGCGGGCCGCGCGGACATTGCAAAAGCTTCAAAGAGGCCGGGCGGAATCATACCAGCACAGCCGACCGGCGGCAAGAAATCCCGGCGGAGATTCGATCTGGACGGATTGGACGATGCGCGGTAGTGTATTTGTGTCTTCGAGTTGCATCTACGGGCATCGGCAAATAAGGCAACCGCTCCGGCTGGTGATTTGGGAGCTGCGCGATCTTGCCGCCGGGCGGAATCGGAGGACCGGACATGTCACGAAATCTGGACTTGGTCGGCTGGTTGGTCGAGCCGTTGGAAGAGCGCTGCCTGCTCAGCAACGTCTCCTTCACCCAGCCACGGGTTGATTACCCCACGGGTTCACATCCCTGGTCCGTGACGACCGCGGACTTCAACGGCGATGGCAAGATCGACCTGGCCACGGCCAACTTCAACACCGTCAGCGTGCTGCTGGGCGACGGCAGCGGCGGCTTTGGGCCAAGTATGGACTTCGCTACGGACCCATATCCCAGTTCCATGACGGCGGCGGACTTCAACGGCGACGACAAGATCGACCTGGCAGTGGCCAATTACAGCACTAACAACGTCAGCATCCTATTGGGCGACGGCAATGGCGGCTTCGTGTCCAAGACTAACTTCATCGCGGGCCCGAATCCCGTTTCCGTGACGGCTGCCGACTTCAACGGCGATGCGAAGATCGACTTGGCCGTTGCTAACCGGGGGTGGAGCACCGTCAGCGTCCTGTTGGGAGACGGCAGTGGCGGTTTCGGCTCAAAAAAGGACTTCGTCACTGGTACTGGGCTCACTAGCGTTATTGCCGCTGACTTCAACGGCGATGCCAAACTCGATCTGGCCGTTGCTAGCCGCGGCAGCGTCAGCGTGCTATTGGGCGACGGTACGGGGGGCTTTGGAACTAGGACGGATTTCTCCACGGGCGTATATCCCATTTCCATTACGGCCGCGGATTTCAACGCCGACGAAAAGATCGATCTGGCCGTGGCCAATAACGATAGCAACACAGTCAGCATCTTTCTGGGCGACGGCAAGGGCGGCTTGGGACTCAAGACGGACTTCACCGTGGGGAATGGGCCCGCATGCGTAACGGCCGCGGACTTCAGTGGCGATGACAAAATAGACCTGGCCGTGGCCAACAACAAAAGCAACACCGTCAGCGTGCTTTTGGGCGACGGCAGCGGCGGCTTCGGGACCAGAACTGACTTCGCGACGGGTTCGGGCCCCAATTCCATGACGGCCGCGGACTTTAATGGCGATGGGAAGATCGACCTGGCCACGGCCAACTACTACTACTTTGACAGCACCGTAAGTGTACTTCTGAACCAGACCTTCCTGGATGGCGACGCCAACAAGGACGACCTGGTGGCCTTCGCCGATTATCAGATACTGGAAGCCCACTTCGGCCTGACCGGCCAGAACTGGGGCAGCGGCGATTTCAACAATGACGGGCTGGTCACCTTCGCCGATTACCAGCTCCTGGAGGCGAATTTCGGCAAGTCGTTCATCTATGCCGCCCCGACCTCGATCACCGGGGCCCCTCCTGTGACCCTGTCGGCCGCTGCTCAGCCGATGAGGAACGCTTCAGCCGTCACGGTGCTAGCCAGGTCGGCGACACCATCTCCGGCAGTGCATTCAAGCCAAGGCTCAGTCACGCCCAGTGCGCCACTGGATTTCGACCGCCTGGGTTTCTTTCAGACCCACCATTGGGGGCTGCGCCGCGGCCACGATCTGCGCCTGGTGTGCCAGGGGCAAGGCCTGGATGATTGGGCAGGGCTGGACCTGCTTGGGCAGTCTGTCTAGTAGTCTGTCACAGCAAAAACGATGGGTAGGTTCTTTGGTGGCACAGGCTTTCCAGCCTGTGCGCGCACAGCCTAGAAAGGCTGTGCCACCCGTGGAATTTCCTGTTACAGACTACTAGAGCACTTCAGGTTTGTTTGGGTCGTGGCATGGCCGTCCCGGCCATGCGTCCCACGGGCGTCCCGCCCGTGGTCCGGCAAACTGGCAGGGGCGAGACGCCCCTGCGACGCATGGACAAGATGCCCATGCCACGAATTCACCCGACCGTGAAGCGCTCTAAACGCCCATGTCGAGAAGAACGTCCTGCACCACGGGACCGGGATCCCACGGGAGTCCAAGTGGCAAGTTGAGCTTCAATAATCTGAAGAAATCTGAAGAGGTCTTGTTCCACGCCGCAAACAGGGGATGGCCAGACTGCTCAAAACAAACTCCGGCCCTCGCGGATTGCACTTGACTTTTGCCTTGCCCTATGTTATCTTATTACCTAACACCAGGCAACGGGTGTTTCCGCCCGCCAGAGGCGGAGAAGGTTTTTGACAAGTCAAGATGAGGATCAGGGATCAATGGAAGGTCTCACGGCGACCTTCAAGTTCCCTCGTACAGCCAGGGACGCCCCGCCGGAGCAGAAAGTCTGATGCAGTACCACGCCAAGACATGCCGAATGATCAGCCCAACCTCACTGAAGCACTTGGAATCGTTGAAATTCGTTCAGAAACGAACGAAAACACCTCGGAATTTTTCCGTACTTTTCCGCAGTTTTCCGCCCTTCTCCTGCACTCTTTCTGCTTAACGCTTTATGGCAAAGGAGGATACAGAGAATATCGCCGCGATGCTCCTGGGGGGTGAATACCTTTGTCGCAAACGCATGGCAGGTTTGCATGTCATGGCCTTACATGGTCGCCCGGTTATCAGGTCTGAGGCCTCCAACCTGAGGGCGGAAGCTTGAAGCCTTTCTTCGCATTGCAGAAGAGCCGGCCGGCGGGTATAGTTTGGCAACCTCTTAGGGAGCTATTTCCATGGCCGCCAAGGTATTCGAAGGAAAACTGGTCGCCCCGGCCAAGGGGCGGTTTGCCGTCGTGGTCAGTCGGTTCAATGAGTTCATCACCAGCAAGTTGCTGTCGGGTGCGATGGACGCCTTCGCCCGCCACGGCGTGGACGAAGGCCGCATCGACCTGGCCTGGTCGCCGGGCAGCTTCGAGACGCCGCTGATCTGCCAGAAGCTGGCCCAGTCGGGCAACTACGTGGCGGTGGTGGCCATCGGGGCGGTCATCCGCGGCGGCACCGACCACTACGAGTACGTGGCGGCCGAGGTATCCAAGGGCATCGCGTCCGCGGCCCTCAAGACCGGGGTGCCGGTCATCTTCGGCGTTTTGACCTGCGAGAACCTGGACCAGGCCATCGAGCGCGCCGGCGCCAAGTCCGGCAACAAGGGCGCCGACGCCGCCCTGGCCGCCATCGAGATGGCCAACCTGCTGGGCCAGTTGCCCGCCGCCTCGGGCAAGTGACCCGTGATCGCTTATCACCAAGCGCGCCGGCTGGCATTGCAGGGGCTGGCCTGCCTTGACGTCCAGGGCGAAAAGGCCCTGGAGATGCTCGACCGGTTCATCGCCGACACCCGCGAGAACCTCGAAACGGTAGTCTATGCCCGCCAGCTCATGCGCGACGTCTTCGCCGCCCGGGTCGAGCTGGACGAGTTGCTCTCGGGCCAGGCCCAGCATTGGGAAGTGCCGCGCATGGCCATGGTGGACCGCAACATCCTCCGCCTGGTCGCCTACGAGATGACCCGCACCCCCCTGCCGGCCACCGTGGCCATCGACGAGGCCATGAAACTGGCCACGGAATTCTCCTCCGCCCAGTCCGCCCGGTTCATCAACGGCGTGCTGGACGCCGTGGCCAAGAAGGTAAAGGACCCAGGAGCCAGTGGTCAGGAGCCGGAAAAGAGTAGCCTGTAGCCGGAAGCCAGTAGCCAGGAAAGAAGCAGAAAAAAACAGGAACCAGGCGATGGTGGTCAGTCCGCAGGATCGGAAAAGAAGCGGCAAGCCTGAATCAGGGAACGGGGAAGGAAATGGAAAGAGCGGCGAAGGAAAGATATGGGAAGGAGGCAAGCCCATTCGGTTTTGAAGACTTGGAAACCTACAAGGCGGCACGACTCTTCCGGCATAGGATGTATGTTTTCGCAACAGACCTGCCTCATTGCGAGGTTTTCAACCTGGTCAGCCAGATCCGCAGGGCATCGTTGTCACTCACCAACAATATTGCCGAAGGTTATGGGCGGCATCACTGGCAGGACAACTGCCACTTCTGCCGCCAGGCCAGAGGTTCGCTGATGGAACTGGTAGAGGACTTGAACGCCTGCCTTGATGAAGGCTACATTACCCAAGAGATGCACAAGACCTGCCGTGCAGATGCAGCTAACGTGCTTAGGCTGCTGAATGGTTATATCGCATACCTTCAGCGGCAAAAGAACCAGGAAAAATAATCCTCCTGGCTCCTGGCCACTGGCTACCGGCCACTGGCTACCGGCTACTTTTTCACTGAGGCCCGAATGGCGTTCTTTAGGAAGGCAATCGAGAAGTTGGCGGCGGGGCTGGCCAAGACGCGCCAGGCCCTGGTGGGCGGGCTCAAAAGCCTGCTGGCCGGGCGGCAGATCGACGAGGCCCTGCTGGACGAACTGGAGGAGAAGCTCATCGCCGCCGACATCGGCGTGGCCGCTGCCTTGAAGATCCGCCAGGACCTCCAGCGGGCCTACAAGGAGAAACGCATCTCCCGCGGCGAAGAGGTGCTGGACTTCCTCAAGGCCGAGATGAAGCAGTACTGGCCTCCGGATGACCGCACCCTCCACTTCGCCCCCGCCGGGCCGACGGTCATTTTGGTGGCGGGCATCAACGGCTCGGGCAAGACCACCAGCGTGGCCAAACTGGCCCACATGCTCAAGAGCCAGGGCAAGAAGGTGGTGCTGGCGGCGGCCGACACCTTCCGCGCCGCGGCCGTCCAGCAGCTTACCATCTGGGCCGACCGGCTGGGCGTTGAGATCATCAAGGGCGCCTCGGGCAGCGACCCGGCCAGCGTGGTCTTCGACGCCTGCGACGCCTGCCTTGCCCGCCAGGCCGACGTGCTGCTGGTCGATACCGCCGGGCGGCTCCACACCCAGGGCCACCTCATGCGCGAGCTGACCAAGATCAAGAACGTGGTGGCCAAGAAGATCCCCGGGGCGCCCCACGAGGTGCTGCTGGTGCTGGACGCCACCACCGGGCAGAACGCCATCAACCAAGCCNNGTCAACCTGCCGGTCAAGTTCGTCGGCCTGGGCGAGCAGCCCACCGACGTCGAGGCCTTCGACCCCGAATCCTTCGTCGAGGCCCTCTTCAGCTAAGCGTTTTACGTGGTTGCTCCGCTGCGCTACGCGAACCACGGCACCCAGGCGTCACGCTTTCACACGCGATCTTACAGGCTTTGCCCGTACAAGAATGCCCGGACAAACTTGCCCATGATGACCTTGTTGGACAGCACCATGGGCAGCAGCATCTGGAGGCTCGTGCCCGGCGGGCGGATGCGCTCCGCCAGCGTCGCCCGCCACTGGTTCTTGTACTCCCAAAGCGTTTCCTGCACCTTTCGGCTGTGCAGGGCCTTGCCGGCCACATCCGCCGCCACCAGGGCGCTGCGGACGGAGGGGTCCAGCGTCTGCCCGGTGGTGGCCGAGGCGAACCCCCCTGCCGTGCCCAAAAGCAGCGTCCGCTTGGCCAGGTGCGTCTCCAACTCCAGCGCCATGCCTCCGGGCGGGTGCCAGATGGCCGCCTTGGCCTTGTTCAGCTCCAACCGGCCCTCGATCAACCCTTTGCTTTGCAGGCCGGAAATCAGCTTCACCAGTGAGTCGATGGTGGCCGGCGGGGCAAAGACCGCCGAGACGATCCGCACGTGCATCAGGCCGTCGACCGCGAAAAACACGCCCATCATGTCCGTGCCGCCAAAGGCCACCACGTGCAGGGCGGGCGCCGCCTTGGCCCCCCGCCCCCGCGAGAGCGGAACGTCCAGGCCGCAGACGGTCATCCGCTCCGGCGGGATCATCCGCACCGGCAGGGCCAGGTTGGCCAGCACCTCGGCCGGATTGTCCTGGGCGATCAGCAGCAACTGGCTGAACAGCTCGCGCGGCCCGTGCAGGCGCACCGCCGTCTCGCGCATCTCCAGCCGCGGGGGCTGCTCGAGCTTGACCTTCTCCACCCCGCCCTTGCGGGCCAGGGCATCCAGTTTCTCCAGCAGCAACTCGCTCCGCAGAAGATAGCCCAGCGTGCCGCGGGAGGTGTATTCCGCCAGCCGCGTAAGGTCGGCCGAGTGAAAGACCATGCTCTTGAAGGGCACGCCCAGGGCGGGCTTGGCCTTGCGGAGCAACTCGCAATCGGCCGGCAGGTCGGAGGGAATCCAGTCGGCCAGGGGCGATTCGGTGCGGCCGGCCGGGGCGTCCACCACCACCACCGTGTGCTTGTGCCGGGCCAGGGCCGCCGCGGCCACGTACCCCGCCGCCGTCGCGCCCAGCACCGCGATGTCGTGCACCTTGGCCATTACAGGGACTATAGGGCCCAAATCCGCTCTTGGCAAGACGCCCCTGACCCGGCGCCCGGCGCCTTGCCCAAGAGTGGCACGGGCGTGAGGGGAGGAAAAAACGTCGTTTCCAGGCGGACTTTTTCGCGGTACTTCCGCAAGAAATGCAGACTTGGAAAGCGAGGGGAAGAAGGCAGATTTGGGCGTCACGCCACCGGCGGCAGGCGGCGCAACGCCGCACGCTGCTCGTCCTGGACATGGGTGTAGTTGTCAATCGTCAAGGTGATCGTGCTGTGCCGCGCCAGGTCCTTGGGCACACGCATCCGGCACGGGCACGGAGGTAGGCGCCTGCTCGGCGTTCCCGGTCGGACCGTGCTCTAGCGGCACAGGAGTTCCATTGCTATCTCAGGTTTGTCGTCGAACAGGTGCAACACACGAAGGGCGACGCCGGACGGTTTAGCTCTGCCTTGCTCCCACGCATGAACGGTTTGCGGGGCGGTGTTGGCGAGCCTGGCAAACACTTGCTGGCTGACCCGGAGCTTGCTCTTCCTCAGCGTCATGATTTCCTTTGGCGACATTGGCTTAGGCTGGGGCGGCAAGTGAACTTCGCGGATGGTCAGAACCTCCCCTTTGCGAAGCGCGTCAACGCCTTCCTGCAAGGCACTTCGCAGACCATCGAAGAATTCATTCTTTTTCGCCATATTTCACCCTGATCTCTCTATCCAATTCAGCCTTAAGCGCCCGGACCGTTTTCTTCTGCGATTCCGTCAACTCCGCTTGTTCATTCTTCGGAAAAGCCCAAATAAGAACCGTAACTTCATATTGATCGTAGTCGGCAAAAAGCACCCTCCAACCCCCGCTCTTGCCTCTGCCTTCGCCTTCGTAGCGTATCTTCTTTACGCCCCCGGTGCGGCTGATCGTCTTCCCGCCGCCATTCAGGATGCCATCTTGAATGCCGGCGACTTGCCGATCCGACATTTCCTTGCCAACCACCAGCCGAGTGAACGCCGGCAATTCCATGAACACCCGTCGCATGTCGGCATCCTCATACTGTACTATCTAGTAGTATGGCATAATGATCGCCTCAGTCAAGTGCAAATCTGCGTTTTGTCGTGCCACAGCGATTACGTC